>JAGXGY010000026.1 GCA_024636505.1 Methylobacter sp. | reverse complement strand
GGGTTATTCATGATTTCCGGTTAACAACTGACTACATTGAGCGTCAAAAATCACATGCTAAAAGTGATTATCTTTATGGAAAACCGACTATATTTCCCTAACTAACTGATTATACATATTTAAAGTTGTGTAGATACCTATGGCTAGGTGTGATCCCGAAAACCCGAGCAAGTTAAATTCGTGCGCTCTGTTGAGCACGAGCTACTATTTTCCAATACAAAAACTAGAAAATATTTTTCCCAGCAAATCATCCGAAGTAAATTTTCCGGTAATTTCCGCAAGGCTGTTTTGAGCCTGTCTTAAATCCTCCGCAACCAGTTCTCCGGCCTGACTGCCTCTTAACTGGTTTAAGGCGCAGTCAACAAACCGATGGCCGTTGTTCAAAGCTTCTATGTGCCGTCTTCGAGCAATAAAAACATTATCTGTAGCCTCGTTAAAGCCGACACTCTGCTTAAGGTGCTGCGTTAACAGCTCCATGCCGTCGCCGGTTTTTATTGACAAATAGATGTGGGAGCCTGATTCGGTTTGTTTGATTTTCGGTGCAATGCCAATCAGGTCTATTTTGTTATAGACTTGGGTGATGTTGCAGCCAGAGGGCAGGGTTTTTAATATCGATTCTATTTCCGGTTCTCTGGCATCGATCAGCAATAAGATTTTATCGGCGTTCTTGATTTCCTGATGCGCCCTGCGAATGCCTTCTCGCTCTATCGCATTGTCGCTTTCGCGCAAACCTGCAGTATCGATGATATGCAAAGGCATGCCGTTCAGCTGGATACGCTCTTTTAACACATCGCGCGTGGTTCCGGCTATGTCGGTGACTATTGCCGCTTCATGTCCGGCCAGCGCATTGAGTAGGCTGGATTTTCCGGCATTGGGTTTTCCGGCCAAGACTATAGTCATGCCATCGCGCAGCAAGCGGCCTTGTTGCGCGGTTTTTTCGATTTGTTCGATACGCTGCTGTAATTTGACCAACCGGTTTTCGACCACGCCGTCGGTCAGAAAATCGATTTCTTCATCGACAAAATCGATAGCCGCTTCGACATAGGTTCTGAGCTCGGTGAGTTCGTCGACCAGTTCATTGATCTGCACTGAAAAAACACCCTGCATCGATTTTTGTGCCGACCGGACCGATTGTTCGGTGCTGCTTTCAATCAGGTCGGCGACGGCTTCAGCCTGAGCTAGGTCAAGTTTGTTATTGAGAAAGGCGCGTTCGGTAAATTCGCCGGGATTGGCTAAGCGCGCACCTAGCGATAATACCCGTCGCAACAGCATGTCCAATACCACTGAGCCACCGTGGCCTTGGAGTTCAAGTATGTCTTCTCCGGTGTACGAGGCAGGTCCCGGAAAGTAAAGGCTGATGCCGGAATCGATTACCGAGCCGTCGTCATCGGTAAAAGATGAATACAAGGCTAGTCGGGGAGTTAATGGCCGGTTAATGAGGTGTTTGGCAATTTCGGGAACTAATGTTCCCGAAATACGAATAATGCCCACACCGCCATTCCCTGGCGGTGTGGCAATAGCTGCAATGGTATCTAGGTAAGTAATATTCACTGTAGCCAAGGTTATGGCATTTTAGCGATTTGCCGGGTGATATACGACTGTTGAATAATAGACAGGGTATTATTGACTACCCAATATAAAACCAAACCGGCCGGAAAAAACAGGAAGAAGATGGTGAAGACTATCGGGAACATCTTCATGACTTTAGCCTGTATCGGATCAATCGGCGCAGGATTTAAGCTTTGCTGAATTTTCATGGTGATACCCATGATAACCGGCAAAACAAAAAATGGATCCTGTGAAGATAAATCCTGTATCCATAACATAAAAGGCGCATGACGAAATTCAACGGTTTCGCTCAATACCCAATATAAACACATAAATACCGGAATCTGCACCAAAATAGGCAGACAGCCGCCCAAGGGGTTGACCTTTTCTTTTTTATATAAAGCCATCATTTCGGTATTGAAACGCGGTCTGTCGTCGGCAAAGCGCTCTTGCAATTCTTTAAGACGCGGCTGAATTTTACGCATTTTAGCCATTGATTTATAACTGGCCTGCGACAAGGGGAAAAACAGCAACTTAATACATAAGGTGACGCCAATAATAGCGACGCCCCAGTTACCAACAGCGTTATATATTTGATTTAATATCCAGTAAATCGGTTTGCCGATAAAAGTTAAAAAGCTGTAATCCACGGTAAGCTCAAGACCGGGTGCAATTTTTTCCATCATCGGCTGGATTTTAGGGCCGGCGAATAATTTGGCGACGAACTGCGCATCGGAGTTTGCGTTAACAGTGACTAATGGAGAATAAGTTCCAATCACATAACGTGCATCCTTCAGTGTTTTGGTATAAAAGTGATTTTCCTTATCTGCAGGCGGAACCCATGCCGAGGCAAAATAATGCTGAATAATCGCTGTCCAACCGCCTACGGTCGCAACATCAAGATTTTCATCATCCATATCATCAAAGCTTATCTTTTGATATTTATTTTTCTCAGTATAAATAACGCCGCCAGCATAAGCCCTCATACCGCCGGTCAGCATTCCTCCTGCACTGCTTGTGGTATCGGGAACTCTGAGTAATTGGCTGTATTGTCTGCCGGACCAATCTTTTGAAGAATTATTCTTTACTTGCTGTTCGAGTGTTATTTCGTAACTGCCGCGCTTAAAGGTAAATAATTTGGTAATAGTCAGACCGTTATTGTCAGTCCAGGTTAAAGGGATGGTTAAATGATCATCGCCAAGTTTCAGCTCATAACTTTGTTGTTCGTTTTTAAAAACCGTATGATGATTCGGTGCTGCCGAAAAACCGCTTTCGGCGATTAAACCGCTTTGGGCGACAAATAGTTTTTCCTGGCTGCTGTCAAATAAACGTACCGGGGCAGTGTTTTTTTCTGCGGGTTCTAAACCAATCAGTTTACGCAAGCCATTTACCCAAGTATTGACTTTTTCCTGTGGATAATCCAGCAGATCCAGATTCTGAATAGTGCCTCCTTTGGTATCAATTTCAAGTGCAAACACATCGGTTTTAACGCTAATGATGTTGGCCGATGACGATGTTGCCAATGGAACAGCTGCAGTATCCTGATCTGCCGGTTCTGTTTGAGCTGATGCTCCGGTGGCAGTAGGTAGATCCTCTTTAGTATTGGCCGCTACGCTGTCTGTCATAGCGGCAATTTCAGGTTTCGGGCCATAATCCTGTTGCCAGGCTTGTTGCAGCATAAAAACAAGCATCGCAAAAGTAACGATCAGTACAAATCTTATGTTATCCATTCTTATTACCAAATTTTTCTGGAACGGGATCAATGCCACCTTCATGGAACGGATGGCATCTTAATAATCTTTTGAGGGTGAGATAGGAGCCGATAATGGCTCCATGGAGCTGAAGCGCTTCCAGAGAATAACATGAACAACTTGGATAGAAGCGACATCTATCGCCTAGCAGAGGGCTAATAAAGTATTGATAAAACTTTATAATTGCTATGAGTATGAATCGCATCGGGATACCAGCTTAAGCCAATGCTTTTCCAATGATTTTCTTAACAAATCCAGCGGAGCATTTACGGCCTCTCTACGAGCCAAAACAACAATATCCATACTCCCTAGGCCATGTTGTTTTATTCTAAAGTTTTCCCGGACAGTTCGTTTAATTACATTCCTTCGTACTGCCTTTCTTATATTCTTTTTAGCGATTGCCAAGCCTAGCCTTGGATGATCGAAATCATTGCGTATGGCTAACAGGGTAAAATATTGGTCACTTGATTTTACAGGCTTAGCAAAAACTTTTTTATATTCAGCGGGTTTTTTTAACCGTAACTGCGGGGGGAAACTAAAAACTTCTTCAGCCACAAAACCATCAATTAAACGGTTAACTGGGCGCGTCCTTTTGCTCTACGAGCATTGATAACTCTGCGGCCACCGACTGTTGCCATTCTTGCGCGAAAACCGTGGGTTCTTGCGCGTTTAATTTTACTGGGTTGGTATGTTCTTTTCATTGTACTTAAGGCCTGATCAGATGAGTGTTAACAAAAACAGATAAAAAAGACAGCGGATGATAAAATAAACGGCTGAGTCTGTCAATTCTGTAGGGCAATGTTTTATTGCTGTATCGTGATAAAATATGAAATTATTTCATTAATTTTAATCAACTTTTTTACTATTTCAATGAGCTCAATTTGGAACAGCTGTCTTTCTAAACTTGAAAATGAAATTTCAGGTTCTGACTTCAGTACATGGATAAGGCCTCTTCAGGCCATAGAAAGCGATGGGCACATAAAATTATTAGCCCCAAACCGGTTTGTGCTGGACTGGGTTAAAGAACATCATTTTGCAAAAATTGAAGAGACTATTTATGAGTTTTCCAATGGGGCTTTGCATTTAAGCCTTGAAATTGGTTCAAAAAATTCATCGGCTACTCCTGCGACTAAAATAGCAAAGCCTGCCGGTACACAAAAATCCAGCCCCAGCTTTCTCAATAAGGCATTTACTTTCGACAGCTTTGTTGAGGGTAAATCGAATCAGTTGGCCAGGGCGGCTTCGATGCAAGTTTCTGAAAATATTGGTAAAGCTTATAATCCGTTGCTGATTTACGGCAGTTCAGGCTTGGGTAAAACCCATATGATGCATGCAATAGGCAATGCTGTTTTACAAAAAAATCCATCGGCAACGGTCATTTATTTGCACTCTGAAAAATTTGTTCAGGATATGGTCAGGGCATTACAACAAAACTCGATTAATGCCTTTAAAGAATTTTATCGTGGCGTTGATGTGCTGTTAATCGATGATATTCAATTTTTTGCCGGAAAAGAACGCTCTCAGGAAGAATTCTTTCATACTTTTAATACTTTACTGGAAAAAAAACATCAAGTTATCTTAACCTGCGATAAATATCCCAAGGAAATTATAGGTCTTGAAGATCGTTTGAAATCGCGGTTTGGTTGGGGACTTCCTGTTTTAATCGAGCCTCCTGATATGGAAACCAGAGCCGCTATTCTAATGAAGAAAGCGGCTTTTGTTAATATCGAATTAGCTCAGGATGTGGCTTTTTTTATCGCCAAACGGATTCCTTCCAACGTTCGGGATCTAGAAGGCGCTTTGCGGCGGGTCATTGCCAATGCACAGTTTACCGGGCGTGACATTACTATCGACTTTACCAAGGAAGCCCTGCATGATTTAATTTCTTTGCAGGATAAACTGGTTAATATCGACAATATTCAAAAAACAGTCGCCGAATATTTTAAAATCCGAGTTGCCGACCTGTCTTCTAAAAACAGAAAACAATCCATTACCAGGCCCAGGCAAATGGCTATGTGCTTAGCCAGAGAATTAACCTCGCACAGTTTTCCTGAAATTGGCGATGCCTTTGGCGGACGCGATCACACCACGGTAATGAATGCCTGTAAACGAATTGCAGAGTTAAAAGAAGCTGATAATAAAATTGCTGAGGATTATTCCAACCTGTTGAGAACCCTGTCACATTAACCCGGAGCAGGCTGTGGATAACCTGTTATATTATTCATTATCGTTATTTATCCACAAGCTGCACACAGTAAAGCGCATCATTAACCACATTGTTTATAACAACATAGCTAATTGATTTTTAAGGTTAAAAAGCTGTTATGCACAGCTTCCTTTTAAGCTAATAGTAATAATAGAAAAATATTCTTTTATGAAATTTATTATTAATAGAGAAGAAATCCTGAGTCCTTTGCAGCAAATCGTCAGTGTGATAGAAAAAAGGCAGACCATCCCCATTCTTTCCAATGTACTGATGGTTATTGAAGAAGATCAGCTGATTTTAACGGGTACCGATCTGGAAATTCAGATCATTGCTAAAATCAATATCGCCACGGCCACGCCCGGAACGATTACCGTACCGGCCAGAAAATTTTTAGATATTTGCAGACTGCTACCTAGCGGTGCTGAAATTAAATGCGAATTGCAGGGCGATAAGGTGAAAATAGCCTCAAGCCGCAGTCGTTTTTCTTTGAGCTGCTTGCCTGCCGATAATTATCCTGAGTTTGCCGAATCCGAATTGGAAAACCATTTATTTATGACTGCTGGTAAATTTAAAAAAGCACTGGATAAGACGGTCTTCTGCATGGCTAATCAGGATGTTCGTTATTACCTGAACGGTTTGTTGTTTCATGTATTCAACAGTAAATTTAAACTGGTCGCCTCTGATGGACATCGCTTGTCTATTTATGAGGATAACCTGGATCAGGCCACCGGCTTTGAAGCCCGGATTATTCTTCCCAGAAAAGGTGTGCTTGAACTGAGTCGCTTGCTTGATGACCCTGAAGCGGAATTAAAAATTGAGTTTTCCACTAACAATATTCGAATTTTCATCAAGAACCTGATTTTCTCGGCAAAATTGGTGGATTCAAAATATCCTGATTTTAGTAAAGTTTTCCAACAGGCGTTTTTCAATCAAATTCATATTCAAAAACAAGTGTTAAAAGATGCATTGACTCGTGTCGCCATCTTGTCGAATGAAAAGTTTAAGGGGGTGACTTTCGATATTACTCCTGACAAGTTAAAAATCAGTACCCATAACCCAGAGCATGATGAAGCCGAGGAAGAATTGATTATTGAATATACCGGCGAACCGTTAACGATTGCTTTTAATGCTCAGTATTTATTGGATGCTGTTTCCAACCTGGATTCTGAACTTGCGGTTTTGACTATTGCGAGTAACGCCAGCAGTTGCTTTATCGATGAACCGGGTGATTGCGGCTATAAATTTATTGTTATGCCGATGAGGCTGTAATCGTGCAGTAATGAGTTTGTTGAAGCTGGATATTGACTCCGTTAGAAATATCCAAAAAGAATCAATAGCCCCCTCTCCAGCAATCAATCTGATTTTTGGAGAAAACGCCAGCGGCAAAAGCGCTCTACTCGAAGCTATTTTTATTTTAGGTCGAGCCAAGTCTTATCGTTGTTCGGCTATCAAGTCGGTTATCAATTTCACCAAAGACCGTTTAATCGTTTGTGCGCAAACAGTGCAGGAAAATGGCAGTCAGTTGCAGTTGGGTATCCAGCTTGATGGTAAAAACAGCGAAATCCATATTAATCAACAAGCCAAACAAAAACGCTCGGATTTAGCCTATGCATTGCCGTTGCAGCTTATTCATCCCAAAAGTTATGAATTACTGGATACCGGTTCCCAAATAAGAAGAGAATTTTTAGATTGGGGTGTTTTTAATAACGACCCAAACTTTTTATCTGTGTGGCGTAAGTTTAAAAAATCCTTGTCTCAACGCAATGCGCTGTTAAAAACAAAGCGCATTGAGCAAATTAATGTTTGGGATAAAGAACTGATTTATTACGGTATAATAATCAATAATCTCCGCCAGCAATATGTAGAAAAATTCATACCTGTTTTTATCGAAATCATTGGCAGATTTCTCAGCCTTGATAGTGTGGATCTGAAGCTGGTGTCCGGTTGGGATACTGCCAAAGAATTTAATCAGGCTTTACTTGATGATCGGGATAAAGATCTTCGTTATGGCTTTACCCATAGCGGACCGCATCGTGGAGATTTTCAGTTATTGGTTAATAGCCGTTTGGCAAAGGATTTTGTGTCACGCGGGCAATTAAAATTATTAGTCATGAGTTTGAAGTTGGCACAAGTTCAATTGCTTGCCAACGAACACAGTCAAACAGGCTGTATTTTAATTGATGATTTCGCTGCAGAACTCGATGTGATTAACCGCGCTAAATTATTAAACTATTTGTCAGAAATGGCTTGTCAGGTATTTATTACCGCAACCGAAAAAAAAGATTTTGGCGACTTAAGTCAAATTAAAAATTACAAAATGTTCCACGTGGAACATGGCACCATAAAATCCGTGTAATGTTCCACGTGGAACATTCGCAACCATTAGGAAAAAACAATCATGAGTAACTCCAGTGATCAAGTTGTCGAAACGTCAAGTCAAACAGTTGTGCCTGAATACGACAGCACCAATATTCAAGTGCTAAAAGGCTTAGACGCAGTCAGAAAACGACCGGGCATGTATATCGGCGATACCGATGACGGTTCCGGTTTGCATCACATGGTTTTTGAAGTCGTGGATAACTCGATTGACGAAGCTCTGGCAGGTTATTGTAAAGAAGTCAGGGTGATTATTCACAGCAATGGTTCAGTCTCTGTTTCTGATGATGGCCGGGGCATTCCTGTTGATATTCATAAAGAAGAAGGGGTGTCGGCAGCGGAAGTTATTATGACGGTACTGCATGCCGGCGGTAAGTTTGATGATAATGCCTACAAGGTAAGCGGTGGTCTGCACGGTGTCGGTGTGTCGGTGGTCAATGCCTTATCCGAAGAATTGAATCTTGAGGTGCGCAAGAACGGCCAGCTTTACAAACAGCAGTATCGAATGGGCAACCCGGTTGCGCCATTGGCCGTAGTTGGACCTTGCGATGGCTCCGGCACGCTGATCAATTTCAAGCCCAGTACCGAAACATTCACTGATGTCGAGTTTCACTACGATATTCTGGCAAAAAGACTCAGAGAACTGTCTTTTCTGAACTCCGGCGTCCGTATCAGCCTGGAAGACGAACGCAACGACAGAAAAGATGTGTTCGAGTTTGAAGGCGGCATAGGCGCTTTTGTAGTGCATTTGAATAAAAACAAAACGCCGCTATTTCCGGAAGTATTTCACTTTACAGCTGAAAAAGACGGTGTTGTTGTCGAAGTGGCTATGCAATGGAATGACTCCTATCAGGAGAACGTGTTCTGCTACACCAACAATATTCCCCAACGCGACGGCGGCAGCCATTTGGCCGGTTTCAGGGGCGCTTTAACCCGAACTATCAATCAATACATCGAGTCCAGCGGTTTGGCTAAAAAAGAAAAAGTACAAACGACCGGTGATGATGCACGGGAAGGCTTGACGGCGGTTCTTTCTGTTAAGGTGCCTGATCCAAAATTTTCATCTCAAACTAAAGATAAATTGGTTTCTTCGGAAATTAAACCGATAGTCGAATCGACGATGAATGAAAAGCTGCAGGAGTTTTTGCTGGAAAAACCGCAAATAGCCAAGGCGATAGTCGGCAAGATAGTTGATGCCGCCCGTGCCAGAGAAGCAGCCCGTAAAGCCCGTGAAATGACCCGTCGTAAAACCACGCTGGATATTGCCGGATTGCCGGGAAAACTGGCGGATTGCCAGGAGAAAGATCCGGCCTTATCCGAATTGTTCCTGGTGGAAGGGGATTCTGCGGGCGGATCGGCAAAGCAGGGCAGGGATAGGCGCACACAAGCGATATTGCCGTTAAAGGGAAAAATCCTTAACGTAGAGAAAGCCCGTTTCGACAAAATGATTTCCTCGGAAGAAGTCGGAACCTTAATTACCGCGTTAGGTTGCGGCATCGGCAAGGACGAATATAATCTGGCCAAGCTGCGTTATCACCGCATTATCATCATGACCGATGCCGATGTCGACGGCTCGCATATCAGAACCTTATTGCTAACGTTTTTTTACCGTCAATTGCCCGAGATCGTCGAAAAAGGCTATATCTATATTGCTCAGCCGCCGTTGTACAAGGTAAAAAAAGGCAAACAGGAGCATTACGTTAAAGACGATGCGCAGTTGAACGAATATTTGATTCAGCTAGCCCTGGATAAAGCCCAGTTGTTTACCGATACGTCAGCGCCACCCATTCAGGGGCAGGGTTTGGAAAAGTTGGCCAAATTGTTCACTGAGGTCGACGGTATCAATAACCGCTTGTCCAGACGCTACGATGAGATATTTTTAGAGCAGTTTGCCTATATGACTGTGATCAGCGACGAACTCAAACAGGATCAGCAAAAGCTTGCTGCCTGGTTTGCCGCCATGGCGCAGAAGTTGACCGATTGCGAGAGCAAGGCGATATACACCATCGAGCTGGACTATAAAGCAGCCAACGATTTTTCTGTCGTCGTTAAGAAACGACTGCACGCCTTAACTAAAACTTTTATCTTGCCGTCAACTTTTTTTAACGGCAAGGATTATCAAAAAATCGCGCAATATGCAGAAAACACGGCGGGCATGTTTAACCAAGGCTCATTCATGCAAATGGGCGAAAGACAGCAGCCGGTCAGTAGCTTTAAGCAGGCTTTTGAATGGATGATGAAGGAAATTAAAAAAGGCCAGCATATTCAGCGTTACAAAGGCCTGGGTGAAATGAATCCGGAACAGCTGTGGGAAACCACGCTGGATTCAAATAACCGACGCTTGCTGCAAGTCAGAATTGAAGATGTGATTGCCGCCGATGAGATTTTCACCACGCTAATGGGCGATGTGGTGGAACCGCGACGGGATTTTATCGTCAAAAATGCCTTGGATGTTACTAATCTGGATGTTTAATTATGCTGACTTTTCCACAAATCGACCCTATTGCCTTTAGCTTAGGCCCGGTAAAGATTCATTGGTATGGCCTGATGTACCTGATTGGTTTTGCCGTTGTCTGGTTTATAGGGCAAAAACGTGCTGAACAGCCCTGGTCGCCGATTAAACCGGAGGCTATTGAAGATCTGGTGACTTACGGCGCATTCGGCGTCATTCTGGGCGGCAGAATCGGCTATATCCTGTTTTATAATTTTGAAGGTTTCCTAAGCGACCCGCTGATCCTGATTAAGATATGGCAAGGCGGCATGTCCTTTCATGGCGGCATGTTGGGTGTGTTTATCGCGATGTGGCTATTTGCCAGAAAGCAGCAATGCAGCATGCTGCAGCTAACCGATATTATTGCGCCGCTGGCACCTATCGGTTTGGGTGCTGGGCGTATCGGCAATTTTATCAATTCCGAATTATGGGGCAGACCTACCGATGTGCCGTGGGCTATGGTCTTTCCTACCGGTGGCCCGTTAGCCCGTCACCCGTCGCAATTGTACGAAGCCTTTTTAGAAGGCTTCGTTCTGTTTGCGATCCTCTGGGTGTATTCCAGTAAACCTAGACCGGTAATGGCCACGACCGGTCTGGCGCTGTTTTTTTACGGCTGCTTTCGGTTTTTTGTCGAGTTTTTCAGAGTGCCGGACGCGCAATTAGGTTATTTGGCTTCGGACTGGCTGACCATGGGGCAGATACTGTCAACACCGATGATCTTGATTGGTGCAGGGTTATTTTATTTTGCCTATAAAAAACAATGATTTCTTATCAAGAAATTACCTGACCGGCTTGTGGCAGCAACCAAATTATGAAGTCTGGCCGTATGCAGACGGTACACAGCGTTATCGCTGTCAACATCTGGATTGCAGCGCGAAAACCTTCATGCTGGATTATCGCTATAAGGCGTGCGGGCCGGGCATCAAGGAGCAAGTTGCAGACATGGGCATTAACGGCAGTGGCATCCGTGATACAGTGCGAGTTCTCAAAATCAACAAAAACACCGTCATTAGCACGTTAAAAAAAAGTCGACCGGCTTAGTCCAGGTAAATCCCAACATTCAGACCGTAAATTCAGGAGGCAATGTGGCCGTGAGATTGGAGCTCGCCTGTGCCGCCGCTGAAATGGATGAACAGTGGTCTTTTGTTGGCCACAAAGCCGTTGATTATGCCACGAACACCGTACCGGCTTAGGTGTTCGGCAAACCCAAGGACGGGGTGTTCAAACAACTGAAAACATTGCTTGAACCTTTCGGCATCAGGTAGGCAAGCGTAATACCCAAAAAATTGAACGCAAGAATCTGAATTTCAGAGCTTGGATTAAGGGGCTCGCACGCAAAACAATCTGCTTCTCGAAGTTGGAAGCAATGCATGATACTGCCACCGGATTACTGACTAACAAGGTCGAGTTTGGCTGGGATATTCATGCAAAACTACAGATTTAACCCGCCACCGTTGGATGCACTGAAACACGATACTTTTTCGGCAGGGAAAAAGAGAATCTGGTATTTCCCATCGCCTTAGCCAATTTGATTCTGCACGGCATAGATCAACCGAATTTGTGGCATGGCAATACGCTGACCAATCGGCCGATCTGAAAATGCCGATGGATGTTACTACTCAGCAGCCAAAAATAGAACGCAGATGACGCTGACGTAAAGAGTCGCCCAAAAGAGCAAAGCGCCGAAAAAGTTACCGGTATACATTTCCAAGAAAGAGATCGAAAAAGTTGCGCGGCCCGGTGAGAGTTACCAACAGGTTGCGGATCGGCTGCGGAAATTAAGGGAAAACCTGTAGCCTGAAACAGAAATAATTTACTTTGATTACATGCAAATGGTCACAGGATTAAAACAGCTAACGCAAGTGAAAGTCACAGAAGATGGTGCTCGGTATTATGTCGAGTCCGTAGAAACTGGCGATCAAGTTAATATTGCTTTCGATGATCCGAGAGTGACACGGCGCTATGCCCTGTCGCAGAGGCTTGTGCTGGTTGAGCTTGGTTAGTGGAAATATAAAAATTAATGGATAGGGTTGTGTCTTTGATGGTGTGGCAGTATGACGGCTTTTAATCACCTATCGCCTTGCGTGAGAATATTTGCTTAGGTTGTTTTCGTAGCCTTGATGAAATTAGTCAATGGCGTGAGCTAACAAGGCAACAACGACAGGAAATACTGAGCGCGGTGGCTGTGCGCAAACTTGCCCATGAAATCTGATGAAAGCTTAATAACTTGAAAAAAATGGCAGCCACACAGTGGCATCTGTGCAACTGCCCTAGCTAAACAGGGTATATAAATGATAAATATCGATTCGATACTATCAATAAATCTTAGTTAGCGCCATATTTTTTTAGACTATTTTTGGTAGGCGCAGAATAACGGTTTGAAAAGTGAGTAAAAAAATGACCGATAATTATGATGTGTAAGGTTTTTCTGAGGTATCTGTGTTCCATTGTATTTGATGACGCTGAGCAGTTACGATAGACGGCAAAGCAGGCGGGCGTTGCGGCATTGTGCTGGATGAAGGCTTGTTGTTTCGAACCAATGAGAGCATTTTGTCGAGACTAAGCGCAAACCAACGTGACTGATATTGATGCGGCGGTTTATGATTTAAAAGCCGTTAATCCCAATGTGAAGGCGATGGTTGATACCCGCATCGTGTTGGAGATTATCGACAATATCAATCTGCAAGGGCAAATTGCGGCGACGGCGATGAACAATTTGCGGGGATTGTTGGCGGAGAAGTAATGCCGTATAAAATATTATGTAGGCGGTTTTCAATTGGTATGCTAATCGGTCCCCGGAATAACAACTTGAGAATTGACCATGCTTGACAAACTGATCACTCGAAAAACTCTCGAAAAGATGGCCGGTGCGGTGAAGCTAATTCGCAAGGTTGATGGGATAATGCATGCCCAGAAGCGTAATCGTGAGTTCGGCGATTACCTAGCGGAGTTGCGGGTTCGCTTCAAACCCAAGCGGAATTTCATCAAACTTCTGGATGGAGTGGGTGACCACTAATCTTTGTAGGGGCGAATAAATTCGCCCCTACAAATGTATTCGTCAAGATTCATTGAAATTATTTTTAACCCTATCTAAATAATCGTGAAAAAACCACATGAAGCCATATTTAGAATTACTCGATAAAATTATCACCGAAGGCAGTCTGAAAGGCGATAGAACCGGCAGCGGCACGCTGTCTATTTTCGGCCATCAGATGCGCTTTCCGCTAGGGGAAGGTTTTCCGCTGGTGACAACCAAAAAAATACACTTAAAATCAATAATTTATGAATTACTTTGGTTTTTGAAAGGCGAGACCAACCTGAGCTTTTTGCAGCAGCATAATGTCAACATCTGGAATGAATGGGCGGATCAAAATGGCGATTTAGGCCCGGTGTACGGCCATCAGTGGCGCTCATGGCCAACAGCCGACGGTCGGCATATCGACCAGATTCAGCAAGTGATCGAACAGCTTAAAACAACGCCCAACAGTCGTCGGATTATCGTTTCCGCCTGGAATGTCGCGGATTTGCCGGATGAAAGCATTAGCCCGCAGCAGAATGTGGCACTAGGCAAAATGGCTCTATCTCCCTGTCATGCGTTTTTTCAGTTCTATGTGGCCGATGGCAAGCTGTCTTGCCAGCTCTATCAGCGCAGCTGCGACACGTTTTTGGGTTTGCCGTTCAATATAGCCAGTTATGCCTTATTGACGCATATGGTCGCTCAGCAGTGCGATTTGGCCGTGGGTGATTTTGTCTGGACGGGTGGCGATGTGCACCTTTACCTGAATCATCAGCAGCAGGCTAACTTGCAATTGAGCCGCAAGCCTTACGCATTACCGAGATTAACCATAAAACGCCGACCGGAATCGATATTCGATTATCACTATGACGATTTTGAAATCGTCGATTATCGGACGCACGACCCTATCAAGGCGCCGATTTCTGTTTAATCTGCGGTCTCTATATTCCATTTTTTAACCGGCTATTTTTAAGGAAAATTAACTCTCACCTATGAATATACAATACAAAGCGCACCCCTGGCATGGCATCAGTCCCGGCGATCATACGCCGGACATCGTTACCGCCTTCATCGAAATCGTCCCGTCGGATACCGTCAAATACGAAGTCGACAAAGAAACCGGCTATCTTAAAATCGACCGACCGCAAAAGTTTTCCAATACCGTGCCTACCTTGTACGGGTTTATTCCGCAAACCTATTGCGCCGACAGGGTTGCCGAATATGCCGCAATAAAATCAGGAAAATTTGTTGCCAAGGGCGATGGCGATCCGCTGGATATTTGCGTTTTGAGCGAGCGCAGCGTAACGCATGGCGATATTTTATTACAGGCGATACCCATCGGCGGATTTCGCTTACTGGATGGCGGCGAAGCCGACGACAAGATTATTGCGGTCATGAAAGGTGACGAGTTTTACCGGCAATGGAATGACGTATCAGACTGTCCGGAGTCATATATCAACCGGTTGAAACATTATTTTCTGACCTATAAGCAGCTACCTAGCGAAAAGAGCTCCTGCGAAATAACCAATGTTTACGGGCGGGAAGAAGCGCACGAGGTCATCAGGCGCGCCATGGAAGATTATCAGCACCACTTTATTGCTGAGTAAGCTATGACTGTTTTAACCGAGGTGTTCACCGGCAATATCTTCGATCATAAACGCCATGATTTCCTGCTTATCGTTAAAATTGCCGTAAGCCAGCAGCAGTTTCACATAAGCGGCTTCAATCGACATATTCCAGATGATTTCAGCGCCTTGTTCGATTAAGCACCGGGTGCTTTGGTAAGCGTCCGCTGATTTAATCGCCGGAGCCAGATAAACGCTGATGCTCTGTTGTTTGCAGCGTTCGATAAAGACGACTAACGAATGGTTTTCACCCCATTGCGAGGATGCGCAGGCAGTGCCGGAGTGATATAAATCGTGCAAAACGGCATCGACATTTTCCAGGTTAAAATTGGCATAATCCAGCCCGGGATAGGGCTTTATCATCAAGATCCGCTCGGAAAAATCGGCTTTTAACGGGATACGTTGAGTCGGTATTTGTTGAGTAGTTGAATTTAATAATGAAAACTGCCGGTGTTCAAATTGCAGGTAACTTTTACCCTGAACGCTGAAAAAATCGCCGCTTAACTGTAAAGAACAGGTCAGGCGAGTGCCTTGATGCACTTGGGTCGTTTGCTGTGGGTTGCGATACGGTACAAAAACGCCGGGGCGGTTTATTTGCAGGATAAATTCAACAGCGCAGATAAAGTTTTCAACGCCGTTGGCTTGAGGATGATCCAGCGGGTAATCGCTGGCAACCAGCAGCATCGGAATCTGGGCGGCATGAAAATAAAAACTCAATGCGCAAGCGGTATAAGCCAAAGTATCGGTGCCGTGAGTCATGATGATGCCGTCGTATTGCTCGGGCCGGGCGGCTTCTATGGCGGTGATGATGGTATTCCAGGCACGGGGCGCAAGGTTCTCGCTTAAAACCTGCAGGGGCTGGATCGTGTCGAAATGGATGCGCCGGTAATTTTCGTCATGCTGTTGAAACAGCTGAATCAATTTGAATGATGCACTGCTTACGGTATGAATGGTGCCGTTAGTGGCAACAGAACCGATAGTACCGCCGGTAAATACAACCAGTATGTTTTTCATCAAAGTTCCTTGCTGGTTTAAAACATGTGAATAGGTAGCAGGCTAGGGACAATAAACCGACATAACAAGGCTGACTGAGAACTCGCCAAGATCGGGTTAACTAGGCGGATATTCGAAAGGTTTTTGAAAGGCCAAGCGCTTAGAACCCGGGATCTGCCTATACAGTTCAAGCAAAAAACCCTCTTAAAAATAAAGCTGATCTTCAGTCTATTGCTTTGCCGTGCGCATCTTCAGAAAAGCCAGCTTGTTCTTCGCGCGTTCGGCTTTTTCAGTCGCTTGTTTTTCCTTGCGCAAACAGCGCGAATCGTAGCGCTGTTTTGTCTGCGCGGATTTTTGCGTGCGACTCACTTCGGTATTGCTAGGTGGTGCAGGCTGCATGATGATGCAATCGACCGGACAAGGTGCGATACACAATTCACAGCCGGTACATTCTGCCGCTATAACCGTGTGCATGAATTTTGCCGCGCCCAGTATCGCATCAACCGGACAGGCCGCGATGCATTTAACGCAACCGATACAGTCTTGTTCAATAATAAAGGCGACGCCGACCGGCTTGTGAATACCGAATTCGGTATTCAGCGGTTTGGGGGGGACGCCTATTAACTCGGCCAGATCGCTTATGCCCTGATCGCCGCCCGGCGGACACTGATTGATGTCGGCCGCACCGGAGGCTATGGCCTCGGCGTATGGGCGGCAGCCTTGGAAGCTGCATTGGCCGCATTGAGTCTGCGGCAGTAACGCATTGATTTGGTCGGTCAATGTGGGATTTTCAAGTGAAACAGGCATATTGCGGGTATTAGTCTGACTGATTTGACAAGCTCATCATGGCTACCAACTTAACGCGGCGGAGTTTAAGGTTAAGCCTTACGAGTATCTGCTTGTTAAGCGAGAGATCTGTATTATTTAACCCGCATCCCCGGCTCGGCGCCTTCATCGGGACTCAAAATCCAAATATCCTTGCCGCCGGGGCCTGCGGCCAGCACCATGCCTTCGGACAAGCCGAAACGCATTTTCCTCGGCGCAAGATTGGCGATCACCAGGGTCAATTTGCCTTCCAGGTCTTCCGGTTTGTAGGCGGATTTAATGCCGGCAAAGATGTTGCGGGTTTCATCGCCGATATCCACAGTCAATTGCAATAACTTGTCGGCGCCTTCGACATGCTCGGCCTTGATAATTCTGGCGATACGTAAATCCAGTTTGGCAAAATCGTCAAACTCGATAGTGTCGGCAATCGCTTCGTATTTTCTTTGCGTATGAGTCTCGACAGTTTTTTCCAGATTTTCTTTGGAGGCTTCGACGATCAAAGCGATTTTTTCGGCATCAACCCGTGTCATCAACGGCTTAAATTCGTTGATGGTATGGTTTAACAAAGGTTTGGCGTCAACCGGCCAGGCTTGCGCGTCGATATTTAAAAAACTTTCCGCATTGCCTGCCAATACCGGCAGCACCGGTTTCAGATAAACCGTCAGCAGCCGGAACAAATTAAGCCCCATAGTGCAGACTTCGTGCAGCTCTTGTTCCTTGCCCTCTTCCTTGGCGATCAGCCACGGTTTTTTATCATCGATATATTGGTTGGCTTTATCGGCCAGCGCCATGATCTCTCGCATCGCCTTGCCGAATTCGCGCGCTTCGTAGAGTTCGGCAATGTGTGCGTTGGCGGTAACGAACTCATGGAACAAAGCCTGTTCAGAACACTGCTCGGACAGCTTATTATCAAAGCGCTTGGCGATAAAACCGCTGCAACGGCTGGCGATATTGACCACCTTGCCGACCAGATCGGAATTGACCCGCTGGCTGAAATCGTCGAAATTCAAGTCGATGTCATCAACCCCAGCGCTGAGCTTGGCGGCAAAATAATAGCGCAGGTATTCGGGGTTCAGGTGATCGAGATAGGTTCTGGCTTTGATAAAAGTGCCGCGCGATTTGGACATTTTTTCGCCGTTCACGGTTAAAAATCCGTGAGCGAAAATAGCGCTGGGCGTGCGAAAATGCGCGCCGTTGAGCATCGCAGGCCAGAACAAGGCGTGGAAATAAATGATGTCTTTGCCGATGAAATGATACAGCTCGGCGTCGCTGTGTTTGCCCCAGAACTCGTTGAAATCGAGTCCCTGCTTGGCGCACAGATTTTTAAAGCTGGCCATGTAGCCGATCGGCGCATCCAGCCACACATAAAAATATTTGCCCGGCGCATCGGGAATTTCAAAGCCGAAATACGGCGCATCGCGGCTGATGTCCCATTGCTGCAAACCGCCGTCCAGCCATTCGGCCAGTTTGTTGCTGACTTCCGGCTGCAAATGGCCTGCATGGGTCCATTCGTTGAGCATCTCGCTAAAGTTGGCCAGATCGAAAAAGTAATGTACCGAATCCTTATCGACCGGTTTGGCGCCGGAAATCGCCGACACCGCGTTTTTCAGTTCGGTCGGCGAATAGGTTGCGCCGCAGACTTCGCAGCCGTCACCGTACTGGTCGAGCGCGCCGCATTTGGGGCATTCGCCTTTAATGAAACGGTCGGATAAAAACATGTTCTTAACCGGATCGAACGCCTGAGTGATGCTGCGCGAACTGATGTGCCCGGCATCGCGCAAGCGTTCGTAAATCAGCGATGACAGCGCTTTATTTTCTTCGGAATGGGTGCTGTGGTAATTGTCGAACGCCACGCTGAACTCGGTAAAGTCGGCCAGATGCTCTTTGCCGACTTGGGCGATCAGCTGTTCCGGGGTAATGCCTTCGCGATCGGCCCGAAGCATGATCGGCGTGCCGTGAGTATCGTCGGCGCACACGTAATAACAAAGATTGCCGCGCTGTTTCTGAAAGCGCACCCAAATATCGGTTTGAATATATTCAACCAAGTGGCCGAGATGGATCGGGCCGTTGGCGTAAGGCAGTGCGCTGGTAACGAGAATTTTTCTAGCTGACATAGTGAAAAGTGCAAATAATCCGAAGGCAAAAATAGCCTTGTATTATGGCATAAAATAACCGCAGCCTGCGATTATCGAGCATCTAAAAAGTGCAATATCGCTGGGAAATCGGTAGAATAATTCATATCTTGAGTCAAACACTTGGTTATTAATCAGGCGTATTTTTACTAATTAGGGAGCATGGGCATGGCGAGCATCGAAAAAACTGATGTCGAAGATGTGTTGCAAACATTTATCGACCCCCACAATGGCACCGATTTGGTTTCGGCAAAATCGGTTAAAACGATTGCAATCGACGGCAACGATGTCAGCGTTAAACTGGAGCTGGGTTATCCGGCCAAAAGCTATTTGGCGGAACTTAAAACTGAGATTGAGGCGCTGCTAAAAACGCTGACGGGCATTGGCGAGGTCACTGTTGAAGTCGGCGTAAAAATCCTGTCCCATGCGGTACAACAGGCATTGAAACCGCTGCCCAACGTCAAAAACATTATCGCGGTGGCCTCCGGCAAAGGCGGCGTCGGCAAATCGACCACGGCGGTCAATCTGGCGCTGGCGCTGGCCGCTGAGGGCGCCAATGTCGGCATTCTCGATGCGGATATTTACGGCCCCAGTATCCCGATGATGCTCGGACTTTCCGGCCTTCCTGAAAGCAAGGACCAGAAAACCATGATGCCTAAAGTCGCTTACGGCATACAGACTATTTCCATCGGCTATCTGGTGGAAGCCGATCAAGCCATGATCTGGCGCGGCCCGATGGTCACTACCGCATTGCAGCAATTGCTCAAAGACACCAACTGGGACAATCTGGATTATCTGGTGGTCGATCTGCCGCCGGGTACCGGCGATATTCAGCTGACCCTGTCGCAACAGATTCCGGTCAGCGGCGCGATTATCGTCACCACGCCGCAGGATATTGCGCTGATCGATGCCCAGCGCGGCCTAGGCATGTTCGAGAAAGTCAATGTGCCGGTACTGGGACTGGTTGAAAACATGAGTATGCATATTTGCAGCAATTGCGGCCACGAAGAAGCCATTTTCGGCGAAGGCGGCGGTCTGGCGATGGCCGAGCGCAACCGGATCGAGTTTCTCGGCTCCCTGCCTTTGGACATAAGTATCCGACAATTTGCCGATTCCGGCAGACCGACCGTGGTTGCCGACCCTGACGGTCGAGCGGCGCAAATTTACAAACAGATCGCGCGTAAAACAGCGGCCAGACTGGCGTTGAAGGCCAAGGATTTCACCACGAAGTTCCCCAAGATTGTCGTGCAGAATTCGTAATTGTCTTTTTAATCGCGACGTAGGCGTCGCTCCCACGTAGGAGCGACGCCTACGTTGCGATTAAAAGTGCGCATAGCAGTCAAATCCGCGCTATCCGTGTTGCATTTTTCTGACTGCTGAGTAATTACGTTCTATGCTAAAATCCGATTTTTTTACATCAATTCAGGTAGTCATACTCCATGAGCATTAAGTCGGACAAATGGATACGCCGCATGGCGGAACAACAGGGCATGATCGAGCCGTTTGAAAGCGGTCAGGTCAGGGATTCGGAACGCGGCCGGGTCATCTCCTACGGCACCTCCAGTTACGGCTATGATGTCCGCTGTTCAGACGAATTCAAGATTTTCACCAATATCAATTCAGCGATCGTCGACCCCAAAGACTTCGATTCCAACAGCTTTGTCGATGTGAAATCCGATGTCTGCATTATTCCGCCGAACTCATTCGCCTTGGCCAGAACGGTCGAATTCTTCCGCATTCCGCGCGACGTGCTGACCATTTGTTTGGGCAAATCGACTTATGCAAGATGCGGCATCATTGTCAATGTAACGCCTTTAGAACCGGAATGGGAAGGCCATGTGACGCTGGAGTTTTCCAATACCACCACGCTGCCGGCAAAAATCTATGCCAATGAAGGCGTCGCGCAAATGCTGTTTTTCGGCGGCGATGAAGTGTGCGAAACCTCCTACAAAGACCGGGGCGGCAAGTATCAGGGACAAACCGGGGTTACCCTGCCGAAAGCGTAAATTGTAGGGGCGACTTCGCTTAAAGCGCCTATTTTTGGCAGTCGCCCTTTATCAGCCCAGATTATTGAATCTTCACCGGCATCGGCATGTGAACCGGCGGCAGCTGCACGAAAAAACCTTTCGCCGTCAGACTATCGATAACTTTCCCGGCTTCTTCCTTGGCCAGTTTGCGTTCCGGCGTCAACGCCAAATCCATCACAAATTCCATTTTGCCAAAGCTGTTGAACAGCGCTTCCGGCACCTTTGAAAAATCGTCTTTTTTATCGACATACAGATAAAGATGTTCTTTTTTCAAGCTCTTATAAATAAAACACAGCATAGGGGCAGTCGCAGTAATGAATCAAAACGACTATTTTAACCATTTTTGATTAGAATGTAGTTTTCTTACTGCGCTAACTGCATAAATAAAACCCATGGATAAATCTTCGTTCAACCCCGACGATTTTTTTAAAAAGGCCTGTTCTTTTGAAGCGGCGCTGATCCCGGTCGCGATAGCGTTAGGTTGGCTCGCCAACATCGACCCTTTCGCTTACCTGCATTTTTCAGAAACCGCCATCGCTTACGGGATAATAGGGGTTATGCCTTTATTTTTATTGCTGTTAAGCCTAGAGCAAATGCAGATAGAATCGGTAATCAAGATTAAAAACCTGCTGTTTGAAACCTTAGGCCCCAGCTTGCAGCGTTATCACTGGACTGATTTATTGATGCTGGCATCGATTGCGGGATTTTCCGAAGAGCTGCTGTTTCGCGGCGTTATCCAGCCCTGGATAGAATCGTCCTGGGGAATGACCGCAGGCCTGATCGGCAGCAATATTATTTTTGGACTGGCTCATGCCGTGACCCCGCTTTATGCGGTGCTGGCGACTTTAGTGGGGATGTATTTAAGCTTAGCGATGGATTATAGTGGCGACAGGAATTTATTCATTCCCATAGTGATTCACGGCTTGTACGATTTTCTGGCATTTGTCGCCTTAATGCGCGCCTATCGGGCCAGTCGCCTAAGCTGAAAGCTTGCCATTAAGCGATTTAATGTAGGCATATAATTTTCCAGGCAAATTCACGTCATCGGACGGGCAACATGCACTATAAAGATTACTACAAGATCATGGGGCTATCCAGAACCTCGACTCAGGACGACGTCAAGCGTGCCTATCGTAAACTGGCGCGCAAGTATCATCCCGATGTCAGCAAGGAAAAGGATGCCGAGGCAAAATTCAAGGAACTGGGCGAGGCTTACGAAGTACTCAAAGATCCTCAAAAAAGAGCCGCTTACGATAAACTGGGCACCAACTGGAAAGCCGGAGAGGAATTCAGGCCGCCGCCAAACTGGGATGAGGGCTTCGAATTCAAAGGCGGCGGCTTTACCGGCGGCGACGCCAGCGCCTTTAGCGATTTTTTTGAACAATTATTCGGTCGCGCCGGATTCCGCCCATCCGCTCAGGGGCAACGTGGTTTCGATCAGCGTGGGCAGGACAGTCATGCAAAAATTTACATCGATCTGGAAGACAGCATTCACGGCTCGACGCGCAATATTTCCCTCAGCACCCCGGGAATGGATGCGCAAGGCTATGTACAGGTCAAGCACCGTAGCCTGAACATCAAAATTCCCAAAGGCATTAAACCCGGACAACACATACGCCTGTCAGGTCAGGGCGACCCCGGATCGGGCGGAGGCAAAGCCGGTGACCTGCTGCTTGAAATAGCCTTTAACAGCCACCCGCTGTATCGGGTTTCAGCAACCGACATTTATCTGGATCTGCCGGTCACGCCTTGGGAAGCGGCCTTAGGCGCTAAAATTAAAGTACCGACACCGGAAGGGAATATTGACCTGAAAATCCCGCCCAATTCCCGGCAAGGCACAAAACTGCGCTTAAAAGGTCGTGGACTACCGGCCAAAACACCGGGCGATTTTTTTGTAGTGCTGCAAATCGCGCTGCCGTCTGCCAACACCGAGCACGCCAAAGTCATCTACCAAAAAATGCAGCAAGAACTTGATTTTAATCCGCGTCTATCTCTGGGGGTAAAGCAGCGATGAATTTACATGACTTATTGCCAGTACATACCGGCACAGTGATCGAAGATGACAGCCTGACGTTGGAACAACTGTGCCAGGCTTGCGGCGTCCAAGCAGACTGGGTTATCAGCCTGGTTGAAGAAAGCATTATCGAACCGCAAGGGGATGAGGTGCATTTATGGCGTTTTTCAGGAGCCTGCCTGGTGCGGGTACGTTCCACACTCAGGCTGCAGCGCGATCTGGGCGTTAATCTGGCCGGTATTGCGCTGGCGCTGGACTTGATCGAAGAGCTTGAAAACCTGCGCGCCCAGCTAAAAGTAATGGGCCATGACTGAGAATAGCGGCTCTGTAGATAAGCCAATCGGCATTTTCACCACGAACTCTGTCTTCCTGACTTTCATTTATTAATCACACTAAGTAGCTTATACTAAGTGGTAACAATTGTAATAACATTCCCGAGGTGATTTATGGAATTAGCGATTCGCAGCATTGGTAATTCGGCAGGCGTGGTTCTCCCCAAAGAAGTACTTAATCGTTTACGCGTCGATAAGGGCGATAAACTGTATTTAACGGAAACAGAAGACGGTTATAAATTAACGCCCTACAACCAAGAATTTGCTAAACAAATGAGTGTCGCTGAAGACATCATGCGTGAAGACCGTGACATCTTAAAAGCTCTGGCAAAATAAATGTCCTGGCAATGGATTAGCGCAGAATTAGCATTGGCTATTCATCAACGACAGCTGGCGGAACATAGCGGCTTGTCCGGCATTAGAGATAAAGGCTTATTGGATTCCGCTCTGGCTCGTCCGCAAAACTTACAGGCTTATGGCGAAAATGATTTATATGCTTTAGCGGCGGCTTATGGTTTTGGCATTGCGCGTAACCACCCGTTTAACGATGGAAACAAGCGCACTGCATACGTTGTTACCCGATTATTTTTAAAACTGCACGATAACGATATGTCGGGCACACCGGAAAATCGAGTGCGGATATTTGAACAGTTGGCAGCAGGTAATATTAGCGAACCGGAACTGGTCGCTTGGCTGAAGAATGGAAGGGCGTAGGTAGTGCTTGCGGCGTCCATGAATGGGCCGTCAGTTCGTACAGAGCCCTTCGGCTACGCTCAAGCGGGACGGGGTTTTTATTCCGGCATCCCTAATCAGCGCCTTGCCGAACGATTTTAAAACACTCAACCGTTCCGTTCATTTCATTGGCCGTCAGCAGATAATGCTCGCCGTCCACGACAAAATGGGCGATGCCTTCAGGCGACTTGTCTTCATCGCCGCTAATCTTGCCCAAAGCGACGACTTTAGGATGAACAGGATCAGCCAAGGAAATCAATTCAACCGCACCGGCTCTTTCCATGCCAACAGCAACATACGGTATGCCGTCCAGATCGAAAGCAACCAGCATTTCCGGTTCCGAGCCTTTTTTGTTGCTGCGAAGCTCCGGGTAAACTTGATTTGCGAAGGCAAACTCATCAAGCTGGTTGCCGGTATCGCCCAGCAAGACGCCTGTCGCCGCATCGAAAACACTGACCGAACGACCGCCGCCAGTCGGCTGGCCATCCATTGGCATAGCAATATCCGAATCGCTGTCGCCTTCATCGGCGGTGACAAAATAACGGCCATTGCCCACCGTGGTGATTCCATCGGGTTCACGCAAGCCCGCCATCGAATCATTAAAATTTATCCAGCCGTCATAGCGGGCATCGGTTTTATGTTCAGTCACGCCCAGGCCGTAATAGCTGATAACCTGCTCGTTGACTAAATCGACCACCGCCACCGCATTATTTTCCTGCAAGGTTACATAGGCTTTACTTGAATCAGGGCTAATGGCAATATATTCTGGCTCTAATAAAGCTGGCGAACGGTTTTTTATCGGAATGAATATTTTCTTTTCGCCCTTGGTTTCGGTACCAAACACATCGTGTCCTTCAAAATAACCCAAGACGACCTTTTTCTTTTCAATAACGCCATTACCATCGAAATCCATGCGCTTGCTGATGATGCCATCGCCATTCCAGTCGATTTCCCTTTCCAGGAAGCGCCCGCCTTCGGTGATCACAAAACCCTCCTGATTGGTCATGTTAGCCAGCTCCAGGTTTTTGTGGCTGACAATATGCCCGGATTGACTCAGCCGCACGATTGAAACACTGCCTTCCGGAGTGAAAAATTGTTGGCTTGACGGCTCAAACAAAAAATCTTCGCCTTCATTGGCGATCATCGCAAGCTTGCCGTTTTCGGAAAAAACCACCGCATCCGGCCCAAAGCCTACGATGATACGATCCACCAATAGCCCTGTCGTTGCCGAACGAATCTCCAACCTGCCGGGACTGTTACCGGCATCGATAACCGCTGCAAATATATCCAACGAAGGATGAAACGCAACCGAGGTTAATTCTTCCCCCTTTTTTAGCCCCAGATTGAAACGCGCCGTTCGTTGCAAATGACAAGGATGACTGACATCCAGCACCTCCACTTCACCGCTTTCGAAGTTACTGAGTACCGCCCGCAACGTGGATTGCTGCACGCTGACGATTTCCGTACCTTGTTTGTACCCCGAATCGTAGTGGCTGACCGGCTCTATACCCCAATGACTATTCGGGGCGACAGGCGCCAATGCGCAACCTACCAGCCATAAGGCCGGTATCCATTTAATCATGTGACTTATTTTCAACGCCAACCTCTTTGGGAACATATTATAGAAAGCCTGAACTGATGTTTAAACCAGTCATCATATACGAAATCTTACCCATAAAAAAAGCCGCGCTGGAATTCCAGCGCGGCTTTGAATGCTAATGAAAAACTATAGTTAACTTTAGAATGACAATTGTCCGCGAACCATGAACATATCCAGACTATCCGGCTTTCCGCCGCTAACCGTCGTTAATGGAGACTGGCTAATATCCAACACTTTATTGTAGTCTGCCATAAAGCGGATATTATTGTTGACGTACCAGTTGAGCGCAACAGTAAGATTACTCATTTGTCCGCCGTTAACGGCACCGCTGTTTAAATCAGCTTCCGCGTAACGCGTCGCCACTTCCCATGCGCCCCAGCCGCCATTTTTCAAACTGAAATTCTTGTTAGGCTCCACTTTATAGAATTTACCTTTTTTATACTTACGCGATTCGCCGGTGATTGTCCATGAGGCTTCTCCATACCAGCCGTCAAACTCCAGATTATTAGCATTATCTTTTCGATCCAGCCAGGTATGAGTATATTCGCCGCCTACCGTGAAAGGCCCGTACAAACCGTTAGCTTCGAGTCCCACCATTTTGATATTGTTAATGTTGGCGATATGTCCGGTATCAATCAGTTTCAGGTTAGACATATGAGAGGTTTCATAGGAATACTTTAAATCGCTGTCATTGACCTGATCTTTAGCGTCCGGAGCCTTGTAATTACCGGCAACGCCTAAATGTATCACCTTGGTTTTTTCATTGATCGGCGCATACGTCCAACGGGAGTTAATTGCCCAGCCTTCGTCTGCTCTATTATTTTCCTTATTAGGATTAATGGTATCGCCGTAAATACCGACTTGGCCGGTCCAGTTTTTGTTGAGACTGGCGATATTCAGACCGATGGCACGATCCACGGTCGGTGCGTTAAGCACATCCATTAACGAGCGCTCCGTGAACATCAAATCATTGGAACTTTCCTGCAGCTCACGGCTAAATGCCTGCTTTTGTTGACCGAAAGTGATCGCTAAAGGAAGATCGGCAACATTTAAACCGTCATATTGCACAAACATATCCTTAACTGTGACGTTATTATCGGCGAAATCAACCTGACTTTTAAAGTTCCAGTCGTTATAGAAAGTACCTAAGAACTCCATACGTCCGCGGCGGATTTCTGTGCCGTCATTGGCTTCTACATGGGTATTTGTGCCTCTTTTAACAAAATTGTCGTCGCCACTATACGAGGCATCGGCATGAATACGGCCGCCCAATCTGAATTTGAAATTTTTATCCTTGGTTTCAAATTGAATACCTTTTTTGTCCAGTTTCAAATTAACTGAATCAGGGGCTGAGTCTACTGCGGCGTGTTCTTCTAATGCTTTAATGGCATTATCTTTTAAGGCAAGATCTTCACGAATGGCTTTAATTTCTGCTCTGTCTAATTTCTCAGGAGCACTTTGGACTTTCTCGAAAGCCCCCATCAGTTCCCGACCACGGCCCGGTTCCGCAAAAATCTGTTTGGTTTGGGTATCAACATAAAGATCCATGGCAACAGCGCCGGACGTTGCGCCCGCGCCCAAAACGGTAGCGATGGCCAATGTCAGTTTAGAAAGTTTCATAATTTTGCTCTTGGTTGTTATCGAAAAGTCAGGGCAAGAATATGGAAAAAAAATGACAGCTTAATGACAGCTTTGTTACAGTTTTATGACAAAGCAACAAATAATCAAATAATTTGCCAATCTACAACATAATAAATCGGTTGTTAGACTTTATTGTGATTTCTAGTAGGAAATAGCATGTTATTTATTCTCTTTTTTGCAACAAAACGCTATAGAGTGAACAATCGCTTGCGTCAACATGATGCCGATAGCAAGTTTTCGTGTATTGTTGGCGGACAGCAAGTAACATCAAATATGTACTCGCAACGTGTTTTGCAGATTGAGCAAAGACGACCAGGCGCTAACCGGTCGCCATGATCAATCTGATGCTGAAGCGCCTGTTTACACACGTTCTCAGAACATGATGAAAGGTTATTGAAAGGTTAAGAAGCTAGGATGATTTAATGATTAGGCTCAATACTCACGATATCCATCTTATATCAATAGCAGTCTTCAAGAATAAGCCGGGCATTAATATAATGCCCTCTTTCGAACCAAAGGATTATTAACATGATACATAAACACGCTCAATACTACTTACGCCATTTAAAAGGTGATATTCCTGCAGGAATCGTAGTGTTCTTGGTCGCTCTGCCATTATGTTTAGGTATTGCTTTAGCCTCGGGAGCGCCGCTATTTTCAGGTCTGATTGCCGGTTTAGTTGGTGGCTTAATCGTCTCCTGGCTCAGCGGCTCACAACTTTGCGTTTCCGGTCCCGCTGCCGGTCTTACCGTGATTGTGTTCAATGCGATTGAAAGTCTCGGCAGTTTTCAGGGCTTACTGGTTGCCTGCATTTTAGCGGGCATCCTGCAGCTCGCCTTGGGCTATCTGCGGGCCGGGATTATCGGCGCTTTTTTTCCCTCTGCTGTTATTGAAGGCATGTTGGCTGCCATCGGCTTGATTTTGATTATCAAGCAGATTCCTCATGCCACCGGTTACGATACCAGTTATGAAGGCGATGAAAGTTATATGCAGGAAACCGCTCATTCAAGCTTTTTAGAATTATTTGATGCTTTTAGCGGCGTGTCTCCAGGCGCCGTTATAATTAGTGTGGTTGCCTTGTTGCTATTGATTTTATGGGGAACGCCCTGGTTTAAACAACAAAAATTGTTAAAGCTGGTTCCGGGGCCATTAATCGCGGTACTATGGGGTGTCGGCTATAACCTGATCGCGACACAAATTGCGCCTGACTGGGCAGTCAGTTCAAAACATTTGGTCAGTTTGCCGGTGTCGGAAAAAACCACGGATTTTTTCAACAACTTCATGTCCCCTGACTTTAGCTACCTTAGCAATCCGCAGGTTTATGTGGTCGCCGTCACCATCGCGATCATCGCCAGCCTGGAAACGCTGTTAAGTCTTGAGGCGACCGATAAACTGGATCCGTTAAAACGAATCGCCCCAACCAACAGGGAACTTAAAGCGCAAGGCGTCGGCAATATCATCAGCGGTATGCTCGGCGGACTACCCATCACTGCGGTCATCGTGCGCAGTGCTGCCAACATCAACGCAGGCGGCCAAACGCGCATTTCCAGCTTCACTCATGGTCTGTTTTTGCTGATGAGCGTTATGTATCTGGCTAATTACCTGAACTATATTCCGCTATCTTGTCTATCGGCAATTTTACTGCACACCGGTTATAAGTTGGCCAACCCCGCCTTATTCAAAAAATTTTACCAAAAAGGCATGAGCCAATTTCTACCGTTTGTGATCACCGTACTGGTTATTCTGATGACCGATTTATTAAAAGGTATGGCTATCGGTATGGTTATTGGGTTATTTTTTGTGATCAAAGCCAATTATTCTGCGGCGATTACCTTGCTTCAGGACGGATCGCATTATGTGCTGTCATTCAACAAAGACGTGTCTTTTCTGAACAAAGCGTTGCTGAGAAAATTCATTCTGCGTATTGAGGAAAACAGCAGCGTCACCATTGATGCGAGTAAAGCCGGATTTATCGATCATGACATTATGGAAACAATTGATGATTTTCTAATCGCCGCACCGGATGACAATATTGCGGTTGAAGTTATCGATTTACACGGTAAAGAAAAGATTCAGAAACACAAGGCTCTAGTGGTAGTGAATGAAAGAGCCAACACTTAGTACAATTTGCCATTCTAAAACACTGTCTATCCATTGAATGGATTGATAGTGAATTCCAATTTTTCCGTCCATCCCAGTAATTTCAGTTCGATGATGCTGTTCGGTTTGAGCCTGTGTAATTATGCGCTGATGTACTGGGCGAATATTTTTCTGGCCAGGCACCTGGCTATCGATGCTTTTGGTGATTACAGCGTGGCGGTTTCTGTCGTTACTTTACTGTCAACGCTGGCAACCATGGGCTTGGAAAAGTACGCGCTGCGTCTGATCGCCCTGTATATCGAGCGTGAAAATTGGTCGCGTCTGCGCGGATTTTTGCTGTTTTCGTTGCGAACTATCTTCCTGTTCAGCATCGTGTTGATGGGTATACTCGGCGTGGGTTTGGAAACTTTTTTAGCCTTGAAAAACGCCGATTTTCACATCGCAATTGTGATTTACACCGGTTTTCTGCCCGTCATTGCGCTGTGTTTATTTTTAATTGAAGTCATTACCGTTTACGGTGTGCAGATCCTGGCTTTAGCTTTGTATCGTTTTTTTCTGCCGGCAATATTCTTGCTGTTGATTATCGCTTTGCCCTATGCTCAGCTTGAGATAACCGCCGTTTCTGCGGTGCTGTGTTTTGGCATGGCCTGGTGTTTAACGCTGGTACTCATGGTTATTACAGTACGAGCCGTCAGTCCTAAAGCGCTCAAACAGGCAAAAGCCAATTTAAAAGGTCGGCGCTGGTGGCTGAGAAATTCGCTGCCCTTGTTGATAAGCAGCGTGATGATGACCTTACTAACCAGCGGCGGCATTATCATTCTGGAAATATTATATCCCGCGCAAGCGCAAGTCGGAACGTATGCGGTGGCCATGAAAACAGCGGCGTTAATTTCCCTGATCGGTACCTCGACTAATCGTTATTATCTGCCGATGCTGGTGGTTTTGCTGGAGCGCCGCGACCAGCCCGCCATTAAGGCTTTGCTTGCTAAGCGTATGCACTTAATTGCCGGTTTTATCACCGTTTTCCTGACTATTATCGGTATTTGGGGACAAGACATTATTGATCTGTTTGGCTCCAATTATTCTCAAGGCTACCAGGCTTTGTTTATCAGCACGACCGGAGCCGCATTTAGCACCCTGTTTTCCGACTCGCCGTATTATCTGCAATTTATGGGGCGTAATCGTCTGGTTGTTAGCTTAATGTCACTGGCTGCGCTAAGCATGATAGCCCTGAGTTTTATTCTAGGGTCTCGCTACGGTTCAGCCGGTGTTGCTCTGGCTTACGCCGTGCCTACCCTGCTGTTGTTTTCCAGCCTGAAATGGCTGGCTTATCGGCATATGCGCACGCTGTTTTCCCACCCAAATCACTGAGAACGTTAACGGCCGCTAACCGGGCGATTAACTGAAAGCAAAAAAGGCCAGGCAAGATACGCTCACCGTAAAAGAGGTAATCCATTTTACTTTTTGGGTTGAAGATTGTTCGCGCCAACAATTATTAATATAGGCTTGATACTCCAGGCCGACGCTAAGAAGTTGTGTTTTAATCCGGTTATACAGGCTTGGTAATACCCGCCACAGGTAATAGAGCACGCAAAGCAGCATCAACCACAGCAGATAAAAAACGATAATCTGGCTTTGTTGGCGGGTGGTATGAAACAGATGTTCGATGAGTTCCTCAAGACCCAGTTCAAACCACTCGAATGCAAGGTGCAGGAAGACGAGCAATGTGTGTAATATCACATCGTACAGCGTTACCGCCATGCCAAACAGAACGAAACGGCTCAATATTTTTCGGTTAGCTAATGGAATCATAGTTTTCTCCTAAAATAAGTTGCCCAATACAAAAATTGAATCGCCAAAAGATCCAATACTTAAGAACGCCGGATATGAAACCATCCTATTATTTAGTCAATTTAGAAATGACGGGTGCCTATAACTGTGGGGGCGGCTTTAGCCGCCCAGTGGCGACTGAAGTCGCCCCCACATCCAGTGGCTTAACCGTCAGAATAAAGTTGACTGAGTACTATTCATTTCAGCGTTCTATCTTGTCAATCCTGTGTATAAAATTTCACTTTTCCGGTTTCAATGTCGTACATGCCGCCGACGATGGCGATTTCGCCGCTCTTTAACATGGCATCCAGTAAGGCGCTTTGACTTTTGATTTGCCCGACGGTCAGCTGCACATTTTTATCGGCCACTTTTTGCACGAGTTGGTCATTATTGGCGGTAATTTCCACAGACTCTTCCGTCTGCACGGCATCCACAGCGGGTTTTATTTTGTGCAACAGTCCGCTTAAATGGTCCAGCTCCACATGGGCACAAGCGCCTTTGACTGCGCCGCAATGCGAATGCCCCAGCACCACGATCAACTTTGAGCCGGCCAGCTTGCAGGCGTATTCCATGCTGCCCAGAATGTCGTCATTGATGACATTGCCGGCCACCCGCGCGCTGAACACATCGCCCAAACCCTGGTCGAAAATCAATTCGACCGAGGTGCGCGAATCCATGCAGCTGAGGATAATGGCAATGGGAAACTGGCCTTGCCGGGTGTCGTTAATTTGTTCCAACAAATTCCGGTTGGATTTCAGGTTATTGACAAAGCGCTCATTGCCTTCTTGCAGTAACGCCAGCACTTTAGCCGGTGTTAGTGCTTGCTGGGTATCGTAGGTGGGCGCACGGGCATTTTCGATCGGATCAAGCACACCGAAACCGCGCAGGTTGACAATGGTCAGTTTGATGTGTTTTCGTTTCGCCTCGATTTTGAAGCTTTCGATAATTTCGAAGACATCGTAATCGATATATTTCGAACGGGTTGCATCGATCACGACTTCCGAATAATCAGGCAACTGTTCAAGTATTTGTTGAATATTGGCTTTATTCAGAAAAGAGATATGCTCGGATAACCGGAGTATGGTTTTATTGCCGATGTGCGACTCATTCAAATAAAAACCGCTTTTATAATTTTCCAGCAAGATCGAAAACAAGGCGGCGAGCAGTCCAATAACAAGACCGATCAGCAGGTTGATAAAAATCATGCCCAGGATGGTGACGCAGAACGGGATGAAATGATACATACCCGCTTGGTACATCAGCGTGAAAACTTTCGGCCTGATCAATTTATAACCGACGACCAGTAACACACTGGCCAAACTGGCTAAAGGGATTTTGTTGATGATTGTTGGGATAAAAATAACCGCAAATAGTAACAGTAACCCGCATATAATCGCCGCCGCTTTGGTTTTTGCCCCGGATTGAATGCCGATAGAACTGCGCACGATCACTTGCGCCAGCGGCAGGCCGCCGATCAATCCGCTGCAGGCATTGCCGATGCCTTGTGCGATCAGCTCCCTGTTAGTGGATGTCACCCTTTTATAGGGATCCATTTTATCGACCGCCTCCACAGAAAGTAGCGTCTTTAAGCTGGCCACTACAGCCAGGGTCAATGCAGTCAGGTAAATGGCCGGATTATTGAGCTGGGAAAAATCAGGGTAATGCAGTTGACTCAATACATCGCCGGTATTGTTCAGCACCGGAATCATAACCAGATGATTGCCGCCCAGCGCCAGTTCAGGATAAAAATTTTGCAGACCCAGATTGATCAGCGTACCGGCTAAAATCGCAATTAAAACCCCCTGGAACAACTGGAAAAACCGCTGTTCTTTGATAAACGGCTGTTCCCACAAGATAAGAATCGCCAATGAAATCAACGCGATCACTGCGGCGGTGGGCGAACTGAATTCCAACATATGCCCCAGTTCGGAAAAAGACGAGTAGCTATCGGCCTGAAAAAACGAGGTGTCGCCTTCGTAATCCCGGTCGTAGCCCATCGCATGGGGAATCTGTTTAAGAAAAAGAATAAAGCCCATGCCCGATAACATGCCGTTAATCACCGATGATGGAAAGTAATAGGCAATAACCCCGGCTTTGGACAGCCCCATGATAATTTGAAAAACGCCCGCCACGACCAGCGCGAGCAAAAAGCCGTTGAACCCCAGCTTGTCAATGGCCGACCAGACAATGACCGCAATACCGGCGGTTGCGCCGCTGATGCCCAGCGAAGAACCGCTTAACGGAGCCACGATCAGCCCGCCGATAATACCGGCTATCAAGCCTGAGAATAAAGGCGCGCCGGATGCCAGCGCTATGCCTAATGATAAGGGGATGGCAATCAGAAAAACCGCTAGACCTGCCGGTAAATCGTACTTCAGGTTGGCAAACAGGCTGCCATTGCTAATGTCAAAATTTGAATTTTGCGGTTTTTCTGTGGTTTGTGGTTTCATGGTATCAACTGTGCCGATGTTAATGATTAAGTGTTATAAATAGTTGGACAAAAGTTTTCTGGCGTATGTGTGGGAGCAGCTTTAGCCGCTCCCACACATACCACTCATGTTAAAAAACTTATGAACACCTACTTAAAAATTGCCCCATAAATGATATTTCGTTTACCGGCGGCAGAAAAAACAGCCAGACAACGCTCCGGTTTATTATCACGTTATAATTCTAGACCCCTTCCCTTTCACCAACCTTTCACGGGTTTATGAACATTTTATTGATAGAAGACGATGCCGTTTTGGCCGATGGTTTGCTTCATACCTTGGGCGACAGCGGGTATTCAGTGACCTGTGCAACGTCTGGGGCTTATGCCGAACACTTGCTGCAAGCACAGGGTTTCGACCTGATCGTGCTGGATTTGGGCTTGCCGGATATCGACGGCCTGGAATTGTTGCGTAGGCTGCGCAGCCGTAAAGTGCCGTTGCCCATCATGATCCTGACCGCGCGCGACGGCGTCAACGACAGGATTAACGGCATCGAACAGGGTGCCGACGACTACATGACCAAGCCTTTCGAACTTAGGGAACTCGAAGCCAGAGTTCGCGCCCTGATTCGGCGCTGTTACGGCGGCTTCAGCAACGACATCGTCAGCGGCCGCCTGATCCTCGACACCCATAATCACCGGGTGCTGGTCGACGATCAGCCGATTGCCCTGTCCGCGCGCGAATACGGCCTGTTGGAAGTCCTGATGATACGGGCGGGCAATGTCGTCAGCAAAGACTCGATAGCGCAACGCCTGGCCGTCGACGGCGACGCCCTGACCGACAATGCCATTGAGATTTATGTGTACCGGTTGCGCAAGCGCATAGAGCCCTATGGCTCGGTGATCAAGACGGTGCGCGGACTCGGTTATTTACTGGAGCGCCCGGATAATGAGTAAAAGCCGCAGCCTGAAAACTGAAATTCTATTACGGCTGGCCATTCCGCTGATTTTTTTTATGAGCATCGAAACGGTGCTGTCCTATTTTGTCACCCTGCACCATGTTAATGTCGCATACGACCGTTGGCTGCTGGATTCGGCACGGTCATTGACGGAAGGCATCAAGGTACGCAAAGGCACTGTATTGGTAGAATTGCCGTCGGCTGCCTTGGATATCTTCAAATGGGATGAGTTGGATAAAACCTATTTTAAAATCATTTCGGAAGAAAAAGGTTTGCTAGAGGGCGACAAATTTGTGCCTGAACCCTTAACGCCGGAAACGGATTGGTCGAACCCCGTCTATTTTGATGATGAGATGTATGGCGAGCCGGTGAGAGTGGTATCCATTCTCATTACGCGCGACGAATCCCCTGAAAAAATTTTTGTTCATGTTGCGGAAACCTTAAATAAACGCCGGGACATGATGATGGACATTTTATTAGCCGACCTTGTTCCACAGTTGGCGCTGGTCCTGCTGGTAGGCGTCTATCTATTGGCAGGCGTAAGGCGAGGTTTGCAGCCGCTGAAGGTGTTGGCCGACGAAATTGCCCGGCGGACCCCCCGTGACTTGCGACCGATTCCGGAACAGCATGTGTTTCTGGAAGTGCGCGCGCTGACCAATACCATTAATGACTTGTTGGAACGTCTGACGCAGGCTATTGCTACGCAGGAACGCTTTATCACCAATGCCGCGCATCAACTGCGCACACCGTTGGCCGGCTTAAAATTGCAGGCTGAACGGGCGTTGCGTAAACAGGATGTGTCCGAGATTAAACCGGCGTTGATGCAAATTCAAGGTTGTGCCGATCGTATGTCGCATTTGACTACGCAGTTGTTGATTTTAGCGCGGTCGGAACCTATTAATGGCGGCTATGAATTACGGCAGCTGGATTTGTGCGCATTGGCTAGAAAAGTCTGTATCGACTGGGTTCCCAAAGCATTGCAACGGCAGATAGAGCTGAGTTTTGAAGGTTTTGAGCGACCGTTACCTGTGCAAGGTGACGAGGTTTTATTGCGCGAATTACTGGCAAATTTGCTGGATAACGCTATTTGTTACGGCCGGAAGCGGGGCAATATTACGGTTAAAGTCGAGCGATATCCAGCGCCCGTTCTGATCGTTGAAGATGATGGCCCCGGCATACCCGATGCAGAAATAGCCAGGGTTTTTGAACGATTCTACCGCATCCCAGGCAGTGCAGGCGATGGCTGCGGTTTAGGGTTGGCAATCGTTAAAGAAATTGCTGATTTGCATAAAGCGCGACTTGAACTGAGTCATGCCGACGTAGCAGGCGGCACCCGAATTAAGCTGCTCTTTGAGGTAGAGTGAATTACTCCTACCTAAAGGAAGGAGCTTCCAGCTTCAACGGGGCGATGCTCGGCATAATGCGGAGTCTAAAGTCCCCTCGACTGGCAGTACCGGATATTCCCTCCGGCAGGCTGAATTATCAGCACGGGAAAAATCGT
>JAGXGY010000025.1 GCA_024636505.1 Methylobacter sp. | reverse complement strand
TGATCGCCTACCTGAGGTGGTCAAAGGGATAACGTTTCAGGATGGGATAGCGGTTTTAGATGATGCGAACGATATTGAATATAAACAGCAGAATGTTGCCACCGATTCAAATTGACCATACACCAGATTTGACTATATCTCGTCCGACAGTCAATCGCTATCTGTCTTTGTTACGACTGGATCAGCCTCGATTATTACGCGAACCGCCCGCCGTTCAATTTCAGGCCGAGCAAAGCAACGACTGCTGGCAATTTGATATGTCGCCATCCGATCTTAAACACATCGACAAACCTGAATGGATCGATCCATCAAAGGGACAACCAACCTTGATGTTGTTTAGTGTGGTGGATGATCGTAGTGGCGTGTGCTATCAGGAATACCGGTGCGTGTATGGCGAAGATGCAGAGTCTGCACTACGCTTTCTCTTCAATGCAATGGCAGCCAAAGCAGATACCACCTTCCCGTTTCAGGGGCGGCCCAAGATGATCTATCTGGACAATGGGCCGGTAGCCAAAAGCCTGGTGTTCCAGAACGTTATGCAGGCACTCGGCATTGAATGGCAAACCCACATGCCGGCTGGCAAGGATGGAACCCGCACAACGGCCCGCTCAAAAGGTAAGGTCGAGCGCCCATTCCGAACCGTTAAAGAGACGCATGAAACGTTATACCATTTCCACAAGCCGGAAACCGAGCTACAGGCTAATGAGTGGCTAATGCGCTACCTCCTGAATTACAACGATCAGTATCACCGTTCCGAGAAACATTCCCGCTTAACGGATTGGCTGACTCACTTACCCGTAGAAGGCTTGCGCGCTATGTGTACCTGGGAACAGTTCTGCCAATTTGCGCGTGAACCTGAATCGCGTAAAGTGGGCGTTGATGCGCGGATTACAGTTAGCGGCACTGTTTATGAAGTAGAACCCGACATGGCCGGGGAATTCGTAGTTTTACTGTGGGGTTTATTCGACGACCAAATGGTTGTTGAGTTTGACGGCGAAAAGTTTGGGCCTTACTACCCTGTGTCTGGACCAATCCCGCTGCATCGGTACCGCGCATTCAAACGTGGCAAAGCCGGAGAACGTTCAGATCGAATTCGGGCGTTGGCTGATCAGCTTGGCCTACCGATTTCGGCTCTGTCCGGCGATGATGTACGTTTAGTGCCGTCTGCGGTGGCCGTGGAGGTGCCGAAACAACCCTTTGAGACTCAGATACTGGAATATCAGTTTCCCAATACGATTGCCGCCAAGCTGGCCATTGCTGACGACCTAGCCAAACCGTTAGCAAAACTTTCGGTATCTGAACGCGCTTTCATCGACCAGATTCTGGCCGATACCCTGACACGTAGCGTTGTGCTGTCACGAGTACGTAGCTACTTCCGTGACCCAAAAAGAGGAGAAGAACATGCGCGTTGACGTGATGCAGCATTACGGATTGACACAGCCATTCAGCCAGGCCGGATATTTCGAAACAGAGTTGCACAAGCAGCTGCTCAAGGACATCAAGGGTGCCATCCAGGAAGGCCGACTGATTGCCGTATGTGGGGTCGTCGGCAGCGGCAAAACCGTCACCATGCGGCGTTTACAGCAGCAATTGAAGGAAGAAAACAAAGTCACCGTCTCGAAATCGCTGACAGTCGAGAAGCACAGCGTTAAGCTGACCACGCTGATTGCAGCCTTATACTACGATATTTCCACCGACAAGAAAGTGCAGATACCCAAGGGCGAACAGCGCGAACGGGAATTGCGCGACCTCGTGCGTAAGAACAAGCGTCCAATCGCCTTGTTTGTCGATGAGGCACACGATCTGAACAGCCATACACTAACCGGTCTGAAACGTTTAATAGAAGTGATCGAGGATGGCGATGGCCGATTGTCCGTGATTCTTTCCGGACATCCGAAGTTACGCAACGATCTGCGGCGACCAACAATGGAAGAGATTGGATTTCGTACCGATGTGTTCAACTTGGAGGGTATTGTCGGCAGCCAGCGTGAATACATCCACTGGCTAATCCGTTCATGCACGAAGAGCGACATTGCCGTTGAATCTATCCTGACTGAGGAAGCTATTGACCTATTAGCAACGCGACTGCGGACACCGTTGCAAATTCAACTACACCTCACTTTGTCACTCGAAGCAGGCTATCAAACCGGTGAAACGCCTGTATCTACCGATCTGGTGGAGTCAGTGCTATCACGTCAACTGGATGATCTGGAACCAACGCTAACCCGCCATGGCTACCGCGTCAAAAACTTGGTTGATCAATTCGATACTAAACCAGCGGAGATCAAGGCGCTATTCAGCAATAGCTTGGACGCCACTCGCGCGGCTGAACTACGTAGCCAGTTTTTAGCTGCCGGTCTGCCTATCTGATTAGGGACTGGAGCCTAAATTTCAGTTGCATTTAAAGTGAGCCCACAAAAATGGATTGCGAGCCAGAGTCGATAAATGCAAGCTCATTTGCAGATAATGTGAGCCTGAGTATATTTTCAATTGCAATTAATTTGAGCCCAAAACGGCGTTAAATGCGAGCCCAGCCGATTTCAAACGCGAGCCGTTACATCTAGTGTCGGATTAACCGGAGCCTATGCTAAATTTTAAGTAACACGCCAATGGTCAATGGATTAAAACAGCTAACGCAAGTGAAAATTACCGAAGATGGCGCTGGGTATTATGTCGAGTCCGTAGAAACCGGCGATCAGATTGATATTGCTTTCGATGATCCGAGAGTGGCACGGCGCTATTCTTTGTCACAAGGGCTTGTGTTGGTTGAGGTGGGTTAGTGGGACTAGGAACAGCGCGGGTTACAGGGCGACTTTACGCATTTAGGGCGGAATCCTTGCGGTCGTTAGCAAGCATTTTAAATGAAATTATAATGGCGATCTGGCGAATTAATATCTTTCAGCACCTTTTTCTTGTCGATGTTTAAATCATTCATATAAGCAGACATTACAGCCTTTTGTCGTGCTATTTTATTTTGATTTCGCGTATCATTTTCATGCGTCCATACGATTGGCGAATCTTTACCAATCATGCCCCATTTAAAATCTTGTTTTTTATCGCGCAAGCGCAAATACGCATGAAAATCTTCCATACCGGCCTTTAAAAAAGGCTGATTCTTTACACAGACATTCACATCCTTAGTGCCATCACAGCCAACATCAAACCATTCAATAAATTCCAAGTCTGCACGATGCCAGATCACTGCTGTATTTTGTACGCAACGCCACGGTAAAAAGTTTTTATAGCCTTCACGTAAAAAACCAATCAGGCGTAAATCATTGTCATTCATCGTTTCCAGAGCTTTCTTAACCTGAGTTGATGTGATTTCCATTTCAGCCGACCAGATCATCACACGCTCAGTTTCGACTTCTTTTAGACCATCATTTAACGCTTTGCCACTGCCCGCATTCAGCCCCCAGTTGTCATTGCAAACAACTATTTTAATCGGAATATCGTTAATCCTTATCACAGAAAATTTTTGTTCAAGATAACATTGTGATGGCAGTTTTTTATCTTTATTAATCCGTTCACTATGATCACTATTTGTATCGCCATTTAAAACCACAACTACCTTCTTAAATGAGGTATCACCACTTGTTATTTTATTTAATCTATCAACAAATTTAGCAAATTTGTCCTCATCAAATTTGACCTTAGCGGATTTGTCCTTATCAAAAGAATCCATTGTGGCATTCGGCTGAAAAGTACGTGTAACTAATGTGCAGTCGTTTATATCGCTATTGTTGTTCATGAAAAAACCTCTTTGTAATTATAAATGTCATTAATTTTTCGGAAGCCAGATAGGCTGGACGTAAGGCTTCTGTAAATGGGTAAAGTAACTATAAATCTCACACCTATACTCTACCGAACAATCCTAATCTCCCCAAGCCCCATCCCAAACAACACGCCCACCGCCGCATCCAGCCGTTTGAACACCCGCACCTGACCGCGCGCAGTCTCCAGTGTAGGGTTGAGCTGATGTTTTCCGGTCAGCGTGACCACCCAGCCACCATCAAGTGCGTATTTTTTGATCACCGGCACGGCTAAAGCACCGGCTTGGAATAATAACTCTGTTTCTTTTATGTTCACTTTTGCGGCTACAAAGGCTAGACTGCGTTAAAACAAAAATGCAATTTTGTTAAACAAAAATGCTTCTATGAAAATGCGAATAGCCTTTATTGTAGCTTTAATCATGCCGTTCAGGGTAATGGCCTGGGACGATGACACCGTTTTGTCTTTCATTAGCCGATCCAACCCCATCATTCAAGCGCAGCACCATGTCACCCAAACCTACGCCAAGCCGAATGCCGTCACCTGGGCGCTGCAAAACACCTCGCTCAGCGCCCGTTTGGGTTATGGCGGCACCGAGTTTCGGGACGATCCCTATACGGCTTATGGCGGCCTGCAATTCAACATCCCGCTGTCATCGGTCAAGGAAGAAAGAGAACAAGCTTTAAAGCTAGTGGCTGAGGCGAAAGAAAGCGCAGACATGGGCGCCAAGGTCATCATGGATATGGCTCAATTGCGGTCAATGGAATCGGAGCTGGCCGCCTCGGAAGTGAAGCGCAAGTTTCTCAAGGAAAAAGCGGCGTGGATCAAGCAGCGCATCGATGAGGGTTACTCGTCGGAAATGAGCCAACTGTGGGACATTGGCGGCAAGCTTAACGATGAAGATGCGGTAGTGGCTAAGATTAACGTGCTGGCCAACACGCAGCGCTACAAGCTGGCCAAATACGCAGGCGGCGACTGGAAAACACTACTGGCGTACCTAGAGGGCAAGACTCACAACTTAGGGGGCAACGATGGATAATATTGTCGGTCTGATAGGCCGCGATGAAGTGGTGGCCGACTTGGTGGCCGAGATCCGCAAGGGCAAGCATGTGGTGTTGACCGGTTCGGTGGGCATTGGCAAATCATCGGTGTTAAAGGCGGCGCTGGATCAAGCGGGAAGCCACGTTGATTTGATTATCCGGCTGCACGATCATCAAGCCAAGGGGCAGTTTGTCGAAATGGCTCGGCAAATGCTGGAGCTGGATCTGGTGACCGCGAAAGAATTGGAGTTGCCGGTTAAGTTTCACGGCATCGTTGGCAGCCAGATTGATTGGGGCGAAATTAAAGGCCAAGTGAACCGGTTGAATATGCGCGACCTCACTCAAGCGGTTATTCCGGCGTTGGCCAGAGCGCCGACCAAGCCGATTATTGCGGTCGACGACCTCACAACACTGACGCCAACACAAATGGCGTTCTGGCTGGCGATCTTTGAACACGCTCAAATCATTGGCTGTGCCTCAGAGAAAAAGGCCGGCGTAAAAAAACTGTGGTGGAAAATGCGCGAGGTACAAGTTAAGCCGTTGCCGGCAACTGTGATCCGCGAGATTGTGAAAAGCTACGTTACCGCCAAGGGCATTCTGATTGAATCGCCGGAGCAGTACATCAGCCACGTCATTAAGCAGTCGGGCGGTATCCCGCAGGCGATTTATGACATGCTCGATGAATCCGGCAAAGAGCGTATTATCGACAAGCGCAAGGTGCGCGAAATGCGCCATGATGCCGGTGTGCAATATTTGGACTTCACGCCAATGGTGATGATCTTGGGGGCGCTGATTGTGTCGATGCGTTATATCGGCATGGGTACCGGCGACAAGACGCTATATATCATGGGCGGCATGGGGGCGGCGCTGTTCCTGACCTTGCGCTTCTTTATCTTTAAGGGCGTGGGGCGGTAGTATGATATGAAGTCATATAATACGATACCATATCATACCAAATGTTAGCCGCCACCCACGCCGCCTTTTCGACCGCGCTTTACCTGGGCGGCGCTGCGGTCTTCGAGTACAAACTAGACCCCATTGCCTGGGGGCTGGCTATGCTGTTTTCGTTAATGCCGGATATTGATATTCCGACCTCGAAAGTAGGGCGACCGCTGTATTTTCTATCGGTGCCGCTGGAAAGGCGCTTTGGCCATCGAACCATTACCCATTCCATTATCGGCGTTGCCATTCTGGCGGTGCTGGCTTCGCCGCTGTATTTCACTTATCCGCTGTACTTTTGGGCGATCATGGGCGGCTACTGGTCGCACCTTCAAATCGACATGGCCAACATCCGGGGCGTTGATTTATTCTGGCCGTCGCCGATCCGCGTGGTCATGCCGGGTAAGATTAGGTTTCGGCTGGAGGTCGGCAGCAAGGCGGAAATGATTGTGCTGTGCTCGATGCTGGTGTTCTGCGTGGGACTGTACCCAATGAGCAGCTTAGGATTACGCGGCGGCTTACATCAAATCTTGCGCGACTTCGATATTTCCTACGATGAATACGTTAAAGTCCAAGGGCTGAACTTTTACTCGGTGGAACTGAAAGCCATCGACAACCTGACTCTGGAGCATATCGAATGCAATTGCCCGGTGTTGAGCGCATGGCAAAGCGGCCTGATTGTCGAGTTCAACGGCAAGACACGGGCGGTAGGCAAGATCCAGATGCACCACAATCTGTACCCGACCGAAACCGTGCTGATCAAGGGCGAACCGTTGCGGGTAATCTCGCAGCGCGTGAACATGAAAGGCCGCTCATTGCGCTGGCTGGTGGACAACCTGAAAGCCAACCACGATTATTATCTGCTGGGGGATTTGTACGTGGATGCCGAGAAAATGGTCAATGTCAGCCAGATCGACACCTATCATCCGGTGATCTGGGGCGGCGATACCGTTAAGCTGCATTACGCCAAGGCGGAGGATTTGCGGGATTATCTGAATCTAACCGCGATCCGGGGCGAGGTGGTGGTGCAGTTTTGGTTGAGGCCGGGGGATGAACCTGTTGAGCTTAACCTTTATAATTCGGGCAAGAATGAGATTATCCCAAATGTTTTAGGAGATTTATTATGAAATGCCCAGATTGTGAAGAAGATATTGAAATTGAAGACTGGATGGATGATAAGCCTTTTGGTTGCCCGCATTGCGGTGAGATTCTGCAATTGGTAACGGATGAGGGCGGTTATTCTGGGGCGAATGACAAGCGGCTTGTGCTTTATGATAAGTCTTAGTCTTGGTTTATAACCTCCCGTGGAACTTTAGAGCCTTTTGTCCCTAATTCATATCAATTAATCTCTTCGATAACCCTAGCGACATTTTCCCCACAAACACCACACGATCCTTTAAGCACAAGGCTAGACTCTTCTACAAAGCCACTGACATTAACCATAGTGACCGCGACGCGGCATTGTACGCAATAGACATTATTAAGGATTAATTGCTGTTTAGTTTGCGGTATTTTGTTCCAAAGTGACGCAGCTTGTAGGGAAAAATTGTTATTTACCAAAATAATATCCTCTTGACTCATGCTTCAAGTGTGCCATTTATACCAAAGCACTTCTTGTTATAGGTTCATAAGCCTACAGTATAAGCGTTCTGCGAGAGGACGGGCAGTTACTGAAAAAGCCTTAACGGGGTTTATGTTCCGAATTCTGCGTTGACCCCCTTTAGAGCCTTTTGTTGATTAGCGCCCAATTCGATTCAAAGCCAAGACAGGCGTGGCATTGTAAAAAATCCTATGAAACAATTCTGTCGTTTGTTTAAATGCACCCAATTACAGCCGATTCCTGACATGGAGCAAGCAACGATGAAAAGTAAGCAAGGCAGCGCCTTCATCACGACCAGAAAGGGCTTTTGTTATCTCACGGTAAAAGTCGGCAGAAGCAATTGGAATATCAAGCGTATTCGCAACTACACGCTTGAGCCGCAGGACAAGCGTGACATGCGCTTGTGATAATGGATTTAAGGTGCGATACTTCGGTTGAGGCGGTTGAATTTCCTATCCGTTCTAAAAGGGATTAATAATGAATATCGCAAGTGAAAAAATATTTTCAATACAGAATTTTAAAAAACAAAAAAACTGTTGCAAGATTTTTTAAAATACATTGACTCTGTACACGACAAAAAATTTATCCACAGGCTCTCACTCATGTTTGGAGAGCTATTATTTCGGGATTCTGTCCGTCAACTACGATCATGTCGGGCGGACATAAAAACAACACCCATAGCCTGAACCTGTCCTCAGTTTTTTGGAGGCCATGCAAAAGGCTGTCTGTCAGATAATCCAGACCATAGCGAAACAAACTCTGTTCCGGACGTCCATGCTTTTTCGGGTAATGGGTTAAATCTGTAGTTTGTTGTATTATTAGCCGTATGACATGCTATCAAGAAATCGTCTGCCCCGAGTGCTGCAGCAGCCAAATTACAAAGTCCGGTCGCACAGAGCAAGGGACACAACGTTATCGATGCCAGAATGAAGATTGTTTAACCAAGACATTCCTTCTTGATTATCGCTATAAGGCCTATGTGCCTGGAGTCAAACGCCAAGTG
>JAGXGY010000024.1 GCA_024636505.1 Methylobacter sp. | reverse complement strand
ACCTGGATCAAACGGTTGACAAGGAAAACCATCTGTTTTTCCAAGTCAGCTTTGATGCATGATACTGTCATTGGACTGCTTATCAATAAGGTAGAGTTTGGCGTCGATATTCATACCAAGTTACAGGTTTGACCCATTACCGTCTATTACATCAGGTAATAAATAAAAAACTATTGGTACAAAAACCTAGTTGACTGTAAGCGCCCAGCCTAACTATCGGCTTCGCCCTGTGGGCGGATATGACAGATGACAGCGAACGTGGCCGTCCCGGTACGGCACCATCGCAGCAGGCTGCTGATGGTGGATCTGGAATCAGCGTCAGCGACCCTGCTCCATGCTGCGTCTGAGAGTATGCAGTCGGCTTGAAAAGGTATGCGTATTCAGGTCAGGCCGACGACAATAAGCTGCTTGCGTTAATCCGCCGCCCTGACCGGTTTCGATAGGGTTTTTCCAGTGTACTGATTAATTGATAGCTTGCCAGAAGGGTTCGGTTTGCAGGCAAGCAGATTCGCTATGCTAGTTGGGTGTTTTGTTTTTAATGCGTGTTCCCATCAGGTAGTCGAACCAGGGCCAGGTTACACACCAGTTCGCGTTGTAGTTACCGTCAAGGTGGTGGTCGTAATGCCAGCGCAAATGCTGTTTGGCCCAGGCGGGATGTAGATGAGCTTTGCGATGTCTGTAGTAATACAGTATGACCGACACATACACCGTGCCGGTAAACAGGGGGAACAGTAGAAACAACGGCAGATGCAGCAGCACAATGCCTGCTAACACCGCTAATTCCTTGGATTGAGCGTTCCATGTCGTTAGCGACAAAGATCGGTAGCCCGGATCGAGCATTGCGTTTTTGGTGCAAACCGCATGGTGTTCATACCAATGATAAGCCCAGAAGCTTTGCCGATTTTGACCCAGCGCATGCAGTATATATTTATGCATCAGCCATTCGCCGACATTGGCATATAGCAGGCCTAAAATAATGGGTACGGCTAAGCTAAACATGGGCATCAACATAAAAAGAAATCTCATTTTGCTAATGGAGGGGCATAGTGGCAATGACTGTTGAGTAATCCATTGCTGTCGGAAAGAATAGACGCTTTGTCGCTGTTATCAAAACGGTTAAACGCTATGGCAGTGTAAATATAACCTTTTTTGTATTTTTTGCTTGGGTGCGCAGCCAATACAAACTGAATCTATTTAGATACCCGGCCAATATGTATGATGGCCGGAGTGTTGAATTGAAAGATTTACTTTTTTAATAAATCTAAAGTTGATAAAATTACTTGGTTTTTTATTAATTGGGTGAACCATGATGAGTGTTATTGAAAGAATTAAAGATCAACTTGAAAATAATCAGGTTGTTTTATATATGAAAGGATCGCCGGATTTTCCTCAATGCGGCTTTTCCGGTCAAGCGGTTCAAATATTAGCGGCTTGTCATGCTAAATATAAACACGTTAATATTTTTGAGGACCCTGAGCTTCGCGAAGCATTGAAAGAATATTCAAACTGGCCGACCTATCCGCAGCTTTATATCGGTGGCGAGTTGGTTGGCGGTTGCGATATTGTTATCGATTTGTACCAGCAGGGTCAGCTTGCAAAAATGCTGGCTGAGGCCGGTGCTGTAGAGGAATAAGGTGTCGCACGGATGAGGTGGTTTTTTCCATAACACTCCATCCGGTCCGTGCGTTTTTTTACTATCAACTAAGTCAGCTAAGTCATCGATTCCAGCTGTTTCCATCGATTGACTATCATACAGAATAATTCTGCTGTTTTTTCGGCATCATAGAGGGCTGAGTGGGCTTTTTCGTTATCCCAGTCTAACCCTGCCGTTTGGGCGATTTTCGCCAATACCGTCTGTTGATAGGCTAATCCCCCTAATGTCGCTGTATCGAAGGTGCTGAACGGATGAAAAGGACTGCGTTTTATTTGGGTTCTTTGAATGGCTGCATTTAAGAAGCCAATGTCGAAAGCCGGATTGTGTCCGACCAGAATTGCCCGGGTACAGTTGTTACGCTTGACGGCATCTTTAATCGGTTTAAACAGCATGTGCAGTGCGTCTTTTTCGTCGATAGCCATACGAAATGGATGGTGCGGGTCTATGCCATTAAACTTAAGCGCGGCAGCATCGAGTTCGGAATTTTTAAAGGGGGTGACGTGTGTGGTATAACGTTCGGTAATTTCCAGATCACCGTTATCGTCAAATTCAACGATGACGGCCGCAATTTCCAGTAAGGCATTTTTTTTGGGGTTAAATCCGGCTGTTTCTATGTCGACGACTACTGGAAGGTAACCACGGAAGCGTTTATCTAAGGGAATTGCAGGTGTATCCATTTTTTAATTATGCCAAAAAGTGCTGAAATGATGGGGAATAAAAGCGACATATTTATAATATGTTACATAATATGTTACGCGAAATTTTATTCAATTATAAAAATAATGACAAAATTAGAGGGAATGTAATGCAGTATAAAAAATTGACGACCCGGCTTGGATGTCTTGTTTTATTGAGTTCCTTGGCAGGATGCGCCACTGTTGCGAATGATCCGGCAGATCCTTTCGAGGAATGGAATAGAGGCGTGCAATCGTTTAATGACAATCTTGACGAGTATGCAATGAAACCGGTTGCTAAAGGTTATCAATGGATAACGCCATCATTTGTTGATCGGAGCATTACTAACTTCTTTAGTAATATTAAGGATATAGGCGTAACTATCAACGATCTGTTGCAGTGTAAAATAGAACAGACCGGTATGGATGGGGCGCGTTTTCTGGTTAACAGTACTGCCGGTATCGGCGGTTTGGTTGATATTGCAACCCTCATTGATTTACCTAAGCATAATGAAGATTTTGATCAGACTATGGGGGTTTGGGGGGTGCCGTCAGGTCCTTATCTGGTATTGCCGTTTTTTGGACCCAGTTCTCCCCGAGGCGTAGGCGGTTTGATCGGCGACGCGGCGATGAATCCCATCAGCTATATTGATAGCGGTATTATTACCGGCGGTCTGTTTGCGCTGAATGCCGTTGACTTGCGGGCAGATAATCTGGATACCGAAAGAATTGCTTCGGAAGCGGCTATAGACCGGTATGCGTTTTTTAAAAGCGCCTATTTACAGCAACGTGAATACCTGATTTATGATGGCAATTTGCCGGAAGGCGCCGATCCTCTGGACCTGGATGAAGACTTTAATGGGGATAATTTAGCTCCGGTTAAACCGTATTAAAAATCAGGCGAAAGGCGAAGCGCGAAAAAAGCTTGCATTGAGGTTTAAGATTTTTTCAATTTTAGCCTTTAGCCTTTAAACCAGTTTCCATGTTAACTCTTCATTTGCCTTGAGCGGAGTGATCGATAGGTCGCTCTCTCCATAAGCCGAGGGTACTTTCCAGGCGGTTTTTTCCAGCGTGACGGTGCCTGAGTTTCTGGGTAAACGGTAAAAATCGGCACCGTAAAAGCTGCTGAAAGCTTCCAGTTTGTCCAAGGCGCCCGCCCGCTCAAATACTTCCGCATATAGCTCCAAAGCCGCATGAGCGCTGTAACATCCGGCGCAACCGCAGGCAGCTTCCTTTAATGAAGTCAGATGCGGAGCGCTGTCGGTACCCAGAAAGAATTTCGGGTTGCCGCTGGTCGCGGCTTTGACTAATGCCAGACGATGAAACTCGCGCTTGATAATCGGCAGGCAGTAGTAGTGCGGCTTGATGCCGCCAGCCAGCAGCGCATTGCGGTTAAACAGCAAATGTTGCGGGGTAATGGTGGCGGCAATACCGGGGCCGGAAGCCAATACGAACTGCACGGCTTCAGCGGTGGTTACATGTTCGACCACGATGCGCAAACCGGGGAAATTATCGGTGATGTCGGTAAGATAGGTGTCGATAAACACGCGTTCCCGGTCAAAAATATCGCAAGCATCATCGGTGACTTCGCCATGAATCAGTAACGGAATGTCCTGCTGTTCCATGGCCGCCAATAGCGGATAAATCGCCTTGATGTCGGCAACGCCGGAATCGGAGTTGGTGGTCGCACCCGCAGGATAAAGCTTGAAGGCATGAATATGTTCGGATTTGGCAGCGTGTTTGATGTCATCAACCGTTGTAGAACCGGTCAGATACAGCGTCATCAGCGGCGTAAAGTCCAATTCGTCTGGAACGGCGGCTAAAATTTCTTGCCGATAAATCAACGCCTGGGCCACTGTGGTTACCGGCGGTTTGAGGTTGGGCATGATGATGGCGCGGGCAAATTGTCTGGCGGTATGCGGGATGACGGTTTTTAAAACGGCGCCGTTTCTGACGTGCAAATGCAAGTCATCCGGCTTGGCGATGGTTATTGTTTTCATTATTGAAGGTAAATTCTGTAAAATAGACGGTTATTTTATAGTAAGTGCCTTGAAAAATTAAACATAGCACTTATCGTAGCTATTATTTTTTGTTTTCGGAGCGGTAAATGCCAATATACGAGTACCAATGTCAGTCATGCGGTCATGAGCATGAAGCGTTACAAAAACTCAGCGCCGAGCCTCTGATTATCTGTCCGGCCTGCAGTAAACCGGAATTAATGAAGAAGATTTCTGCGGCTGGATTCCGATTAAAAGGTAGCGGCTGGTACGAAACCGATTTTAAGAACGGCACCAAAAAAAATATAGCGGGTGAGGCGAGTAGTTCGAGTCCGGCCAAGTCCACCGGCGACAGTCAATAATCAAGCAGGCGAAAGGCAAAAAACTTTTCGCCTTTTATCGTAATCAAATTAACAGGGAAAATTTATGCGTACTCACATGTGCGGAGAGCTAAACACACAACAGCTGGACGAAACGGTTTCAATCTGCGGCTGGGTACATAGACGCCGCGACCACGGCGGCGTTATTTTTATCGATCTGAGAGACCGCGCCGGCTTGGTTCAAGTCGTGGTCGATCCTGACGTTGCTGATGTTTTCGCTACGGCTGAAAGCGCCCGCAGTGAATATGTCCTGCAAATTACCGGACTGGTGCGCCATCGTCCTGCAGGCACGGTTAATGCCAATATGCATTCCGGCCAGATTGAAATTCTGGCTAGAAATATCGTGGTGCTGAATGAGTCGGAAACTCCGCCATTCCCGGTCGAAAGCGACATCGAAGTCAACGAAGAGCTGCGTTTGCGCTATCGTTATATCGACTTGCGTCGTACCGAGATGCAGCAAAAGATGAAAGTGCGCCGCGATGTAACGCGGGTGTTGAGAAACTTTCTCGATGACAACGAGTTCTTCGAGATTGAAACGCCTTACCTGACCAAAGCGACCCCCGAAGGCGCGCGCGATTACATCGTACCGAGCCGCACGCACGAAAACTCGTTTTTCGCGCTGCCGCAATCGCCGCAATTGTATAAGCAGATGTTGATGGTGGCGGGCATGGATCGCTATTATCAAGTGGTACGGTGTTTCCGTGATGAAGACTTGCGTGCCGATCGTCAGCCTGAATTTACCCAGCTGGATGTGGAAACCTCGTTCATGGATGAAAACGAGATTATGCATATTATGGAGGAAATGATTCGCCAACTGTTCATTAAGGTGATCGGCGTGAACCTGGGCGACAAATTTCCGCGCATAACTCACCAGGAGTCGGTATCGCGCTACGGCGTCGACAGGCCCGATTTGCGGATTCCGCTGGAATTGGTCGATATTGCCGAGGACATGAAAGACGTCGATTTTAAAGTCTTCTCGGCACCGGCTAACGACCCGAAAGGTCGCGTCGTTGCAATGCGCGTGCCGAATGCAGGCGATTTAAGCCGTAAAGATATTGATGCGTTAACTAAGTATGTCAGCATTTACGGCGCGCGCGGTTTGGCTTATATCAAGGTTAACGATCTTGTCGCCGGTGTCGATGGTTTGCAGTCGCCTATCGTTAAATTCGCACCTGCCGACGTGTGGGACAGCGTGTTGGCTAAAACCGGCGCACAAAACGGCGATTTAATCTTCTTCGGCGCCGATAAGGCCAATGTCGTCAATGAAGCAATGGGCGCGTTGCGGGTCAAACTGGGACATGATCTTAATTTGATTGAAGGCGAGTGGAAACCGGTTTGGGTGATCGACTTCCCGATGTTCGACTGGGATGAGAAAAGTCAGCGTTGGAATGCGATCCACCACCCGTTCACCGCGCCAAGCTGCTCGGTCGAAGAGCTGGTCGCCAATCCAGGCGCCGCCTTGTCACGCGCTTATGATTTAGTGTTGAACGGTACTGAAGTCGGCGGCGGATCGATCCGTATCAACCGTACCGCCATGCAGCAAACTGTACTGGAAATTTTAGGCATCGGCGAAGACGAAGCCAGGGAAAAATTCGGCTTCCTGTTGGATGCATTGAAATACGGCGCGCCTCCGCATGGCGGTTTGGCGTTCGGTCTTGACCGCCTGGTGATGCTGATGACCGGTTCAAGCTCTATCCGCGACGTGATCGCTTTCCCCAAAACGCAATCGGCGGCTTGTCCGTTGGTCAGCGCACCGGCAGTGGTCACCGATGAGCAGTTGAAAGAGCTGGGTATTCGCTTGATTAAGCCTGCGGGAAAAGAAAAAGTTAAACAGGATTAAGGCTGCTTATTTTTGTATTGTTTACCACGAAGGGTACACTCTTGGTGGTAAACAAATCTTACCGAAGTAATTCTCCCTAGAGGAGTATCATTTATGACTCATACCCCCTTTCCGATTCAAGATTATGCCTTACTCAGCGATGAGGAATGCGATGCCCGGATTATCGCTGCCAAAGCCAAGCTCGGCTCTCGCTGCGTGGTGCTCGGCCATCATTATCAGCGCGATGAAGTGTTCAAACATGCCGATTTTTCCGGCGATTCGTTAAAACTGTCCCGGGATGCGGCACAATCGGATGCCGAATACATCGTATTTTGCGGCGTGCATTTTATGGCCGAAGTTGCCGATATACTGTCCCGTCCGGAGCAGATTGCGATCCTGCCGGATATGGCGGCCGGCTGTTCGATGGCCGATATGGCCAATCTGATCAAGGTGCAAAAGTGCTGGGATGAACTGGCGCAGGTTATCGACGTGGAAGCCGAAGTGACGCCGGTGACTTACATCAATTCTGCTGCCGATCTTAAATCCTTTTGCGGCAAGCATGACGGCATCGTCTGCACCTCGTCCAACGCCCAGAAAATATTGGAATGGAGCTTTGCCAAAAAACCGAAAGTGCTGTTTTTCCCTGACCAGCATCTGGGGCGCAATACCGGCTACCGCATGGGTATTCCATTGGAGGAAATGGTCACCTGGGATTTCACCAAGCCGATGGGCGGCTTGACCACGGAGCAAATTCGCAACGCCAAAATCATCCTGTGGAACGGTTTTTGCTCGGTGCATCAGGTGTTCAAGCCGGAACAGATTGACGAGTTCCGGCAACGCTTCCCGGAAACCAAAGTCATTGCGCACCCGGAAGCCTCGTTTGAGGTCTGCCAAAAATCGGATTACATCGGTTCCACCGAGTATATTTTAACCACCGTGCGCGAAGCTGAACCGAACACCCGTTGGCTGGTGGCGACGGAACTCAATCTGGTCAACCGCCTGCACGAAGAGTGCAAGGCGCAGGGTAAAAACGTACATTTCATGTCGCCTACCTTGTGCATGTGCTCAACCATGTTCAGGACCGACCCGCAACATTTGGCCTGGGTGCTGGAAAACCTAGCCGCAGGGCAGGTAGTTAACCGGATTTCAGTGCCTGAGGAAGTAGCAAATTACGCCAAAAAAGCGTTGGATAACATGTTGGAGGTAAGCTAATGTCGGTAAATTTTAATCGCTTAAAGCATTTTTCCATGACTTATGTGTTTACGGATGGAGAAGATATAGCCTGCGAATATGAGCAAACAGAACAAGGCCCCGTGGTTGCCGCCGACGGCAACAGCATCAGTTTTAGCTTAAGAAATATCGATCCAAACGAAGACACAGCGTGTTATTCGGTCGTTCTGGTCAAAGAGGGCGATGACGAGTTTTATATTAAGTCCGATTACTTTGACGATGCCGAAGAGCCTTACCCGCTGGATGTGGAGATTTCCGATGATGACGTAAAATTCATCTTGGAAGGCGAGGATGAGGATATGTATTTATACGGCTTTTTTGAGTAAAGTCTCGTGACGATGGCGGGTTACTGACCTAAAGAGACAGTGTGAGTAGCTGGAGTGCAAGCTCTGCTTGCGAACAGGCAAAGCCTGTACTCCGGGTTTAGTTAGTCATCGTCATCTTCATAAGGTTGCGCCTTTACCTTATCAGGAATTTTCGGTATTTTAGCTGAGCGCAACAGCATCAATGCGCTGCCCAAAACAAACAGCAGAATCATTATAAACAACACTATCCACATCGCATTTCTCCTGTTTTTGGCTTGCCTAAGCCGGTTACGATAGAATACCGCTACCTGGATTATTGACCTACTCAATATGACAAATATGTCTGGAACCGATTTGCATTTACCCGAAGGGTATCAGGCAGGACAGCCTGACCTAAAAAAAGTCGAATTACTTTCCCCCGCAGGAACCCTTAAAAACATGCGCTATGCGTTTGCCTACGGTGCCGATGCCGTTTATGCCGGATTGCCGCGATATAGCTTACGGGTGCGTAACAATGATTTTCTTGAAGATAATTTGGCCAAGGGCATCAATGAGGCGCACCAACTAGGCAAAAAGTTTTTCCTGGCGACCAATGTGATTCCGCATAATGCCAAGATTAAAACCTTTGTTAAGGATCTTACCCCGATTATCGCCATGCAGCCGGATGCCCTGATTATGGCCGATCCTGGGCTGATTATGATGGCGCGGGAAGCTTGGCCGGATATGCCGATACATCTGTCGGTACAGGCCAATACCGTGAATTATGCGTCGGTCAATTTCTGGAAAAGCATGGGCGTTGAGCGGGTTATTTTGTCTCGCGAACTGTCTCTGGATGAAATCGAAGACATTCGCCAGCGCTGCCCCGATACCGAGCTTGAAGTATTCGTCCACGGCGCGTTATGTATCGCTTATTCGGGACGCTGTTTGCTGTCCGGGTACTTCAACCATCGCGATCCCAATCAGGGCACTTGCACCAACTCCTGCCGCTGGAAATACGACACCCTGCCTGCCGAAGAAAATGCCGAAGGCGATTACCTGCCTGTTGGTGATGTGCTGTCCATGTCCGATATCAGCAATGCTAGTTGCGGCGGTGCGGAACGGCATCCATTGGCCGACAAAGTGTATTTCCTGGAAGAAGAAGTCCGAAAAGGCGAATTGTTGCCGGTTATGGAAGATGAAAACGGCACTTACATCATGAATTCAAAAGACTTACGGGCCATCGAGCATGTGCAGCGACTGGTCGAAATTGGCGTGGATAGCCTGAAGATTGAAGGCCGCACCAAGTCGCATTATTATGTGGCGCGTACCGCACAAACCTATCGTCAGGCGATTGACGATGCGTTGGCGGGTCGGGCATTTCAGCCTGAACTGCTCGGCGTGTTGGAGAACCTGGCTAATCGGGGTTATACCGACGGTTTTTATCAACGTCACCATACACATGAACAGCAAAACTATATCAGCGGTTATTCTAAAAGCCATCAGCAGCAATTTTGCGGCGAAATCAGAAGCTATGATCAGGCAGCCGGTCTTGCAACCATTGACGTTAAGAACAAGTTTTCGGTCGGCGATAAACTGGAATTGATACTGCCGGAAGGCAATCAGGATATTATCGTCGAACGCATGGAAGGCATGTTTGGACAAACCATGGCAGAAGCGTCGGGCGGCGGCTATGAAGTGAAAATACCGCTGCCGGAAATAGGCGGTGATAAGGGACTGTTAGCGAGGTATACTTGAAAAAGACGAAAGGCAAAGGGCGAAAGGCTAAAAAAGCTTGCCACCTGCCTTTAGTATTCTGCCCATTTAGGTAGCTCGCAATAAATACGGATAATTTATGAAAAAAATCGTATTTAAATCATACTTATCAGCGTCATCAGCGTTTTATTTTTTGCGGGTTACCTTAGCCTTTCGCCTTATTTATCCTTTTGAGACTTGAATCATGACCTTTACTACTGCTGATCTTTGCGATACCCATTCAGAGGAAGAACACTTCCAGATTGCCGAACCGTTACTCAAATCTTATGGCGGGCAAGCTAGCTTTTGCGGTGAAATTACCACCGTCAAGGTTTTTGAGGATAATGTCTTGATCAGAACAGTGCTGGAAGAGAAAGTCGAAAACAGGGTGCTGGTTGTTGATGGCGGCGGCTCCCACCGTTGTGCTCTGCTGGGCGAGGATATGGCAAGGATTGCCATCGCCAATGGCTGGCAGGGCATTGTCATTCATGGCTGCATTCGGGATTCCGCAATCATCAAGCAACTTCCTATCGGTATTCTGGCATTGCATACGCATCCGTTAAAAAGCCACAAGAAAGATCATGGCGACCGTGAATTATTGATCACTTTCGCCGGTATCAATTTTAAACAAAATCATTTTTTATATGCTGATGCCGATGGAATTATCGTCTCAGAAACCCTGTTGAGTTAGAATAACTCCAAATTAACCTAGTAAAGAAGTCAAGATATGCAAATTATACTCGCTAACCCCCGTGGATTCTGTGCCGGTGTTGACCGGGCTATTGAAATCGTCGACCAGGCCATTGAAGCCTTCGGCGCACCCATTTATGTCCGCCACGAAGTTGTTCACAACCGTACGGTTGTCGACGGCCTTAAAGAAAAAGGCGCTATTTTCATTGAAGATTTAACCGATGTGCCGGTCGGTTCTTATCTGATCTTCAGTGCCCACGGCGTTTCCAAGCAAGTACAAAAGGAAGCTAAAGAACGTAATTTAACGGTTTTCGACGCTACCTGTCCCTTGGTCACCAAGGTTCATTTGCAGGTCGCCAAACATGCTAAAGAGGATAGGGAAGTTATCCTGATCGGTCATGCCGGACATCCTGAAGTTGAAGGCACCATGGGGCAATATGAACGGGGTACTAATAATGGCGGCATTTATCTGGTAGAAACGCCGGCGGATGTGGAAAAACTAGCGGTAAAAAATCCGGATGATCTGGCTTATGTGACTCAGACTACCTTGTCGATGACCGACACCAAGATCATGGTCGACGCCTTAAGAGCGCGCTTTAAAGGCATACAGGAACAGAAAAAAGACGACATCTGCTACGCCACGCAAAACCGACAGGATGCGGTTTTTGAACTGGCTAAAACGGCGGATATTATCCTGGTAGTCGGCTCACCGAACAGCTCCAATTCCAACCGTTTACGCGAAATTGCACAACAGCTGGGTAAGAAGTCCTATCTGATCGATACGGCAAAAGATATGCAGCAAAACTGGTTCGACGGCATTGCCGTGGTTGGCGTTACCGCCGGAGCCTCTGCGCCGGAAGTTCTGGTTCAGGAAGTTATCAACCAGTTAAAACAATGGGGCGGACAATCGACTATTGAGATTCAAGGTATAGAAGAAAAAGTGGTGTTTTCTTTGCCTAGAGAATTAAAAAAACACATCAATTAACATTCCCTATTACGGGGTGATCACTTCAGTGGCCGCCCCGATACTTCTTCTTGCATTGCTGAAGCCGGCGCCGTCCTCACCCAGCCGTGCGTTGTTATTAAAATAAAGACAAAAACTATTTTTTTTATCTAAAATAGCCCTCGCTGTAAACCAATCTTAACGCTAAGAATGCAAAGGTCTAAGAAATCTTATAAAAAACCGGCTCTTAGTTATTACTAACATGAATTTATTTTCTCAGAGATGATTATGACACTTACCGCAATGGATCTTGTCGCTCAAGCCAAACAAAATATTGTTGAAATCGATATTGATGCTGCAAAAAGTTCCCTGGAAACAAGCCTGATCCTGGATGTCAGGGAGCCTGCTGAATATGCCGCAGGTCACTTGCCTGGAGCGTTCAACATACCTCGAGGCGTATTGGAATTCAAGATAGGCTCGCATCCTGACTTTCAGGATAAACAAGACGCCCACATTATCGTTTATTGTCAGTCCGGCGGCCGCTCTGCCTTGGCAACCGAGGTATTAAGCAAAATGGGATTCAATAATGCCGTCAGCATGGCTGGCGGATTTAAGGCCTGGACTGACAACGGCAATGAAGTCGTCTAGTGTCTGAGCTGGAAGCTATCCGCCTGGATAAATGGTTATGGACTGCGCGTTTTTTTAAAACGCGCAAGTTGGCCGCTGAGGCTATTGCCGGCGGTAAAGTTCATGTTAATGACCAGCGCAGCAAACCCGGAAAAGAAGTCAAAATCGGCGCGATGCTTTCCATCAGTAAAGATAATTATCGCTGGGACATCACGATTATCGCTATTAACGGCCAACGGCGCTCGGCTAAAGAGGCGGTTTTACTCTATCAGGAAAGCGCCGAAAGCCTTGCCAAACGTGAGCTACAAGTCATACAGAACCGTGAGCAGCGGGAGTTGTTCGACTTTAGCGGCAGGGAGCATAAGCCGAATAAAAAAGAACGGCGTCTGATTCACCAGTTTAAGCAAGGGTAGGGATGTGAATATGGCTACAAACAGGTAGGCGGCTTAGGCAAACCAGCCAGCTTGCAGGCGTATTTTAAAGGGCCGTCCGGAAATAATTTATGCAAATAACGGCTGTTGCCCTTAGCCTCGCCTAATGCCTTGGCAATCGCTTTGGTAAAAACCCGCGCATTGGGCAAATGTTTAAATTGCTGATAATAACGTCGAATAAATACAATAATTTCCCAATGTTCATCGCTCAGCGTGATATGGTTTAATGCCGCCAGTTGCTGTGCAACATTTTCATTCCAGTCCGCCTGATTCACCAAAAAACCCTGGTCTGTTGTCTCCAGGCGCAAGTGATGATCCATCACGTCCATGACTGAATAACTGGGTTATTAACCGTCAATTTAACCAGTTCGGCATAATTTATCACTTCGATTCCTTTAACCAACTCATCGGCAATGATTCCGCGCACGGTAATGTCATCTGACAGCACACAAAGGCGATTACGGCTAAGTTGTTTGCTTAACGCATCGCTTATGTTGCTATGTTGATATATCCGCAGAACTGCGTTTTCAAGAAATACCACAACATCGCCGGAATCGATGCGCTCCAAGACGGCAGTTTCAATCGGTGACTGAAAAATAAGGTGCAGCACGTTAAGCGTTGTCCGTTAATTTAAGACCGATAATGCCAGCAATGACTAGCGTAATTGACAGTAAGCGATACCAGTCCGCAGACTCTTTAAAAAGGAAAATGCCTAACACCGCCACGCCGACAGCCCCCATGCCCGTCCAAACGGCATAAGCCGTTCCCAGTGGCAAAGTTTTAATTGCCACTATCAATAAATAAAAACTACAGCCACCGGACACCATCGTTACGATGCTGGGCCAGAGCTTGGTAAAACCTTGGTTATATTTAAGACTTAAAGCAAATATTATTTCCGCAAATCCTGCAGAAAATAAAAGAAACCACGCCACGAATACCTCTTTCCTTTGTGCCAGAATAGTAAATATTCTACAATACACTAAATTTAACAGTATTTTAAAAAAATTAGTTATTATCAGTAGAAGCTGCAGTTTTCCTGGTGGTAGTGGCTTTTTCTGGTCTCGGCACGTTTTCGTTAATACAGAAAACAGATTCATGCTTTTCGATGGTGGCCTTAAAAAACATTCAAAGTAGCAATGAGCGATATATCATCTTTTTCGGTTCAAAATACCAAGCAAATAATTTATTATTTAACTATTTTATTTAAGAATAAATCGCTATTAAGCGCTCGTTTTGGAGAGAATAGCGAATCTTATACCACCACATTGCTTGGAATCGATGGAAAAAACAATACGGTAATTGTAGATTCAGGCTCCAAAGAAGATACAAATCGACAGCTGCTGAATGCCGGAAAAATCATCTTTGACACTGAGTATCAAGGCGTTAAATCGTCATTTGCCGGAACTGCATTGCAAATGATTACCCATAAAGGCTATCCGGCATTTAGTATGCCTGTTCCTAAGGTGCTTTTTTGGATGGAGCGTAGAGAATATTTCAGGGTCAAGGTGCCGACTTTAAAGCCCAGTTATGCTCAATTAATATTTGAAGACAGCAAATTTATTAATCTTAAATTATATGACCTCAGTCTTACCGGTTTTGCAATGCTGAATGTTTCCAGAGAAATTTCTGAGCGACTGGTTGCCGGCACATCATTTTCGCAGTGTAAGCTGATCCTTTCAGGCGCAGGTGAGACTATGATTTCTTTTGAGACCCGTGCCAAGTATCTCGTTAAGTCGGATAAGGTACAAAAAGTTCAAAAAATAGGCTGTAAATTTATCGAGGTAACGCGTTCAGTTGAAGAGGTTATTCAACGCTATATGCAACAAATTCAACAAAAAAATTTGCAGAAAGAATAATGAGCGGCTTACAGCGGTTTCAAATTCAGTTGATTACTAACCAATGCTGAAACCGCTGCCATGCGTATGGCTTTGCGTTTAATGCAAATAATCAAATAATTAATATAGATTAATGAGCGATACCTCTTCTTTTTCAATCAAAAATCCAAAGCAGATATTCAGCCATTTATCCTTATTGATTAAAAGTAAATGCTTGATCGGTGCTCGTTTTGGGCAAGATAATGATTTTTATATCACCACATTGCTGGATATTAATATAAAAAACAATACGGTGGTTTTAGATTACGGAGCCAAAGAAGATTTAAATCAACGACTACTTGATGCCGCTAAGGTTACATTCAATACCGATTATAACGGCATTAAAGTTTCTTTTTCCGGAACAGCGCTAAGAAAAATCACCTATGGCGGAGAGCCCGCATTTATCATGCCTGTTCCTGCATCGCTATATTGGATGCAGCGCCGGGAATACTACAGGGTAAAATCACCGCTTTCAAAAAGCAGTTATTGCCAATTAACACTGGAAAACAGGGAGCCCGTTAATCTTAAGCTATACGACATCAGCCTTACCGGTTTTGCGATGCTGAATGTATCGAAAGAAATTTCTGAGCTAATGATACCTGGAAAAAAAATGACTCAATGCAAGCTTGTTCTTGCGGATGCGGGTGAGGACATGATTTCTTTTGAGATTTGTGCCAAGTACATCATCAACCCTGACAAATCACAAAAGGTTCAAAAAATAGGCTGTAAGTTCATTAAACTGATGCGCCCGGTTGAAGACACTATTCAGCGTTATATGCAGCAGATTCAACGAGAAAACTTACGGAAATAGTGATTGATGCGGATAATGATCGATAAAATCAGCACAGTACGATAGCTTTTATCGATTGTTGCCCGCTATCAGTAGAACATAATACAGAGTCATGAGCGATTCCTCTTCCTTTTCAATCTACCATCCAAGACAAATAATTGATAATTTATCCATTTTAATTAAAAATAAATGTTTGCTCAGCGTTGATTTTGGTGAGGGACAGGCATTTTTTCTGACGGCAATACTTGATATTGATCAGGAAAACAATGCCATGATTTTTGATTACGGGCTTAAAGAGGCTTTGAATCAACAGCTGCTTAAAGCGAGTCGGATCATTTTTGAAGCCGATTATTCAGGCATAAAGGTTTCGTTTAACGGCAATGGACTGACACAAATCCTCTATCATGGTGAGCCGGCGTTTACCATGCCTATCCCTGAATCACTCTTTTGGAAACAGCGTAGAGAATTCTTTCGGGTAATATCGCCGCGCGCAAAAGGCAGTTATTGCCGGTTGGCACTTGAGGAGCAGGATTCTGTTGATTTAGTGTTGTACGACATTAGTCTTACCGGTTTTTCAGTGCTGAATACTTCGCCTGAGATTTCCAGCTTATTGACCTCGGAAGCACAATTTGAACGGTGTAGATTGGTGCTTTCGGGGACAGGTGACGATGTCATCGACTTTAAAGTCCGCACTAAGACCATCATTAACCCCGATAAAATTGCTGTGCTTAAAATTCAGAAAATAGGTTGTTTATTTACCCGGATGACGCCTGTATTCGAATCGACTATTCAACGCTATATCAATCAGCTTCAACGGGAAAGTATACAAAAGATGAGTGAGTAGTTAGCCGGTAGTTTCTCATTGGTACAGGTAAATCACAAAAAACGATAGGCAGGCTTAAAAAATCATTCACCATGAAGAACGCTAGCTACACGAGGTTATTGCTTTTGTTGGTGGCGAATAAAAGTTTCCAAATTGCCTGCAACTAACAAGACGTTAGGTTAACGGCTTATCTTAATAAACCTATTCTAAAAATGCGCGTAAAACAATGGCTGCAATTTCCACTTCTATACCAGGCAATATCATTACCGTTACCCAACTTAACCGCGAAACCAGCCAATTGCTTGGCGAGCATTTCTTGTCTGTATGGGTTGAAGGCGAGTTATCCAACCTGGCGCAGCCCTCTTCAGGGCATATTTATTTCACGCTGAAAGACGCTAACGCTCAGGTGCGCTGTGCGATGTTCCGCACCCAGCAGCGCCGCCTGGCGTTTAAACCGGAAAACGGCAAACAGGTTATCGTCAGGGCGCAAGTCAGTCTGTACCAACCCAGAGGCGACTATCAGCTGATCGTCGAGCATATTGAAGAAGCCGGCGACGGGGCTTTGCGCCGGGCGTTTGATGCATTAAAGCTGAAATTGTCCGAACAAGGCTTGTTCGATGCGGCACATAAACAAACTTTGCCCGCTTTGCCGACCGCAATCGGGGTGATAACTTCACCGTCAGGCGCGGCTATCAGGGACATATTGACGGTGTTGCAACGACGTTTTGCGGCGATACCGGTGATTATTTACCCGGCTGCGGTGCAGGGCGACAACGCCAAACATGAAATCGCCGGAGCAATAGCAATTGCCAATCGACTCAAACAATGCGACCTTATCATACTCGGGCGGGGCGGCGGATCGCTGGAAGACCTTTGGGCATTTAATGAAGAACTGGTTGCGCGAGCCATTTTTGACAGCGACATTCCGATTATCTCAGCGGTCGGGCATGAAACCGATTTCACTATTGCCGATTTTGTTGCCGACTTGCGCGCTGCAACGCCATCGGCAGCCGCAGAACATGCCAGCCCCGATCAACAGCAATGGCTGTCCCGATTCGAGTACCTGGAATCCAAGCTGCAACAACAACTGCAACGCAAACTGAATCAAAAACAGCAAACCCTGGATTGGCTGAGTCAGCGTCTGCAACGGCAACATCCGGGACAAAAACTAGCCGGAAACGTCAAGCGCATGGACGAGCTGGAGGTCAGACTCAAACAAGCCATGCATACCAAGCTTCGCCAAATGGCCGGTAGTGTCGAGGCAAAAACCGCCCAATTATGGCAACATAATCCGGCGGCAACCATTAACAGTCATAAGCAACGGCAAGAGTATTTAAACGGGCGGCTGATGGCCGCAATCGCCCATAAGCTGGAGCAACTTAATCAGCGTTTGTTAAACACCAGCCAGACTCTGGATGCGGTCAGTCCCTTGGCAACGTTAAACCGGGGTTATGCGATGGCAATCAACCCAATTACCGGTGCAATCATCCGTTCTACCGAACAAATCAGCGTCGGCGAACTGGTTCAAACCCGGCTTGCGCAGGGCCGGTTCACTAGTCAGATTAAAGTTATTGAACGGAATTAGCGGGCGGCAGGATAAAAGGCCATTGCTGTATCACCCTATAACGGATGCCGTCGGGTTCGCTGCAGGACTCAACCAGGCAAAATGCTTCGGCGCGCCAGACGATAGGCTCAAACTTCGCGTTCGGCAAATACCGGGCATGGCGGGCCAGGGTAATATGCGGGGTATAAGGCCGGGTATCCGTTTGCAAGCCGCAGTTTGCTGCCGTTGCCGCTAACGCGGATGCCAATAACACCGCCGCTTCCGGCAAAGGTTGCAGGCAGGTCAGGCATAAAATCTTAGGTCTGCTCCAGTAACTTAAGCTGTCAAAGGTCAACGAAAAAGGTTCGGCGGTAATGCCGACGACGGACTGTTTAATCGATAACTCGGCATCTTTGTCAACCTGTCCCAGAAACACCAAGGTCACATGAAGATTGTGCGGCTGCACCCATTTGAACTCTTTAGTCGGAATGGATCGATCCAGGCGTGCCAAGGCTTGCCGGGTTTCATCGTCAGGCCATAAGGCGAAAAACAATCTTGAAGTATCGGGCATGGCTTTAAATGATGTTCGGATGAATCTGGAGCATCCATTATCCACAAAAATCACAAAAAGCACGAAAATATTCAAGGAGGTTTTATATCGGATAGCATTTAAACGGATGCTTGAGCGCAGCTCAGAAGTTCCCGCATTCCGTTGCACCTCATAATGGCTACAGTGAGGATATACAAAAGAGAAGCCGGATGCACTCGTGTAGTTTTATTGGGTTTTGGATGGTGTTTGGAAAATGATGCTCGATGCGGTACCCTATTAAAATTCAATGCAAGAGCCCTGTGAAGTAACAAGTAATAACTTTTATGAAGGAAAATCGTCCGAATTGTATAGATTTGTTTGCGGGAGCCGGAGGATTTTCTTTGGCGGCAAAAAATGTTGGTTTTAAAGTATCCGCTGCCATCGAAATAAACAACCACGCTTGTACAACATACCGACAAAATCTCATCGAAGACAAGTCAACAAGGCTATATCAGAAAAATATACTTGAACTGGCGCCGGAAGAAGTTAAGCACGCTCATTTTATGGATGGAGCTGTATGCGATATTGTTTTAGGCGGACCGCCTTGTCAGGGATTTTCAGTCCATAGAATTAATAACGCGGGTATTGATGACCCTCGTAACAAGCTCATTCTGCGTTATTTTGAATATGTTGCCGTCTTAAAACCAAAAATTTTTCTTATGGAAAATGTACCGGGCATATTGTGGTCTAGGCATAAGAAATTTTTAGACGCATTTTATGCAGAAGGCAAAAAAGCCGGATACCAGTTGATGCTGCCGGTGACTCTTGATGCCAGGGATTATGGTTTGCCGCAAAGAAGAAAAAGAGTATTCATACTGGGCATAAGATCCGATATTGAATTTAATTCAGTATGGCCGCCGGCAGCTACGCACAGCATCGAAAAAGAAATAGAAAAAAATCCATCGTTGCATCCTTGGGTACCCGCGACTGAAGTGTTTAAAAATTTTGTTCCTGAGGATGATGAAAATAACATCCATATGAATCACACCGCCGATTTGATTGAAGTATTTAAATCTACACCTTTAAATGGCGGCAGTCGTCGAGATTCCAATCGCGTTTTGCCGTGTCACGAAAAACATAATGGACATAAGGATGTTTACGGTAGAATCGATCCGACACAACCCGGCCCGACGATGACTACAGCTTGTATTAATCCTTCCAAAGGCAGATTTGTGCATCCGACTGAACCCCATGGTATTACCTTACGTCAGGCTGCACGTTTTCAAACCTTTCCAGATTGGTTCGTGTTCAAGGGGGGGCTTATCGCCGCTGGTGAACAAATCGGCAATGCCGTGCCGGTAAAACTTGGTGAAGTGTTATTACGCACTATTGCGGAAAGCCTAAACTTTAAGCTCGATAAATAGCATCCAAAAAATACAGCAGGAAGCACCATGATTGAAACCGCAGCCTTTAAAACCCGAGCCCGAACCATAGACCATCTGGGCCGTGAGCAGATAGCCGATTGCCCAACCGCAATTTCTGAGTTGTGGAAAAATGCTTATGATGCTTACGCACGAGAAGTAGCGCTGCATATTTTCGATGGCGAAGTGCCGATTGCCGCCATCGTCGATGACGGCCACGGCATGAACCGGGCGGATTTTATCGAAAAATGGTTGGTGATAGGTACAGAATCAAAAGCCTCGGGTACAGAAACGCCGGAACCAGACCGTAATCATTTACCGTTTCGTCCAAAACAAGGACAGAAAGGCATTGGTCGCTTATCTGCGGGCAACTTGGGATCATTGCTGCTGCTGATTTCCAAAAAAATGGATCAGCCCTTTGTAGCCGCCTTAATTGATTGGCGCTTATTTGAAAATCCGTTTCTTTATCTTCAAGACATTGAAGTCCCGTTGATTGATTTTTTCGATAAAAACGAATTATTACAGCAATTGCCCATAATGTTTGACCGACTGTTGGGCAATTTAGTCGGTGATGGACGTGATCCAACGAGAGATCAACGTATCAAAGCTGCCTGGTTAAGTTTTGACCAAGTGGAAAAAGCCGAAAATAAACCTCTGACACGGGATGCCATTGAGCAAGCGCTAGTCACAACAACGTTTGAAACACGGCATTTGCAGCAATGGCCTGTGTGGAACGACAAAGCAACCCACGGTACGGCGTTGTTAATCGGCAATATTTCTTTTGACCTGGAAGCCCAACTTAATAGCCGTGCCGCCTTGGACGAAGAAAACACCGCTAAACAAGCAAAAGAGAGGTTGTTTCAGACTTTGCAGAATTTTACTGATCCGTATGTAGATCCGACTGAAATCCAAGAAGGTTATGCGGCGGAAGATTTCCATTTTTCAGTCACCGCCTGGGAGGGTTTACTAAGCAGGCCGATTATTTCCGATGAACGTGAATTCGATTTGCGTAATCTCGAAGAATTGGAGCACATCGTTGACGGCACAGTTGATACAGCGGGTATTTTTAAAGGCCGTGTCCGTGCTTTTGGGCAATGGTTAAATGGTGAAATTCAGATATTGCCTCCAAAAGACCTAAAGATTCCGACTCGTTCTGACTACAAAGTTGGAGCGTTTCACATTCGATTAGGCTCATATGAAAGAGACCAATCGAACACAACTTTGCACTCTGAAATTTGGAGTAAATTAAAAATTCAATCTAAAAAATACGGCGGATTTTTAGTTTATAGAAACGGACTTAGAGTGATGCCTTACGGCAGAGAAGATAACGATTTTTTTGAAATTGAGAAGCGGCGCGCCTTAAATGCAGGTCGTGAATTTTGGGTGACAAAAGGCTCTTTTGGTCGAGTGGCCCTAACAAGAGAAGATAACCCAAATCTCAAGGACAAAGCCGGCAGAGAAGGTATTATCGATAACAAAGCAGCTAAAGTTTTCAAAGATTTAGTCGAGAATATACTTATGATAGCCGCTCGCCGATACTTCGGTTCTTCTGCTGAAATTCGCCAGCAGCAATTGCCGTTAATACAAGAAAACAATAATAAAGCCAAAGCCGAGGATGCACAAAAAAAAGTAAAAGCCCGCAAACGTAAAGAATTTCGTAAAAATTTACAGGAGTTTTCGCCCAAGCTGCACAACACCTTACATGAACTTCAGGCGCTTGCTGAACAAGCAAAATCAGGACTCCCTGATGAAGAATCAGAAATTCTCGCGTTCAGAGAACGCGTAGGCAGTTTAAAAAATAATGTTAAAGAATTGTCGTTGGGAACACCGCCCAACACACTAGGTACGCTGGAAGAGGCATTCAAAGATTATCGGCGTGAAAACCGCGAGGCTGCCGAATTATGTTTGCAGTTGAACGATACGCTGATTAAAAAACTGGAAATTTTAAAACCCAAATCCCCTTCCGAAACCGCTTATTCCGAATTGAACCGTAACGCTGCTTTTCTGCACAAGCGCTTACGTAAGTGGGGCCAAGAATCCAAGGAAATTCTCAATGCTGAACTTCAACGCATAAGCCAACTAACCGATGAAAGAAACAAAGCTTATCATTTAGAAATGTTGCCTCGCTTGGAAGACTTGGAACATCAACGAATCTCACTGACTGAAGTACTTGATGAACTTGACCGTGAGCGTGACCGTCAGGATCGAAGAAATACCGAAGTATTTGAACCCTATATTTCTGTTCTAAAAAGTCTTCAGGAAAGCATTGATGTTGAATCCCTTATCAGCTTTACTCTGGATGAGTCGACGGAATTAAAGCAGGAGCTTGAGCGTTTGAATTCGCTGGCACAACTGGGTATTACCGTTGAGTTTATCGGTCATGAAATTGAGGGACTGGACATGACGATTTCCCGAGGATTGCGGGAAATGCCCGAGCAAGCCAAATTTACATCTGCTTACGCCGCCGTTAAATTAGCCCATGAGATGCTGACTGACAGACTGCGCTTTTTATCGCCGCTGAAATTGTCAGGCGAAAAAATCAAAATGTGGCTTAGCGGTGACAAGATCATCGAATACATTCATAGTTTTATGGGTAAAAACTTGACGCACCGAAATATTAGTTTGGAAGCTACGCAGGCATTCAAAAATTTTAGTGTCTATGAACAACCCGCACGCATTTATCCGGTCTTTCTCAATTTAATCAACAACGCCGCTTATTGGGTATCTCAGAGCGGCTCGGATTCCAAAACAATATTACTGGATATTGTTGACGGCAAAGTCGTTGTTGCCGATGACGGACCGGGCGTGGAAGAGGATGACCTTAAGCACCTGTTCAGTTTGTTTTTTACCCGCAAACTTCGCGGTGGGCGTGGGGTCGGGCTTTATCTGTGTCGAGCCAACTTAGCGGTAGGCGGACATACCATTGATTATATTAAAGACGGAAATCTTAAAAGGTTACCGGGTGCAAATTTCATGATCGATTTTAAAGGAGCTAAATATGGTGAAGCCTGAGGTTGCAAAACCGGTTGAATATCGCGACCTTATTAGGGAGGTTTATATTGACCCAATTCGCACCGTGGTTGTGATTGATGATGAGTTTCCTTCCTTGGATGGCATGATAGCAAAGGAATTAAACGAAGATGGGGCATGGAAAGGTAAACCAGTTGATGTTGAAACTGTAAAAGAGATTCTTCAATTTTGCAGGCATAGAGAAAAACCTTGGTTAGTTGATGTTCACGACGGCAACAATATTCCTTTCAAAGACGATGAAATTATTGCACCGTATTTGATTCACAGCGATTTAATGATATTGGACTTCAATCTTAACGATACGGGTGAGAAAGCCATAAAAATCCTTAGGAAACTCGCTGGCAATAAGCATTTTAATATGGTGATTGTTTACACCAAAGGCGATATGGAGGTTGTGGTTCGTGATATTGCCTTAGGTTTGACCTATGCTGATAAAAACCTTAGTTTGTCATCCGAAGAAGACGATACGATAGAAAATCAACTGGGTGATTGGGAAGCCGAGGATGAAGATATTCTCGGTAAACTTAACGCAGAAATTACCGAGCAGATATATCTGAATTACCGTGCCAAAAAAGAAAATGGTTGTGAATATTTATTACGGCAACCAGAAGGTCGAAAAATAATAGATTTGCACAAAAATCGCCCAAAAAGCACGACGTTGAAACCTATTGATATTATTAAATGGTTGTTATCGAAAAAAGAAGATGACATAAAAGAAAAAGATAAGCTGTCCAAAGAATATTTAGGTCATGTATCAACAGCTTCACCGGAAAAAAACATCAAATGGATTAGAACAGATTGCCTGTTTGTGACAGTAGTCAATAAACATCACCAACCCAATACGCTCCCAGACAAATTATTGGATGCTTTGCATGAATGGTGTCCAGAGCCACACAGGCTATTAATGAGTCAAATGCGATTTCTTATGGATGACCGTGGCGTTATAGCCGAGTCTGAAATTCTTGAAAATCATTACCTACAAGCTGGCTGGTTAAAAGCGTTGCTTGATTCAAAAGATCATCGCCACATTCAAAATCAGGTCATTACTGATACTGTCAGTAAGCATTGGGAAGCATTGGGTGATGTTTTGAGAAAAGATATTGGCATATTCGCCGACAAACTTGCATTACATTTGAACACTCAAGATACGGCCGATGTGGTTGCAAAACACTGTAAAATCAAAATTAATCCCGAACACTTCAATACTCAAGAAGCTACTGATAAGCCTGAAAAACAAAGTAAAACTAAATTTGATCCAGAGCTAAAAAAAATTACTAAGCACATTAACTGTTATAACAGCACTAAACCCGTTAATGGTTACCATTTGACCACTGGACACGTTTTGGATCTTGATAACGGTATACCTGAAAAAGAATATTGGATATGTTTATCTCCAGCCTGTGATTTAGTGCCAGGCCAAAAAACATCAGGGTTATTTGGTCGAGTTAAAGATTCAATGCCTTTTACTGCGGTTGAATTAACAAAGATTGGTGAACAAAAAGCGATTGAAGAAGCCAACCGCAATATTTTTCTTTTTCTTGAAATAGACAAGGAAATTTATACCTTTACCTTTCATCGTAACGGAGACCTAAATGCCAATGCCGTTTGGGAACAAATGATTGCAGCAAAACTTGGAACTTTTGATCCAAAGGCCAGGGAATTACAAATTTGGCGACCTAGCCAACATCCAAAAAATAAGCGCATAACGATGAAAAAACACACCGTACGAGTTGTTGCCCAACTTCAATACGAATACGCACTTAACTTACTTCAGCGGTTCGGCGCAACAATGTCTCGTGTAGGTTTGGATTTTTCAAACTAATTGGGTTCTTTCTAGGTGGACAAGCTTAATACCGAGCAACGTTCCAAAAATATGGCGGCGGTCAAAGGAAAAAACACCACACCTGAAATCCGAGTTAGAAAAATGCTGCATAAAATGGGGTTCCGTTTTCGTTTACATCGAAAATATTTACCCGGAAAGCCCGATATTGTTATGCCTAAACATCATCTTTGTATTTTCGTTCACGGCTGTTTTTGGCATCAACATCCGGGATGTAAACGCGCAACGGTCCCCGAATTCAATCGCGAATTTTGGGTAACAAAATTTCAAGGAACTTTGAAAAGGGATAAGCAGGCGGAAAAAGTGCTCCGTCAACAAGGATGGCACGTTTGTGTTATTTGGGAATGCGAAACAAAAGAGAATGAACTTCTTATTCGAACAATTCGAAGATGTATAGGCTCTATCACATCCCTGTGTTCTGGATTCCGGCAATCCATGTCGGAATGACGGTTGTAGGTGCCTATATCCGGTCGGAGAGGGCTAAAGGTGCAGAACTTTGGTGTAGGTTAGGTATTCCAACAAAACGCTGAGCAGCATCTAAATTTAATCATGAATTTTTTCAACTTTTATAACAAGAGGCTCAGCTATGAGTATTCAAACGCCCCACCCCCATTCAGGAAATGCAAGCCATGCTCGACTGTATGCGTCAAGCTGTAACAAACACCCTGGAGCGTAAGCGGCGACTGGGGCAATACGCGGTGCTTTGGTCAGGAGGTGCATCGTTACTAGGTTGCCCGCCTATGCTCTTCATTGGATCATTAAATATCACTCTCTCGCAACCGCCAGGTTTTTATTCCTGATCCATTCGCTCCACGATCCCGCATAAAGCTTGGAACCGGTTAATCCGGCGTGTTCCATCGCCAGTAAATTATGGCAGGCGGTGACGCCGGAGCCGCAATAATGCACGACTTGCTCGGGTGCGCTAGCGCCGATAAGCTGTTTAAACTGATCGCGTAATTGTTCCTCCGATAAAAATAAGCCGTTGCTGTCCAGGTTTAATTGAAAGGCGCGGTTTAATGCATAGGGGATGTGTCCTGCAACCGGGTCGATGGGTTCTTGTTCGCCGCGATAGCGATCAGGCGTTCTGGCATCGATCAGGCATATGGCTTTTTGCGCCAAAGCGTTTTGCACCTGAACCGCATTAAGCCAAGCGGCCTCGTTCAGGTACGGCCTGAATGATGCGGGTTTAAGGGCTGGCAAGGTTGTTGTGACAGGCAAGCCTTGTTTTTGCCAATGCTTGATGCCGCCATCTAATACGGCAACTTTATCATGTCCCATGCACCGCAATAACCACCAGAGACGGCCGGCAAAAGCGCCGCCTGCATCGTCATAAATAACAACCTGAGCGTTATTGTCGATACCCCAGTCGCCCAGTTTTTTTGCCAATAACGCAAAGTCGGGCAATGGATGGCGGCCGGTAAAATCGATAATCGCTGAAGACAAGTCTTTGTCCAGATGAGCGTAACGGGCGTTGGGGATATGTCCGTGTCGGTAGGCTTTGGCACCGGCTTCGGTATCCGCTAATGAAAAGCGGCAGTCAACGATTACCCAGTCGGGATGCTTAAGCTGTTGATGGAGTGTTGCTGGAGAAATTAGGGTGGTGTAGGTCATAGTTTCATACCGTTAAGATGATTTTGCCGATGTGTCGGCTGCTTTCCATGAGTTGATGGGCTAAGGCGGCATCGGTCAGCGCAAAAGTCGAATGGATAACCGGTTTGATGTTGCCGGATTCCAATAAAGGCCAGACGTTTTCAAACAATTGCTTGGCGATTGCCGTTTTAAAGGCATCGTCTCGGGCTCTTAAGGTAGAGCCGATAATGGTGAGTCGTTTGAGCATGACGGGCAGCAGGTTTATTTCGGCTTTCGGGCCCATTTGTATGGCGATTTGCACCAGTCGGGCATCATCGCTCATGCATTTTATATTGCGTGGGAAATAGTCGCCGCCGATCATGTCCAGGATAACATCGACGCCTTTGTTGTCGGTAAGTTGTTTGATCGCTTCGACAAAATCCTGTTCCTTGTAGTTGATCGCGGCATCTGCGCCCAGTTGCAGGCAAAACTCGCATTTGGTTGTCGAGCCTGCGGTAACGATGATCTTGGCGTTAAAGGCCTTGGCAAGTTGTATCGCCGTGGTGCCGATGCCGCTGCCGCCGCCATGCACCAACAGCGTTTCGCCGGACTGCAACTTGGCGCGGTCGAATACATTGCTCCAGACCGTGAAAAAAGTTTCCGGCAATGCGGCGGCCTGGGTAAACGACAGGCCTTCCGGGATGGGCAGGCACAATGCCGCCGAGGCCAAACAATACTCTGAATAACCGCCGCCGGTTACCAGCGCGCAGACTCGCTCGCCTATATTTAAATGATCGATGTTATCGCCCACTGCCTGAACGGTTCCTGCAACTTCAAGTCCGGGAATATCGGATGCGCCGGGTGGAGACGGATACAGGCCTTGGCGCTGCATGATGTCAGGCCGATTGACGCCGGCGGCCTCGACCTTGATTAACACCTGTTCGGCTGACGGCATCGGTATGGCACGTTTTTTCGGCGTTAAAACACCGTTTTCAATTTCAATGGCAAGCATTTGTTCTGGTAGCGGCATCGTTACAACATCGTCAATAAGCTGAGTTGCGGTTATTATAGGCTCCAGTTATTTTCATAAACAATGTGTGGGTAGGATAAAACAGATGATTCGTGCAGGTATTGTGGGCGGAACCGGATATACCGGTGTTGAGCTATTGCGGATTTTGGCGTTGCATTCGGAGGTTGAGGTGGCGGTTGTCACTTCACGTAGCGATGCCGGGTTAAGAGTTGATGTGCTTTATCCCAGTTTACGGGGTTCCATTGATACGATTTTTAGTTTGCCAGAGGTCGAAACCTTGGCCGAGTGCGATGTGGTGTTTTTTGCGACACCGAACGGTACGGCGATGCTGATGGCAGAGCAGTTATTGGCGCGTGGCGTTAAGGTGATAGACCTGTCCGCAGATTTCAGATTGAAAGATGTTACGGAATGGAGCAAGTGGTACGGTATGGAACATGCCTGCCCAGATTTAATTGCCGATGCGGTTTACGGTTTGCCGGAACTAAATCGTGAGGCGATTAAGCAGGCTAATTTAATCGCTTGCCCCGGTTGCTATCCTACTGCTGTGCAGTTGGGTTTTTTACCGTTGCTGGAAAATGAGTTGGCCGATGCGGAGCATTTAATTGCCGATGTTAAATCAGGTGTTAGCGGGGCAGGGCGTAAAGCGGATTTGGCGACCTTAATGAGCGAAACCGGCGAGAGTTTTAAGGCTTATGCGGTGGCTGGGCATCGGCATCTGCCGGAAATTGTTCAGGGACTTGAGTTGGTGGCTGGAAAGTCGGTTGGATTGACCTTTGTGCCGCATTTAACACCGATGATTCGGGGAATACACGCTACCTTATATGGTCAGGCGCATGGCGGTCTGGGCGATGTGCAGGCTTTGTATGAACAAAGATATGCGAATGAATTGTTTGTCGATGTCTTGCCGCAAGGCTCACACCCTGATACCCGAAATGTACGCGGCAGTAACAATTGCCAGATTTCGATTCATCAGCCTCAAGGTGGGCAAACTATCGTGGTGTTATCGGTGATTGATAACTTGGTTAAAGGGGCGGCGGGGCAGGCGGTGCAAAACATGAATTTGATGTTCGGGTTGAAAGAAGACTCAGGATTAAAAATCATTGCCCTTTATCCATAATTCTTGACTAAAACGCTAGGTATGGTCATAATTTAATTTGTTCAATTCCATTTTTATAGTGTTAAACATATGTCTAATCCAATAGTTTTTACTGACAGCGCCGCTTCTAAGGTTGGCGAATTAATAGCCGAGGAAGGCAATGATAATCTGAAATTGAGGGTTTATGTTTCAGGCGGTGGTTGCTCGGGGTTTCAATACGGTTTTACTTTTGATGAGGAAGTGAACGAAGATGACACTCGCGTTGAAAACGCTGGAGTTACAGTATTAGTTGATTCGATGAGTATTCAATATTTAAGCGGCGCTGAAATCGATTATAAAGAAGATTTGTCGGGTGCCCAGTTTGTTATTCGCAATCCGAACGCGACCACTACCTGTGGCTGCGGATCTTCTTTTTCAGCGTAGCTGATCTATAGGTTTCTCGCCTTTGGGCGACAGGATTGTCAACTACAAGGATGTAGGTGCTTAGCAGGAGCGGAAGATGCGTCCTTTGTTTCCCAGATAAATTCCCCCAAGAATAACGGAGTTAATGGCTCCTGTAACCTCTTTAAGATTGCCCGGCAGATTGTTGATGGTTTGTTTGGCTAGCCACGCAAAAGCCATCGCCTCAACATGATTGGGATGAATGCCCTGTTTTTCTGTCGATTCAACAGGACATTCAATGTGTTGTTGAATGAGTTTCAGTAAATAGCTGTTGTGAATACCGCCGCCGCAAATCAATACCCGTTCGGTAGCTGGTGCATATTTCTTGATTGCGTCGCAAATGGTTATCGCCGTTAAAAAACATAAGCTGGCTTGTATGTCCTCGGCTTTGTGGCTAAAGGCATCGAAATACTGATAAATCCAAGGTAGTGAAAAATATTCTTTGCCAGTACTTTTTGGTGGGGCGGTATTGAAATAAGCATCTTGTTTTAATAGTGCTACCAAGTCATGATCAATGTTGCCGGATTTACCCCATACACCGTTTTTATCATAAGACAGGTTCTGGTGTAACTTGATCCAGAGGTCCATCAAGGTGTTGCCGGGGCCGGTATCAAAACCGATGACTTGTGCCGACAGCTGTTTAGGCAAGACGGTAATATTGGCGATGCCGCCGATATTGACGATACAGCGATGCTCATTAGGGTGATGAAAAGCGGCTTGATGAAAAGCCGGAACCAATGGTGCGCCTTGACCTTGGGCGGCAATATCCCTGCGCCTGAAATCAGCCACGGTGGTAATGCCGGTAAGTTCGGCAATAATATTGGGGTCGCCGATTTGAAGGGAAAAAGGTAGCCTAATGCTGGGCGCATGGTAGGTGGTTAGTCCGTGACTACCTATGGCGTTGACTGCTGAAGCGCGAATATTGGCTTTGGCCAGCAAGGTATTAACAGATTCTGCAAATAAGCGACCAAGCCGGGTGTCCATAGCACCATATTCTTTAAGTGAGATTAGCGCATCAGGCTTACTGAGTCGCTGGATGGTGTTTTGAATCTCATCGGGAAAGGGCAGATATTCAAATTGAATAAGCTGAGCTTTATTGTCAGTAAATTCAACAAGCGCAGCATCAATGCCATCCAGACTGGTTCCGGACATAAGTCCAATATAAAGTTCAGACATCGATAGCGTTAGATGAAATAAGGTTAGTTTTTTGCAAACAATGTTTGCGCTTTAGCTTGATTTAATTGAGCCAGTAATGGTTTGGTTTGTGCCTTAAAATTAGCTAGTAGTTTTTTATTGATGGGTAAAGAGTGCGGTAAGTTAAGTGCTAGCGGGTTGCGGTGGGTACCATCAATGCGAAATTCATAATGTAAATGAGGGCCGGTAGCAAGGCCTGACTGGCCGACGTAACCAATAATGTCGCCTTGTTTAACTGACGCGCCATTTTTCAGGTCTTTTCTGAAGCTAGACATATGAGCATATAGCGTCTCATAGTGATCGCCGTGTTTAATAATGACAACTTGACCGTAGCCGCCTTTATTGCCATGAAAGGCAATTTTCCCATCCCCGGTTGACTTGATGGGAGTGCCTGTTCTTGCCGCGTAATCAACGCCGGTATGGGCGCGAATTCTGTTTAGAATCGGATGCTTACGCTTCAAGTTGTAATGTGAGCTGATATGTGCAAAGTCAACTGGGGTGCTTAAGAAGGCTTTGCGCATACCATTGCCGTCGGGCGTGTAATAGTTAATGTTGCCGCTCGGGTCTTTATATTTGACCGCAGAGTAGATTTTTCCACGATTAACAAATTCAGCAGAAAGGATTTTGCTGGTATCAACCTCTTTGCCATCAGCGATTATTTTCTCATAGACAACGGTAAATTGGTCGCCACTTTGTAGATTAGTAGCAAAATCAATATCCCATGCAAAAATATTAGCCAATTGCAAAATCAGTTTATTGGATAAGCCGGCTTTTTGCCCATCCAGAAATAAAGACGATTCAATAGTGGATTGAACGCTGGTGAGTTCGCGGGTGACAGCTTTGCTGGTGAGTTCGACGATAAAACCATTGTTGCTGCGCGTAGCAGAAAGCGTGTCAATGGCGTTTATTTTGTAAGATAGTTGTTCGAGCAGACCAGATGGATTCGTTTTTAGCTGCAAGAATTTTCCGGCAGAGATGTTCGCAAATTGTTTGGCATCATCATTAGTGTTGATAATTTGGCTTAGGTCGGCTTTATTTAAGTTTAACGAAGAGAAAATAGTCGAAAGGTTTTCGCCGGCTTGGATTTCATGGTTGATTATGCGTGAAGAATTTGCTTTTACAGGTTTTTCAGCGGAATGGCTTTGGGTCTTGGCTTGTAGGTTAATCGTGTTTGGTTTGTTTGAATTAGAAAGGCTAGCTATTACAATACAGATTGAACCTAGCCCTAAAAATAGAAGGGGGTATTTTTTATATTTCACGAGGCAAAGACTGGGTAATTAAAACAGAGATTTGAAGTACTTAATAAACATTCTAAAAGACTTTAAATAATTTTACCAATGTTAATGGCCAGAAAAGTTTTATTCTGTGAGCGTAATATATTAATCTTATAATAATTTTAAATTAAATAAATTGGATTTGGAGAAAGACATTGCAAGAGGATGTATTGGCGCACCTGCTTAGAGGGACCGATGAGGTTTTAATCAAACAAGAATTAATTAAAAAGTTGGAAGAGGGGCGACCTCTTCGCATTAAGGCGGGCTTTGACCCGACCGCCCCTGATTTGCATTTGGGGCATACGGTATTGATTAATAAATTGAAACAGTTTCAAGATCTCGGGCATGAAGTGTTGTTCCTGATTGGCGATTTTACCGGGATGATAGGCGACCCAACCGGGAAAAATGTGACGCGTAAGCCTTTGACTCGGGATGAGGTAATTGATAATGCAAGAACCTATGAAGAGCAGATATTTAAAATTTTGGATCCGACTAAAACCTTAGTGATGTTCAATTCAAGCTGGATGAATGCCATGTCACCTGCCGATTTGATTCAATTGGCGGCAAAGCATACCGTCGCCAGAATGCTGGAACGGGATGATTTTAACAAGCGCTTTAAAGGCGGTCAGCCTATTGCGATCCATGAGTTTTTGTATCCATTAATACAAGGCTATGACTCGGTGGCGATGAAAGCTGATGTGGAGTTGGGCGGTACAGACCAAAAGTTTAACTTGCTGGTTGGACGGCAGTTACAAGAGGCTTTTGGGCAAAAGCCTCAGGTGGTTATCACCATGCCGATTTTGGAAGGATTGGATGGTGTGCAAAAAATGTCCAAGTCGCTTAATAATTACGTTGGGATAGCTGATCCCGCTGATGATATGTTCGGCAAGCTCATGTCTATCTCTGATGAGCTGATGTGGCGTTATTTTGAGTTGTTGAGTTTTCGCCCTATGGCTGAAATCAAGCTATGGACTCAGGAGTGTAAGCAAGGCGCAAATCCAAGGAATTATAAAGTAAAGTTGGCCCAGGAGGTTATCGAAAGATTTCATGATGCTGCAGCGGCTACTAAAGCTTTAGAGAATTTTGAGGCCAGATTTCAACGTGGTGCGATGCCTGATGACATGGATGAACTAGAATTAAAAATTGATGGTGCAAATTACGGTATAGCAAATATATTGAAAGATGCCGGATTGACGGAGAGCACATCAGAAGCTAATCGTATGATAAAGCAGGGTGCAGTAAAAATTGACGGAGAAAAAATTTCCGATCAAAAAATGGAGATTCCGACGGGTACTCAACATGTTTATCAAGTAGGAAAAAGAAAATTTGCGCGAGTTAAGATAACCGCTTGACCTTATGAAAAGGCGATGTATAATGCGTAGCTCTTTCGGGGTAAACGCCCCGGTAGAGACGCAGCAACAAATAAGAGTTAACATTGATGTTGACAAGCGGGCTAAGTAGGTTATAATGGTCGGCTTCTTCGGGGT
>JAGXGY010000023.1 GCA_024636505.1 Methylobacter sp. | reverse complement strand
TTATGCAGCATGATAGAAACGCTTGCTCCTCTGCGGCCTACAGAGTCGGTTTTATGCCGTCATTACGATACGATGATAGTGGCAAAACTGGATCAATGCCTGAACAATGACAAAGCAATGGCGCAACTGCTTGATGGTTATCAACACTTGACATTCTCCGCCACCTAAACCTAATAATGCAGGGCAATGCCGACCTCATTACCCTGCAGTCCATCATTGCGCTTTAATATTATACAAACGCTGAGAAGCCTGAATCCCCCATTTTCGCTGCCCTTAAGATGATAAACCGCATTCAAGCTTCAACAACCACTTTAAGTATTTTTCCAGGAATAAGAAAGTTGCTTATTTCAGGGGAGTTCCATTTGCGGAGATCGGCGATTGAAACATTAAATTTACGAGAAATTTGTGCCAGTGAATCGCCTTTTTTTACTGTGTACTTAATCATACGAATGCCTGCTGCGGATGCTTGAACGTATGAATTAGCGGCTTTAATTGTCAGTTTCTGTCCTGCAAGCAGCGTTGTTTTTACCGTTAATTTATTCCAATCCGCTATATCCCGAGTACTGACCGAGAATTTCTGCGCTATATTCCAAAAGGTATCGCCTTTTTGTACGGTATAGATTTGAGTCGATCCCACTTTACTTTTAGCTATATTGGCAGCATGCCTTGTTGTTTTTTGCGGTACCGGCAGCTTTAAAAGTATGCCGGAGTTGATCGAATTTCCCGTTAAATGGTTGGCCTGACGGATTGCTTGAACGGTTGTATTATTCCTGTAGGCAATAGATGAGAGCGTTTCACCTGCTTTAACCCTGTGCCCTGTTAAGACAGTCTGGTGATCATCATGCCGGATTTGCGCCATCGTCTCATGGTGATAGCGCTTCATGTCGACCCGTTCTTCATAGGGCAGTTTCGCCAAATTTTGCTTAAATAACGGTACCTTAGCGACCGGAATTAATAAGTGATGCGGTCCTTGCGGTGCGGTGCTTGAATGATTAAAGGCCGGATTTAATTTTAAAAATTCATTAAGCGGTGTGTTTGCCAATTCTGCGGCCTTGTTTAAATCCAGTTGGTATTTAACATCAACAAGTTCACAGTAAGGTTTATTGGGAATTGATTGCAAAGGAATATTATATTTTTCAACATTGGCAAATATTTTGGCTATAGCCAGCAATCGTGGCACATAGTCCGCCGTTTCCTTAGGAATATCCAAGGACCAGTAATCGGTTGACAAGTTGAGATTTTCATTCTTTTCGATAGCTTTTCTGACATTGCCTTTACCAAAATTGTAGGAGGCCAACGCAAGATACCAATCCCCATCAAACGTCTCGCCGAGTTGCTTCAGAAAGGTGGTTGCTGCTTTGGTAGACGCATAAACATCACGGCGTCCGTCGTACCATTCATTTTGTTTAAGACCAAAAAAACGGCCCGTAGCCGGTATAAATTGCCACAGTCCTGACGCCTTACTTTTCGAATACGCTTCCGGTAAAAAGGCACTCTCAACAACAGGCAATAAAGCTAGTTCGCCGGGGATGTTCTTTGCCTCGATCTCATTGAGTATAAGATGCAAATAAGGCTCTGCCCGTTGCTGAATTCTTGCAAGATAGCCGGGATGTCTTAAGTACCAGTTTAACTCGCGATCAATCCGTTCATTTTCAATATCGGGTAACGAATATAGCGATAGTAAGCGCTCCCAAACCGTATTCTTATACCTGACTGGTACCGTGTGTTTTTTTTTGCCGAACGGATGAAGAGCATGTCTCACATAACCGTCATCCATTTCTGAAGTGGCAGGCGGTTTATCACTAAAAGATCTTTTTGATGTTGTAGAGCAGCCTGTTGCCATTAAAAAGGTCAATAGTAGTAAAAGTTTAACTAACCCGTTAAAGTTAACGTGCATCATCTAAGCCTTTTCCGAATGAAGTTTTTTATTAGAATGTTATCATTATAGCTTGTTTTCATTGAAAATCATTAACATCAGATATGTAGGTTTAGCACATGAAACGCAATTTCTTATTTGCCTGGTATCAAACGCCAAGAGGCAAGCTGCTGCAACAGCTTGAAGCCGACTATATAAAGCGTTCTATTACCGTAAGCTGCCAACAAACTATTTTACAAATTGGCGGCTTGGACTGGGAAAATGAATTCATCGATTGCTCTTTATACAAAAAATTTACGATACTCGATGCCAAAAAACTGGGCTGCGATAAAGCGAGAAAAATTTGTGCAAAATCATATAATCTGCCCTTGCAAAGCAACTGTATCGACATGATCATAGTGCCGCACTTACTGGAATTCGATGCCTTCCGGTTCCAGACTATGCGGGAAGTAGAACGTGTTTTAAAACCGGAAGGCATATTAATCGTGTTGAATTTCAATCCTTGGAGCCTATGGGTCAGGTACCAATATTTATGGGATAAAAAAATGGCTGATTCATGGGGAGGACACTTTATTTCCCGATCAAGAATTTTAGACTGGCTAAGATTGTTAAATTTTGACGTCACCGTATCTTCGGAATTTAATTTGGACACAGTAAAATCGACCTATGGAAAATTCATTACCCGAGGACACTCGTTCACCTCAACAGCCTATGCGATTAAGGCGATTAAGCGCCGTTACAACCTAATTCCATTAACGCCGGTAAAAGCGCTAAATCCCCGTTCAATCCTAGTAAACTCACTTAACTCACCTACAACACAGAAAAAAAGACATGACTAATTTCGTCATTATTTATACCGATGGCGCCTGCAAAGGCAACCCTGGTCCGGGCGGCTGGGGCGCCATACTCAGCTATAAAGGTACCGTTAAAGAACTTTTTGGCGGTGATCCTGATACCACCAACAATCGTATGGAGTTGATGGCCGCAATCCAGGCATTGGAAACCCTAACCAAGCCCTGCTCCGTACACATCAATACCGATTCAAAATATGTACTGCAAGGCATTACCGAATGGATGATTAACTGGAAAAAACGCGGCTGGAAAACCGCCTCCAGAGCCCCGGTCAAAAATGAAGATCTATGGCGCCGGTTGGATGCAGTCATTCAACAACACGATATTGAATGGACATGGGTAAAAGGTCACTCAGGCGATAAAGATAACGACAGAGCGGATGAACTGGCTAATATGGGCATTGACTCTTTAAGGTAGTCTCAGCCCTGATAGCCAATATCAACAATCAATAATAGGACGATCAATCGACTTAGCATATTTTTAAAACTCACAATTGATACGACAGATAGCCTTAGCTTACAAGATTTTTTTGCGATCAAAACAACAATTATTAAAAACAGCCCTTTTTAGAAAAAAATAACAAAGCACTGTTTATCCAAGCCATTCCGGCGCATAATTGGATTCAATGTCGAGGTATCAAACAGCGTTTTAAGGTTTAGCGCATCCACTGTAACAACCAAATTGCTTTTAAGCTTCTATTACGCAATATAAAAATACTTAGGTGCCCTGAAACAGGCGAACAGCATACGAACAGAATGATTCGTTGCATTATTTAAATTAAGATTAGGAAAGTAAATATGAAAAAAACAAATCTAGCGGCAATATTATTAATTTCATCTGTCTTTAGCAGCGCTGTTTATGCCGATATTTCCCTGCAATCTACAAAAGAAGTAGAAGGCACCTGGAAACTGGATCACAGCAAGAATTTCATAACCGATAAAGATTCCGTCAAGAGAGAAGATACCTGGGTATTTAAAAATGATAAAGTCACCATTCTCCATATTCCACGTGATGGCGCATACTACGATCAACCGCCGGTAAATTACGAAATAGACGATGGTAAGTTAAAGGTTTATCTTGTCGGAAATAACAGATTCGACCTGTTTACTGTAGTAGACAAAGATGACAACAACATGACTCTAAAAGGAAAATTCGGCGGCTATTATTACTTTATTAAAAAATAAATTTAGCGTGTAAATTATTATCGCGCTGCAGGTATTTGATATTTCACAATATAATATTCTGATACTTGCAGTGGCGATAAAATCGTACATATTCAATCCTGCCTGTTACACCGTTCGATTATTCGACAAACTCACCATTCAAGGTCCCCAACTGACCTGCCCGCTTTATGTTTTAGCCTACCACTCCGGTAAATTTGCTTTATTCTGCCTACCCCTTATAATCGTCTCCTGCTTTCAGGTTCCAGAGGGTTTTTCAGACCTAATGGTTAAACGGGAAGTCGGTAAGGTTTACGCCAAATCCGACGCTGCCCCCGCAACGGTATATAAGTAAAAGTTTCATCAAGATGCCACTGTGTTCACGCATGGGAAGGTGATGATTCAGGCTAACGCCACTTATAAGCCCGGAGACCGGCCCGAAAGTTTAATTCGGCACAGCGGAGGGCTGTCAGCGAAAATGACAGTGCAGCTTCGCGTTTGCGTCATCTCTCGTTTCCTATTGTCCTCTGTTGTGTACTCACAACCATTTATGCGCGGGCGGCGCAAGAGGACACACATGCAAAAATTCATCTTCGGCTCATTATTACTCACGGGTTTTAATACCCAGTTACAGGCTCAGGAAACCGTACAAAATTTTCCCGATCTGGTTGTTACCGCAACCCGAACAGCGATAGCTAAAAACCAGCTGGCGGCTGCGGCCACTGTCTATACCCGAAAGGATATTGAACATCTGCAGGCTAAAACTCTGCCGGAACTGTTAAGTGGCACCACCGGAATCGACATAGCACAAACCGGCGGTTACGGCAAGGATACCAATATTTACATGCGCGGAACCAATTCCGATCACGTACTGGTGCTGATTGACGGCATTAAAGTCGGTTCTGTCACTTCAGGCACTACGCCTTTTCAATTTATTCCGATCGATCAAGTCGAACGGGTGGAAATTATTCGCGGGCCTCAATCGAGCCTTTACGGTTCGGAAGCAATAGGCGGTGTTATTCAGATTTTTACCCGCAAAGGTGGACAGGAAGACAAGCCAAGTGTCACCGTGGATGCCGGCGGCGGCACCTATGATACTTACCGCGTTTCCGGCACGGTCAGCGGCAAATGGAAAAACAACTGGTATACCTTGGGTTCGTCTCAGTTTGGTTCTCAGGGATTTGATGCCCGACAACCGACTCCAGGCAGGTTCGGCGTTAATCAGCCGGACAAGGACGGCTATCTGAACACGGCATTAAATGCGCATTTAGGCCACCGTTTTGATAACAATGCCGACGTTGAGGCGTTTTTTATGCGCGCTGAGGGGAAAACCGAATACGACGGCAATTTCCAGGATAAGACCGAATTTATCAATCAGGTGGTCGGCATCACCGGAAGCATCGATATTGTCGACAACTGGCGCTCCATCCTGCGTTTTGGGCAAAGCCGCGACGACGGCGACAACTTTGCGCCTGATGGAACATTTTCCAGCCGGTTTAACAGTACCCGTTGGAACGCCAGCTGGTTGAATGAGGTCGCCTTGTCTGATGATCACCAGTGGGTTATCGGCTCTGACTACCGCCTGGACCAAGTGGACAGCTCATCCGACTTCAACAAAATCTCCCGCTATGATGCAGGTATTTTCACTGAATTGCACAGCCGCATTCTGGATAAACACTTTATCAATATATCGGCACGCGGAGATAAAAACGAGGCATTTGGTGATCAGCTGACCGGGAATTTCGGCTGGCGTTATAACGGGGACTACGGCATCAGCCCGTTTGCCAGCTTTGGCAATGCATTCAAAGCACCGTCATTTAATCAGCTTTATTTTCCCGGATTCGGCAATTCCTCGCTGAAAGCCGAACAATCAACGTCTTTTGAGGCCGGCATCAGCGGCGACCATAATGACCTGCAATGGGAGGTTCGAGCTTACCATACCAATATCGACAACTTAATCGTGAACGTCACCAACCCGACAACCTTTCTATCCACCCCGGAAAACGTCAATAAAGCGCAAATTGACGGTATTGAAGCCGAACTCGGCACGCAGTTAATAGGCTGGAACAGCAAGTTGAACATGAACCTGTTAAGCGCTAGAGACCGGGTGTCAAATATGCGATTGCCGCGCCGCGCGGAAAAAACCTTGTCTTATGATTTATCGCGCTCATTCGGGCAGTTTGATCTGGGCGCTAGGGTGCTGGCTCAGGCCGATCGCTTTGATGATAAACTGAACAAAATCAAGGTCGCCGGTTACGTGACCGTCGATTTACGCTCGGCCTATCATTTAAGTAAAAACTGGACGCTGAGCGCAAAATTAAATAACCTGTTGGATAAACAGTATCAAACCGTTAATACTTATAATACTGCAGACCGGAATTTCTTTCTTTCAATTCACTACAACAACTAACCTAAGGGAAACAACATCATGAACATAAAACAATGGCTGCAAGCCGAGTATTTACCGATCCCGTTGATCGCGCTGATGGTGCTGACGCGCTTTCACCACTTTGGCGACGTATTGCATCTGCCCGATGCTTCATTAGCGGTTTTTTTCTTTGCCGGTTTTTACCGTAAAAAGGCTTTGTTTCCCTTCTTGCTGGTTCTGGCCGGATTGATCGATTACATCGCCATCGCAAACGGCACCAGCAGCTGGTGCGTGTCATCTGCCTATATTTTCCTGATCCCGACTTATGCGGTCATGTGGTTTTCAGGCCGTTACTGCCTGGCATTTAAATCGCTGAAAATGACTGAATTGGCCATGCAGTTTGGTGTGATGACGCTGGCAACATCGGCTGCATTCGCCATTTCCAACGGCAGCTTTTATTTGTTTTCAGGTCGTTATACCGATTTATCCTGGGGACAATATTTTGAACGGGTAGCTATGTATTACCCGCCTTATGTCAGTTCTGCCCTGCTTTATATCCTATTGGGATATGGCATTATGACACTGATCACGTCATTGCCTGCTTTGACGGCCAGTCGCAAAAAAATCTAAATACGCTAAAATGCAAGGCTAAGGTTCGCTTAGCCTTGCACCCTATATCCTTAACCCGCTTTTTGTTGGTCTTCTTTAGAATCCTCAACCGACCATAACTTTTCAAGCTGATAAAAGCCACGCGCCTGAGCATTCATCGCATGGACAATCACATCCCCCAAATCCAATAATACCCAGTCTGAACCCAGATCGCCTTCCATGCCTAAAGGTTTAACGTCACTTTCCTTTAACTTTTCCGATACGTACTCACATAACGACCTCAAGTGACGATCCGAAGTACCGGTTACCACCACCATATAATCGGTAAAACTGGTTTTACCCCGAACATCGAGTGTCGTTATGTTTTGCCCTTTACGCTCATCCAAAGTTTCCTGGACAATTTTTAATATCTGTTCTGCTTGCATTCAAATTCCTAGTATAAAAAATGAGATCAATGTGTCTCGTAAAGCTTGTGTTGCTTGATGTATTCTATGACAGCATCCGGCAATAAAAAAACCGGATTTTGTTTATCTGCAATTATGCCCCTAATCGCCGTTGCTGAAATATCCAGCTGGGTAACTTGTGAAAAGTATAGCTTTCCTGCAACAGTTTGCGACAGGCTATTGATTTCCTGAGTTAATCTGGCCTTAAAAAAATCATCGAGCACATCTATTTCAAAGCCCGGCCTCGTCATCACCACAATATGCGCATAGTCGAATAATCGCTGCCATTGATGCCAGCCGGTTAAATATTTGAACGCGTCAGTGCCGATAAACAACAGCAAGGGTTCGGTTGGAAACTCCTGTCTTAAGGATTCCAGTGTGTCGACCATATACGACGGAATTTTATCCACATCATATCTGTCCAGTTCCCTGGTATCGACTTTAAGTCCCGGCTGATTTTTTATCGCCAGCGCCAACATCTGCCGACGCATTTTGGCTGATGTGGCGGGCTGCTGGCGATGCGGGGGATTAGCGCTAGGAATCAACCGTACTTCATCCAGCCCAAAGATGTCCTTAACCTCCAGCGCTGAACGTAAATGCCCGTAGTGAACCGGGTCGAAGGTACCGCCAAGAATACCGATCATATAATACGGGCGACCAGCCGGTAGCCGCTACTGCCTGATATGGCCGTCACCCAGAACAATGTATTTTAACGAGGTCAATCCCTGTAATCCCACCGGGCCGCGGGCATGCAGCTTGTCGGTGCTAATACCTATTTCAGCGCCCAGCCCGTATTCAAAACCGTCGGCGAAACGGGTCGAGGCATTGACCATCACCGAACTGGAATCGACTTCCCGCAAAAAACGCCGGGCCACGGTGTAATCCTCGGTTACTATCGCTTCGGTATGCCCGGAACTGTACTGCTGAATGTGAGCCATTGCCTCATCAATGCCATCGACTACCCTGATCGATAAAATCGGCGCCAGATATTCTGTGTTCCAGTCTTCCTCGGTCGCTCTGATGCAGTTTGGAATCAGGGAACAGGTTTTCAGACAGCCGCGTAATGCGACGCCTTTTTCTCTATATTTTTCAGCCAACAGCGGCAACACTTTTGCGGCAATGCTCTCGGCTACCAGCAAGGTTTCCATCGCATTACACACGCCGTAGCGATGGGTTTTGGCATTAACGGCAATCTTGACCGCCTTGTCTATATCGGCTTTGTCATCGATATAAACATGACAAATACCGTCCAAATGCTTGATCACCGGAATAGTTGCCTCGCTGGAAATACGCTTAATCAAGCCCTTACCGCCGCGAGGCACGATGACATCAACGTATTGATCCATGGTAATCAATTCGCCTACCGCAGCGCGATCTGCCGTCGCCACGATTTGCACAGCTTCCACCGGCAAACCTGCAGCTTCCAGACCTTCAGATATGCATGCTGCAATCGCCTGGTTGGAATGTATGGCTTCGGAGCCGCCTCTTAAAATACAAGCGTTGCCGGATTTAAGACACAAGGCCGCCGCATCGATCGTCACATTGGGACGGGATTCGTAAATGATGCCGATCACCCCCAAAGGTACGCGCATTCGACCGACTTGGATACCGCTGGGACGGTAGCTTAAATCACTGATTTCGCCGACCGGATCGGGTAGCGCAGCGACTTGTTTTAAGCCTTCAATCATCGCATCAATACCGGCTGGCTTTAATTCCAGCCTGTCTAATGATGCCGCATCCAGGCCGTTTTTCCTGCCTGCATCCAAATCCTTGCTATTTTCCGCTATCAGGAGTTGATGATTTTTCTCAATGGCTTCGGCAATTTTTAGCAAAGCCATATTTTTTTGACCGGAATCAGTGCGGCTTATTTCCCGGCCTGCTTGCTTAGCCTGTTGGCCCAGCATTTTCATGTATTCTTTAATATCCACTGCATTCTCTAACAGGATGATTGTTGCGGGCAATTATATCGTTTAATCCGATGATTTGACAGCCTTTAAATATAACAACTATCGGATATTAAAGCGTTTTATAACAGATCGACAGGATGCTTCTTCGGCATAGCGACTATTCCGGATAGCGCTGAACTCAACGCAAAAAAAAGGGCGGAGTATTCCGCCCTCTTCTTAAGATATATGTCAAACAGTAGGGTTTTCGGCTAGCGCACCGATTCAGCAAACAGGTTTTGCGGGAGCAAATTCATGCGTCCCGGGCGACTAACGCACGCCCTGAAAGCGAAAATCTGACCGTTCAAAATAATGGCGTTTATTGATTGCCGGCGGTAATATGCTCTACCGCTGCTTCAGCATGTGTAGTAGCCACATCGACATGCTCCAGATTACCGTGGTCAATGGCCTCTTGCAGCTCCTTAGCAGCAGCGTCTAAATGGGTTTTCGGTACGCCTCTAGCGGCTATGGAGGCTGCCAAGGTATGCTCCATTGCCAACTTTGCGTGTTCGACTAAAGTCGCAGCCTTACCTGACTTACCTTCAACTACCGCCGCATTGGCATGTTTGAGCGCCGCGTCCGCATGTTCTTCGGCAAAAACCGCAGTACTTAGAAATAACAATAAACCTGCACAGGCTAATGCTAATTTTTTCATGATTATGCCCTCATTAAAGTGTGAATAAAAATAACAAAAACATGGAAAATCCAATTTCTTGTCAGTTGCATACCCATCCATTTAATCTAAAAAACTAATTGGCTATGTTTAAAGCAAATACAGGATAATCGGGGCAGATTCTTTATACAATTAGTAAAATCACTTATACCGCTAAACCGCTTAGGGATATAGAGATTACTAAAATACCATCTATTCAGCACTAGCAAATACAATAGAACGCAGATGAACAGGATGAACACAGATAAAATCTTATTTAATCATAATTATCAGCGTCATCTGCGTTCCATTTTTCTAACTGCTCAACCTAAATTGGTATACTTGTAATTTCCTACTCCCTTACCCCTAAATGAGGTAAACGATTAGTCGACCCACTATTTCATCGGGCCGATGGGATTACCATCTTCTTGGGTAATCCTGACCAGCTCCGTTACCAAGGTAAGAACCAGCGGCGGCACCTAGCCCGGTAGCAACAGGATCACCATTTCCCAGTTCATAGCCGAAAACACTGCCGATAACGCCACCGGCTAAGCCTTGGTGGGAACGCTGATCATTTGAATACCGTGGTTGCTGGTAATAACGAGTCGGCGGTTGTTGATAATAACGAACTTCAGGTTGGGAATAATAGTAATTGATTTGTGGTCGCGCATAATGGTGATGTCTATGTTTATGATGCTCCCAGCCGTGACCGCGATGCCCTCCGCCGTGATGATCGCGGTGTCTCCCTCCATCGGCATAAGATAGCGGCGAAAACAGGGCGGCAGTTGTAATGAGTAGAATTAAAAAAAATAATTTTTTCATGATATTTTCTCTTTGAGTTACTGGTTTTAGTGTTAAGTTAATACAATCAAGTTTGCCGGTTAATCGAATAACATTAGCGCTTTCCGCTGAGTCCATTGCCGAGATAAGAACCTGCAGCAGCACCGAGTCCTGTAGCAATTGGATCGCCATTACCTACTTCGTAACCTAAAACGCTGCCGACAATACCGCCGGCCAAACCCTCATGAGAGCGCGGATCTTGAGGCTGTGAATAGCGAGGCTGTTGTCGATAATATCCGGCCTGTTCGGAATGTTGATGTTTGTGGTGTTTGTGGTGTTTTTTGCCATGACCGCGACTACGGCCTTCGTCACCTCCTGATGCGTAGGATGCAGATGAGCATATCATGACAAACGTAGTCAAGAGCGTAAAAAACAGTGGCTTTTTCATCAAATTTCCTTGCTGGTTTGAAACCTCCCTTTAGGAGGAATCGCTAGATTTGACAACGATGTATTGGCATCGTTATCCTCTGGTAAGCTCCTCGTTCACGGGGAGACCATTCACCGACCTCATCTGTCGATGGATTGAAACATAGGTTATATTCTTTAAACATTAATACGATTTGCTTGTATAGCGAGCGATACAGGCATAACCAACCGCTGATAAGCTTTGAACTTATACTATTCGCTTCAACCTTAATGGCCGCTTAACGAGTTGAATTGATTGATTGGCGTCGGCGTTTTATCGCTAAGTAGCGTAAAACCTCGCCGTTCAGGGAATAGGTGGAGGATGTCAAAGCCCAAAAAGGACATAGAGAGCGATAACCGTCATGCCGATCACAATCAGTTTAATTTTGTTGAACAAAGACTGTTGCCGCCAATAAAAAAGTAGATGCGCTTTCTTATGCGCATAAACTAACAACAGATTTTCTTTATAATGCCGACAAAAAGGCGGCAATATCCGCCACAAACGGTAAAGTCCATAAACAACAAAAAATAACAGGATATAAAAAACAATCAGCTGAGTCTGCTGTAAATCGGTATGAAAAAAATGTTCGACGAGATTATCAAGAGTCAACTCGATAAACTCAAAAACAATATGAAAAAACCCAAGTAAATGCTCGTACAGAAAATGAAACAGTTCAAACAATAAGCCGAATACCATATCAGGTGCAGCGATAGTAGTCAGAACAACGGCTAGCAGAAATCCAAGACCCCATCTATACTGTCGGCGTTTTTTGTCCACGTACTTAATCAGTAATTCCCGGTCTTCATCTTTCATATCGACAAAATGAACGCCAACAGAATAAGCATACCGGCCAGCATTTTCCAGTCTTTTTTCACAAGAAACAACCTGACCGTAAGTAACGATGTCCGTCTTGCTGGATGCCAGCCCTATTTTGATGATCAGATAATCGCCTTCTTTAAGCGCGCCCTCACCGATAAAAGCCATTCCCCCAGCACCGATGTTGACCTCGTGTTTTTCATTTTCCCTGATCCGAGGGTGCGGAGCCATCACCTCCGGCGAGATTTTTTCCACGCCGGTCGATAGCAACTTCGAATGCTGAGATATGCTGTCAATGTCTTCAGACAATGCCGGGTTATTTAGAATATCATCGAAAATAGAATAGGGTTCGGCCGCTAACTTTTCATCTATTTTTTTGTAAAACAGATGCACTTCATCATAAATACGAAAAAAGTTTCTTCGGTTTTTATTTTCCGTCATGTTGCCCCCTATCTATAATCCACAACCTTTACCAAAGAGTCCGTAAAGCCCGTTCCTTTAGGGATATAGAGATTACTAAAATACCATCTATTCAGCACTAGCAAATACAATAGAACGCAGATGAATAGGATGAACACAGATAAAATCTTATTTAATCATAATTATCAGCGTCATCTGCGTTCCATTTTTCTAACTGCTCAACCTAAATTGGTATACTTGTAATTTCCTGCTCCTTTAGGTGGAGGGAGTAAGGATGCTCTTGACGTTGTTTATTCATCATTTATAACTTTTTCTGTTGGATGCGCTGTTGCTGCGTATCTCCTGCCATCAGGGTAACTGAGATGGCGTGAAGTAAGACGATTTTCAGAGTCGTCCCCTTCGGGCATGGAGGGCTGTACTAAGGAATCCCACTGCTTTAGCTGGGGGTGGATGTCAAACCTTGTATTATTAGGATTCGATATTAGTCCACGAAAAGCACAAAAGGCACGAAAAAAAATTTAAAAGGCCGTTAATGCTTTTCGTTTTTTATCGACAAAATCAGCCTACCCAAACCCTGGCGTTCCTAAACAGGCGCATCCACGCACCGTATTCCTCCCAATCATCCGGGTGCCATGAATTTTGCAGCGTTCTGAAACAGCGCTCGGGATGCGGCATCATAATGGTAAAGCGTCCGTCGGTGGTGGTCAGTCCGGTAATGCCGAACGGCGAACCGTTAGGATTGGCCGGAAATTCCGTAGTCAAGTCGCCGTAGTTATCGACATAACACAAAGCCACCGCACCCGCTTCCAACGCAAGCGCAGGGTCAACAGCAAATTCCGCGCGCCCTTCGCCATGGGCAATAGCCACCGGCATTCTGGAGCCTTCCATACCGGCAAACAATATCGAGGGCGATTTTTGCACTTCGACCAAAGCCACCCGCGCTTCGAATTGTTCGGAGCTGTTACGCATAAAACGCGGCCAGTGTTCGGCGCCCGGGATAATATCTTTTAATCCCGACATCATCTGGCAACCGTTGCAAACACCCAGACCGAAAGTATCGGGCCGCTGAAAAAATGCGGCAAATTCATCGCGGCAGCGCCGGTTGAACAGGATCGATTTTGCCCAGCCGCCGCCGGCGCCGAGTACGTCGCCATAAGAGAAACCGCCGCAGGCAACCAGTCCGATAAAGTCAGCCAAGCTCACCCGACCATCAATAATATCGCTCATATGGACGTCGATACTGGTAAATCCGGCGCGATCGAATGCCGCCGCCATTTCCACATGGCCGTTAACGCCCTGCTCGCGCAATATCGCGACTTTAGGTCTGGCGGCGGCTGAAAATACGGCGGTCACATCGTCATTGGCATCAAAGCTCAACTCAACATTCAAGCCGGGATCGTCGTCATCGGCAATCTGCTCAAACTGTTGCAGCGCGCATGCCGGATTATCACGCAAGGCCTGCATCCGGTAACTCAGTTCGGACCAGATACTTTGTAATTCGGACCGACCGGCAGCATAAATAACCTCACCTTGATAATGAACAGTCAACTGCTGCCCTGGCCCTGCATCCAGTAGGGGCGACTGCAATCGCCCAGGATGGCTGAAGTCGCTCCCGTAATATTCGGACTGAGTCATGGCGTAATCAACAACCTTACCGATAACATAAACGCAATCAATCAAACCGGATTGCTTCAACAGCTCCACGACATCCTTGCAATCGCTCTGACGCACTTGCAACACCGCGCCCAATTCCTCGTTAAATAATGCGGCCAGCACATCATCGCCCAGACTATCGAGCGTCAAAGTCACGCCCAGCCTGCCGGCAAACATCATTTCCGCCACCGTTGCCAGCAAACCGCCATCGGAACGATCATGATAACTGAGCAGTTTTCCTTGACCGTTCAGGGTTTGTATCGCATCGAAAAAAGCTTTCAATAATCCGGCATCATCCAGGTCGGGACATTCATCGCCCAGCTGATTGTAGACTTGCGCCAGCACCGAACCGCCTAAACGGTTTTTTCCGGCACCCAGATCAAGCAGGATCAAGGCGCTGTCTTCATCTTGCACATAGCGCAATTGCGGGGTCAGGGTAAGGCTAATATCGGCAACCGGCGCAAACGCGGTAATCACCAGCGATAGCGGCGCGGTCATGGTTTTTTCCCGGGAATGATCTTTCCATACGGTTTTCATCGACAGGGAATCCTTGCCCACCGGTATTGCGATACCCAGCGCCGGACACAATTCCATACCCACCGCTTTGACGGTATCGAACAGGGCCGCGTCTTCGCCCCGGTAACCGGCGGCGGCCATCCAGTTGGCCGACAGTTTGATTTTTTTCAGCGAATCGATGCCGGCGGCGGCAATATTGGTAATGGCCTCGCCTATCGCCATGCGCCCGGATGCCGGTGCGTCGATAACCGCAATCGGCGAGCGCTCGCCCATCGCCATCGCCTCGCCGGTCAGCGCATGAAAGCCGGAAGCGGTGACCGCAACATCGGCCACCGGCGTTTGCCAAGGGCCGACCATTTGATCGCGCGCCACCAGTCCGGTGACCGAACGGTCGCCGATATGGATCAAAAAGCTTTTGTCGGCAACCGCAGGGAATGCCAGCACCCGCTTGACCGCATCACTCAGCTTGATGCCGCTAACATCCAGCGCTTTACTATTGGCTGGCACATGCTCGACATTGCGGTGCAGCTTCGGCGACTTGCCGAATAATACCGACATCGGGATGTCGACCGGCTGGTCGCCCAGCAGCTCGTCGCTCAGCGATAAATGTTCTTGTTCGGTCGCCTCGCCGATTACCGCAAACAGGCAATGTTCGCGCTCGCAAAAGGCGCTGAATAAGGCCAGCGACTCGGGCTTAATCGCAACCACATAACGTTCCTGCGCTTCATTGCACCAGATTTGCATCGGCGACATGCCTTTATCGGCGTTATGCACCTTGCGCAATTCAAAGCGGCCGCCGCGCTCGCAATCATGGATGATTTCCGGCACCGCGTTAGACAAACCGCCCGCGCCAATATCGTGAATCGACACGATCGGGGTATCGTTGCCCATCGAATTGCAATGATTGATGACTTCCTGACAACGGCGTTCCATTTCGGGATTTTCCCGCTGCACCGAGGCAAAATCCAGGTCTTCCGAACTTTCGCCGGAAGCCTGCGAGGAAGCGGCGCTGCCGCCCAGCCCGATTAACATCGCCGGACCGCCCAGGATGATAATCAACGAACCGGCCGGGATCGGGTGTTTGTCGACCAGCATCGGCCGGATGTTGCCCATGCCGCCTGCGATCATGATCGGTTTGTGATAGCCGCGAAATTCGGTGTCGCTGCCCGGCACCGATTGCTCAAAGCTGCGGAAATAACCGGCCAGATTAGGCCTGCCGAATTCGTTATTAAAGGCCGCGCCGCCGAGCGGGCCTTCCAGCATGATGGTCAGTGCCGAGGCGATACGCTCCGGCTTGCCGTTATCGGCTTCCCAGGGCTGAGGGAAACCCGGGACTTTCAAATGCGATACCGAAAACCCGGTTAACCCGGCTTTAGGCGAAGAGCCGCGCCCGGTCGCGCCTTCGTCGCGAATCTCGCCGCCGGAACCGGTTGCCGCGCCCGGATAAGGCGAAATAGCCGTCGGATGATTATGGGTTTCCACCTTCATCAACAAATGCGCCTCTTCTTCGACATAGGCGTATTCGCCGGTCTGCGCATTGCGGATAAAAACCTGCGCCGCTGAACCTGTCGCTACCGAAGCGTTATCGCTGTAGGCCGACAAGATGCCTTCCGGGCTTTTTTGGGCGGTATTGCGAATCATGCTAAACAACGATTGCCCCTGCTCTACACCGTCTATGGTCCAATCGGCATTAAAAATCTTGTGTCGGCAATGCTCCGAATTGGCCTGGGCAAACATCATCAACTCAACGTCGGTCGGGTTTCTGCCCAAGGTTTGAAAGCTGTCGGTCAGATAATCGATTTCATCCTCCGACAAGGCCAAACCCAGTTCGGTATTGGCGCTCGTCAGCGCCTCGCGTCCTTGCATAATAATATCGACACGCAATAAGGTTTTAGGCGGATGCTGAGCAAACAAATCCGGCTCACTTTCAGCGTGCAAAACGGTTTGCGTCATACGGTCATGCAGTAACGCATTCACAGATGTTGATAACGGCCCGTTAGTATCCAGCGCGTACTCAATACCCCGCTCGATACGATTAACCTCGGATAATCCGCAACGCCGGGCAATTTCGGTCGCCTTGCTGGACCAGGGTGAAATCGTGCCCGAGCGCGGCACCACCAATAAATGCCGACCCGAAGCGGCATCATCACCCGACTGCGAAGAACCGTAAGCCAGCAGCTGCCTTAAAATTGCAGATTGACTGTCGCTCAACTCACTGTGAATATCGATGAAATGAATAAAGCGCGCCGAGACGGCCTTGATAGCGGGATCTACAGCCTGAAGTTCGGCCAGTAGCTTGTTAATACGAAAGTCGGAAAGCGCGGAAGTTCCAGAGATTTTTAACATTTTAAAAAAGATAAAGGTGAAAGATTCAAGATGAAACACAGATCATTGTGGGAGCGATGCCCTCATCGCGATGAGGGCATCGCTCCCACAATAGAGTGAAATAAATCACTTAGCCAAATCGGCTTTAATCGTATCATGCAATAGCGTCAACAAACGCAAACTTACCTGATCAGCCACCGGTTTTTGTTCTTTGTCCAGGATAATAACGTCGGTTTGCCGGTTGCTTTCTATCAATTTGAGAATATATTCCCGTTCGGCAATGTCAAATCCAATGAAGAAAAAAACAATCTCGTCCAAAATAGACTCATCCTCTACGACCTGTTTGTTCGGCTCATAATGAATATAAAACAGCCTTTCTTCCTGGTTGCGATTAGTCACCTCAATAGAATTTCGGCTTAAGGCTTTGCCGAGCATACGCCAAGCGGTAATCGATGACGTACCGATGCGTAATCGCTTGGCTCCCTGATCGGCGTCAACCAGCTCAAGCTGAATTGATTCCCGGTCTATATCCTGATCTGTTTCGGATTCAGGAGCAGAGGGTTCATTCTCCAGTGCTTCATCAACCGAATCAGAGACCGCGACATCGGCCGTTTCAGCCGCCGGAACAACAGAGAGAGCTTTTGCAGCTGAATCGTTTGCAAGATCCGGCGGCAACACCAGCGGGGGGATTTCAGTGGTAAACTGATAGTCCTTTTCTTTGTCTGGAAACAAATTTTTTATGTAAGTGCAGGCAGATACATTAAGCAAAACCGCAACGACAAAGACTAAGCTGATTTTAGTTTTCATAACATTATATAACTTCAGCCTGATGCAAAGCATCACGAACCACATCAAAGCAATCTTCAGTCAACCAGGTTAACGGTAAACGAATACCTTTCCCCATCAAACCCATTTCAGCAACCGCCCATTTAACCGGAATCGGATTAGACTGAATAAACAGCCGTTCATGTAATGCGGCTAATTTTTTGTCGATGGCTAAAGCGGTTTCACTGTCACCGGCTATCGCTGCCATAACCATATCATGCACCCGCTTTGGCGCCACATTACCGGTTACCGTAATACTGCCGTTGCCGCCCAGCAGACAGAATTCGCGACTGGTCGCATCATCGCCGGTATAAATGGCAAAATCGGCGCCAGTCAAATCGCGGATTTTTTTAACCCTGGACAAATCGCCGGTCGCCTCTTTAACACCAACAATATTTTTAATATGAGACAGACGGCCAACAGTTTCCGGCAGCATATCGCAGGCCGTACGCCCAGGCACATTGTATAAAATCTGGGAAATATCGACAGCCTCGGCTATCGCCCTGTAATGAAGATATAAACCTTCCTGAGTCGGCTTATTATAATAAGGCGTCACGATCAGACAGGCATCGGCTCCGGCTTCTTTAGCCAGACGGGTCAGCCTGATCGCTTCGGTAGTCGAATTAGCGCCGGTTCCGGCAATCACCGGTATTCTGCCGCCGACAAAATCAACAACACATTGAATCACATCGCAGTGTTCAGCTTCATCCAGCGTCGCCGACTCCCCGGTAGTTCCTACAGCAACCAGGCCATCGGTTCCCTCGGCTATATGGAATTCTACCAGCCTTTTTAAGCTCGCCTTATCCACTGCACCGCGTTCATCCATCGGTGTGACTAACGCTACGATACTACCTTGAATCATGAAATCTCTCGATTAGAATTAATACGGTTACAAAATTGCGGCTATTATAACAAGCAAATAACGAAAACTCAGCCTGATACGTCATTTTACGGGCACCTAAATTCTGCAAACCCTAAAAACCGGACTGCAAGCCTTGGGTTTTATTCCCCAGCAATCTTTTGTTTCAGTATGGGTTCCCACGCAGGAGCGTGGGAACCAGAAAAAAAAGCTCAATTCTTGACGGGTGAAGTATATCGCTAACCCAACCTACCCTGCTTCAGGATAAAAAAGATTTAAAGCGACCGAATAAACTTTTTCGTTCACCTTCAAATTCAACTTTCCCCAGATTTCTGGCAAGCTCCTTTAGATCATGGGCAATTTTTGAACTAGCTGAGGATTCACATAAAGGAACACCCAGATTTGACGCGTTGGCAACGCGTTCAAAATCATTGGCAATCATATAAACATTGTCATGATTAACCATGTTTTTCAAATCGTCTATCCGCAAACTGTTTTTTGGGTTATATCGATTGGCTACAATGGCTATTCTCTCCAAAGGAATATCCAGATCCTTGTTTAATATCTGGATTAATCTGCGGCCATCCCTGAATTGAGTCAGACTCTGCTGGAGAACCAGCGTAATCTGATCCGCCTGTTCCATAATCATATTGGATACCGGATCGATTAATCTTGGCAAATCAACCACTATCTGGTCGTAATTAATTTGCAGCAGTTCCAGCAATTTCCTTAAATGAAGGACGTTAATCTCTCCGGGCAGTGAAATATCCGCTGGTGACGGCAATAGCAGGCTCAAATTTTCATTGTATTTTGACATATAAGCCTCTAATGAAATTGAATCCAAATCGTCTATAGCATCTAACGCTTCCGTCAGCGTATATTTTGGAACCTTATCAAAATTGAGTCCAATTGAGCCGAATTGCAAATCAAGATCGACTAATGCCACCTTTAAATTAGACTCTTTTGCTAAAACATAAGCGACATTACTGGCGATAAAACTGGCTCCGCTACCGCCTTTGGCATTAATAACCGCATTTAAGCGTTTAACATTGCTGCTGTTATAATTATGGGTGATATTTTTTTTAATATTACAAAATACCCCATCCAGCTTGCCGTCATAATCCTTATAATCGATAAAGTCTTTGACTCCGGCGCGGATTGCAAGGCTTAACAAGTCAATATTGGTCTTATCTCCGACAATGATAATAGCCGCTTTCTTGCCGTCAATATCATTCAGAACCTGCAACTCTTTCAAGCCATTCGCGGTTAAATTGATAATGACTATGCTATGTTCATCCTGAGTATGTTTACTGATGGAATCCGTTATTGATCTAGCGCAAATTACCTTGCTTTTAATATCGCCTGAATAAGACAGGATTGCTAACTGTTTTTCACAGGTCAGCTCATCATCTCCGATTAATACCAAATTGATTTTATTGTCTGCCATTTTAGTTATCTGTTTTTTTAAAAAAAAAATTACCTCATTCCCACGCGCTGAGTGGGAATGAGGTATCGGCGCGCTGCACCGTGTAAAGCATTGTCCACGAAAAACACGAAAAAATATTAAATTTTAAAACTAGGGGTACTTCATTTTAAATTTGATTTTTTACTTTTTATCTGACCCTAAGAATAGGTTGCTTGCAATAGATAATGAGAAATTATTCTTTTTCATGCTTTTCTTTTCGTGCTTTTCGTGGACAATATTCATCAAAAATTACATTTAGGCGCACTCACTGATTCGCCAGGATAGGTTGGAACAGCGCCCAGACTTTCTGTGGGCAAGGTCGTCGTGAATGGAGGAGCTGTAATCGAACTGCCCCAGAGAGGAATCATGAGCGTATGTGGATAGTTGGTGATGCTTACCCGGACAAAGGTTGGATTGGCCGACGCATCCGAATAACTTACAGTCACCATCGCAGGCGTCAAACCGTAAATAATCGGGCTGGTTGTTAATGAGCCACCTTTGTCACCAAACATAGCAACTTGCTTTGGAATTCCGCTTCCAACGGGACAAATAACCGCCATTCTCGCACCCCGGCGGGTAGCTTCCGTCAAGGCATTCCAGACAAACAAAGCCCTGCTGAATTCGATGATGGCAAACAGCACCGCAAAAAACAACAACGCAATCATCGCAAATTCCACGGTTTCAGCGCCTTTCTGTTTATGTTTATTGATCATTGGGCGAACCTCATTACGCTGCTGGCATGAAGTGTCATAGGAACACTGCCCCCTGTGACCCTCCCCACCAGTGAATTCAGGGCATCACCCAATATAAAATTGGAGTCATAGTTTACAACTTTTACCTGGACATGCTGGGCAATTGGGTTTGTTATGTCTATATTGGCTGCAGTAAAGCCCGGCACTACGGGTGTTCCGGTGCCTGCAGTATTGCCATAAACAGCCAGATTCCTGGCTGCGGCCATATCAGGTGGTGGTGTTGTGTTATTATTGGACAAATAACGGGCAGCAACTTGCACCGATTTGCTCACCGCATTCAGCCGGTAAAACATAACCCCGAATTCAGACACCATCAAAATCAACAACAATAACAACGGCAGCAGCATCGCAAACTCTACGGTTGATGACCCTTTTTGTTTAATGTTATTCATGAGTCGCCGCTCCCCGGGCTTTTAAATAAGACGATTTTGTAGGGGCCGAATAACACAGGATTAGTTGGACTAAAAGCACCAGGCCCGGGACAGACACCCGTTAGTTCGCCTATGACTTCATTTTCCTTTCCAGTATGTGTAGCTTGTTCTGTCAATAAAAAGCAACTGGCAGCGATAATGTTAAGGGTCTTCTTTTGATCGCAACTATCAACAACCGGAACTGCCATAGTCCTCTTGTAGGCGGTGCCTGCAGGTATGGGAATTTTTGCAAGTTCCTTGTTAGTATCCGAGACATACTGGGGATTGTAGCCCCCGTCTGGAAACACGCCCGTATATTCCGTTTGCACCAAATCCGCTTCAAACCTCGCTTCTATTCCTTGACTTACCGGGCCTACTTTATTTCCAGGCTCCCAGCCTGGATCATTTGTACAGGTATTAACATTACCCGCTAAAAGCTCTCTGATATCAGCACCACCGGCCATCCCATCAAAACGCAATAACCCAAAGTTCCCGGTAGGCAAACTTGGATCCTGGCAGGTACCCTCTTTTGCAGCGTCGGTTCCTCCCTTCAAGCAAACTTTTGTATGAAAAGGGATGCCGTTACACCCAGTCGCATCACATCCTATCTGTGGATTTCCCGGTGTTGGGCAGATTACCAATGGCGCCAGATCACAATTCTGCCCTACCGGCCCTGCAGTCGCAATGGCCGGAACCGGCATGTCATCACTAAACTGTTCTAAAATCCTGATTAATACCGGCGTCACCTGCAACATATCCGTCGAGATGACTTTAACAAACGCAAACTTATCCGATGCTGGATTAAAAGATCCCCAGGGGTCTAATGTTCTGGAATAGTCAAATACCAGAGACCCAGCATTCAGATCTGCCAATTCATTATTGCCTGGAGCCGTTTTAAACCGATCAAACGTTGCTCTCCCGGCAATATTGGCATCCGTTGTGCTGTGCGTGACATCCCTGTTAATCGCTATCGCCGCGCTTAATGCGGTGGCATCAAGGGCATTTTGCAAGCGGGTTTTATTGACGAACACATGCCCGAAATCCAAGGCCAAGCCCATAATAAGCAGCAATACCGGCAAGGCAATGGTCACCGCGACAACGACGACACCACGCTGTTCCTTTGAACAATTCATTTTCATTGTTTTGCTCCTGTTATACCTGTTACTGCGAAAGTCCAATGTGGGAGCGACGCCCACGTCGCGACGTGGGCGTCGCTCCCACAAGTTGTTTCCATACAAAATGACCTCGCTAGCTATTGCCCAACCGACCCCGGATCAAAAGTAACGGCTTCTTTGCCCTGCTCAAGCTTTTCCGAAGAACCTTCCCGATAAGCCCTGATAATGCTTTGGGCTTTTTGCCCGTCCAAGGACACAATGGCCTTATCATCCTGACCATGTTCAGGATACAAGGTCTGATGCTTAACCATGTTTCTGACCGCATTGCCAAAATTCTGATCGACGACCACCGGGTGCGAATTCCATTCGGCGCAACCGGTCATCAGCGTTAACAACATTACGCCTGTCACAGCCTGCCTGACATTACCTTTCGTGAATATTTGCATTATTGAACTCCTTCCATTAATTGCTGACCGTATTCGCCATCAAGCCCACCCTTATTACCTATGGAATTGACATCATTTTTTAGCCAACGGTTTCTGACCTTTCTTGATTCGGTTCTGCCCAGGACATAAAAATCGACATCATCCGGCGGCACAAAGCTATCGGTGGGCAATTGTGCATTCTGCGCCAGCACCGGTTTAGCCAGCCGAGGGGTGACAAAAATCACCAGTTCGGTTTGCTGGTTTAAAAATTTTGAACTGCGAAATAACGCGCCCAGACCCGGTATATCGCCCAGACCCGGAAACTTGTTCACATTCTCGCGCAATTTATCGCTGATTAACCCGGCAATACTCATGGTTTGGCCGTCCGCCAGTTCCAGCGTACTGCTCGCTTCCCGTTTGGTTAATGACGGTATGGAAAACTGACTGTTGGTATTGCCCGCCTGGGCGATAATAGCGGCATCTTCCGACAGCTCGCTGACACTGACATTCATGTTCAGGTTAATGCGCCCGGAATCCAGCACCACCGGCACAAACTTTAAGCCGATGCCGAATTCTTTAAATTGAATGGTAACCGTTCCGTTACCGCCACCACTTTGCGGTACCGGAATCGGGAATTCGCCGCCTGAAATAAAGGTCGCCGCCTGGCCTGACAATGTGGTTAACGTGGGTTGAGCCAGAATTTTCGCCAATTGCTGATCATTGGCCGCATCGATGGTCAGATTAAACAGAAACTCACCGCTGATCGCCTGTAAAAACACCGCGCCGGCATTAAAACTATGGTTATTGAGCAAGCCGCCGATACCCAAGGCATTGGCGCTGCCGCCGCCGCTAACCGTGCCGACCGAAAAAGTATCGGACACCTGCAACGCGCTGAATTTAATATTCAGCCCCTTGATCAGTTTTCGGTCTATCTCGGCTATTTTTACATCCAGCATCACCTGCTGGGCGCCGCCGACACTCATTAAATTGATCACCCTGGGCGCGTTGGCTCTGCTGGAGCCGCTACCGGCACCTGCGCTACCGGCAGAAGCGCCGGATGCTTGCCCGCCTGCGCCGCCTGCGCCCATGCCGCCGCGTTGCAGCGGCAAATAACTTTGCGCCAAATCAAGCGCCGCCTGCATATTGGCCACCGAACTGACTTCGCCGCTTAACACCACATTTCTTTGCGACGAGCGGATGGCTATATTTTCATGAGGCAATAAAACATATAACTGGGATTTTAACGATTCCAGATCGTGGGTCACCTCAATATCCAGGGCTTGTACAATTTTTCCGTTATCTCCCCACAGATACAAATTCGTGGTGCCTAATGATTTGCCCCGGATTAATAACTGATTCGGCGGCATAAAACTGGCTTCTGCGGCTTCCTCATCGACGGGAAAATCGGCAACTGCCGGATTGCCTTGCGATATTTCCGCTATATTTCTATCCAGCGTAATCAGCCTGGATTTATTTAACGAAACCTGCACCTTATCAGATTTAATACCGGCGCTGGTGATTGCGGCAACCGCATTATGCGTGGCAAATAAGGCGAAACTCAAGAAAATACAAGATAACTTTTTATTCATTTTTTTATTCATGGCTAACTCATCCGATGTTAATAATTTGGTGCTCAATTTGACTGCCAACTGCTGCAACAGGCGTAAGCGTTCAGCCCCCCTTTTTCAAAGGGAAACTGAACGCTTACCGACAGGCAAGGTACTTGACTACATCCCGCTGCCATACGGTTGCGCCTTAACTTGGCAGCCGTTAATTCCCCTGCTTCCCAGGCCTGTTATCACCATGGAATGACTTTTAATGTGCGTTTTTTAAGCCGTTTTTTTACCCGCTGTTTTTGCGGTTGCGGTTGCGGCGTCGGTTGCGCTGCGGCTACCTTGACAGGAGCCTCTTGCACCTCGTTATCCAGCGGATTCCGTAAAGTCAACTGTATGGTGCCTTCCTGCATCGCCTGAACAATAACCTCGGCCTGCTCCGGCTTTAATTCCAGGGTAACCGCCCTGACGATAGCGGGTTTTTCTTTTTCCTGGGAGGCTTCCTGATCCACCGCCAATACCTTAATGTTCTGCAACAGCGTTCGAGTATTCGCCTGATTGGCACTTCGATCTTTTTTTGTCGCCAGAATATCGACCCGGTTGCCCGGTAAAATAAATCCTGCCACCCCGACCACATCATCCACGCGCACCGAAATAGCGCGATATTCCTTGCTAATCAACGCAGACAGCGTGCTGCCGCCCAGATATTCTGAAACCCTTTTTTCCGTGATGATTTCATCGGGATAGAACTTGTTCATCGTAACCTTGTTGACCACTTGTTCTTTGGATGAATAAGCCCCTTGCGGCGCCGAATTACCCTGCCAGGAAATGACTTTAACCTGGGATTCTTCCAGCTTGACGCCAAAAGGTATTTCAACCGCAGCGACCACCACAGACATCGCCTGATCAGGCTGCGCTTTGCCCTGTATCCAGCGATTGGCAATCCATGCCGCCAAAAATGCCAACAACAAGGCAATACTCAACATGATAATAAAACGTTTGTTCATTTGTTCACCCCTTCCCTATATATCGATAAAGTATGTATCCCACGCGAGCCTGATATTTTCTTTGCTTAGATGTCCCTTATTATTTTTAAATGCCGCTATATCGAGTCCTAGGCCGATTAAATCCCGAGGTTGGCACGGCAAAAAAGGCCGCTTGGTCTGATCATACAATTCAAAAACACGCTCCAGTACGCCGTCCTCAAGCGTTACCTCGCGCTCCCGACACACATTTTCCCAGATCAGCGTAAATTGTTGTTTAATAATAGCCGAAAAATGAATTTTGTAGCCCAAACGCCTTAAAAAAGCCTCATCGGCCAATTCCAGCGGGTGCAAATTGGTTGAAAACACCAGCACCGTATCGAACGGCACCGGAAAATGCTGGCCTGTGCCCACGGTCAGATAGTCCATGTGCTCTTCCATCGGCACAATCCAGCGATTTAACAATTCGATCGGCGCTATCCGCTGCCGACCCATATCGTCAACGATATAAATACCGTTATTGGCTTTTAACTGGATAGGCGCGTGGTTTAAGCGGGTAATGGGGTCATAACGCAATTCAAGACTGTCCATCGTCAACTCGCCGCCGCTGATCGCCACCGGGCGCTCGCATAAAATCAGGCGCTGATCGCTGCGGGTTTCAAAGTGATAATCGGCTTTCTCGCTAACTTTATAGACCGGTCGATGAATCAACGGGTCAAAAAACTGGATGATTTCCCTGCCCACAGCAATCGCATAGGGAAGATAAACCGGGCCGCCCAAACAACGCGCCAGGTGTTTGCAAATAAAGGTTTTACCGGTGCCGGCGGCGCCGTAAACCATGATCGCCCGGCCGGAATGCAAAGCCGGTCCTAATTGATCGTACAGATGCTCTTCGATAACGACATCGGCAAACGCTTCCTGTAACTGCGCTTTAGTAACCGTGCAGTTAAACACCGATTGCGCTTCGACCAACTGCCGGTAATGATCGAGGGTGATCGGGGCGCGGCCAATGTAACCGCTGCGTAAATAGGCGTTTTTCGCTTCGGCACGGCCCAAATCGGTCAACTGATAACGCACCCCGGCGCTATGGTCTTGTACCGCAAGCACCTCGATCCGGGCATCCTTGCGCAAGGTCAGCAATATCGCTTCCATGATCTTGCCGGGCAAGGCCATCCTGTCGGCCAGTTGCTGCAAATCCAGCACGCCGCCGTCATAGAAATGTTTTAACGTTAAATCGAGCAATAACTCGGCATCGAGCGCGCTTTCGTCAAGGGTTCGGGGTTGTTTAATCAGCTCTACAAATGCCATGAAGTCACCATAAAGTCTACCTTGCTGATGGTCGGATATACAACATAACAGGTCGCCAAGGCGATGGCCGGCGCCAGCGGCACCCGTTGGCCCGCCGCTTCAGAGCTGTCGGGTTTTTGGTAAGACACGATGCCGGAAAACAAACCGTAAAGCAGCGCCTGATAGCGACGCAACAGCCGGATTAAATCGCCTTTGATGATCACAAACAAGACCGCCAACACCAACATCACTAGGTAACTGTAAATGACCACGTCCACTATCTGGGTAATGCCGAGCACGCTGCCTATCGCCGCCATCAGTTTGACATCGCCCGCGCCCATACTGCCGAAAATATAGCCGGGCAGCATCAGCAATAAACCTACAACAAGCCCTGCGCCGCTATCACCCAAACTCAGTCCCTTGACGGCAACAGCGTTCCCGATCAAACCGGATACCATCAGCACCAGGGAAAGCCAATTGGGTATTTTTTTCATGCGGACATCGAAAACAGACGCCAGCACTAAACACAGGATTAATATCGCATAAAGTATCAGCATAACGTGGGCTTTTTATTATAAATTTTAATAGCGCTATTGATACAAGGTACAAGGTACAAGGTACAAGGTATTATTTTAGTATCCATCCAGGCTTTATGTGGAAAATAAAAACCGCTGTTTTTAGTTGCGAACAACGCCTGCAGATGGATCAAAATCAACTGTTATCCTAAGCGTCCGACGGGTTCAGGCGCTTAGGATAACAGGGCGCGCCTCCCCTCGACTAGGTCGAGGGGAGGCGCGCTGTTTCTAGCTTACCAGCAGATTATGGAGTAGTACCAGTAAGTGTGTTAGATAGGCTCTTCATAGCGGTTTCAAGACCCCCTTGTAAGGTACCTGCATAAACTGCAGCAATAACAATCGCCAAGGCGGCAGCAATCATCACCCATTCCACCGTTTCAGCACCTTGTTCATCGGCTAAAAATGCTTTTACTTTGTTAATTATGTTTTTCATGACGTGTTCCTCAATGCAAAATGTAAACTATTTTTGACCGACTTTATTGCCGGTCAAAAACCACTTGATTAAAGATCCCTCTCTAAAAAAACCTCCCATTTTCAGTAAAACCCTTAAACGCAGCCTGCCTATGACAGCAAACAGGATGATTTAAGATTCAGATTTGTTTTTTCTTTAACGCTTTGACGCCAAGCCGGACGGGGTTTGCAACCCCGTCCGAAACGTTTAAATACTGCGTTATACAGGTTCGAATCGGTTATTCAATCATTGGTAAATATTATAGGTATAAAAATAGAAAAAAACAGTAGTATCAATACCTACCACCCAGGTTCTGCTGACATGTTATCTTAGTCATTCGCTCGTTCCCAGCTCCCGCGCGGGAACGCATACGGAAGCATAGGAACCGGAAGCGGGAGTGCAAGCTTCGCCTAAAGCGCCTACTTTTGGTGCTTGCGCTTGCAGGCGAAGCCTGCACTCCAGCTATTACCCAGCCGGACGGGGTTTCGCTCGTTCCCACGCTCCCGCGTGGGAATGCATATCCGCTTACTGTTTTTCCAGCATTTCCAGCCGGGCCAAATTATCATTGGCTTTTTTATAAAACCGGGGCGATAACTTTATGGCCTCCTGCAGATAATTGTTCATCATTCCCACGCTGGAGCATGGAACCAGAACCCCATCCGAAACGCGCCCTTATCGCGACGTAGGCGTCGCTCCCACTACCAACCCCCGTCACGCTTAGTTCCCAAGCCGGAGCATGGAAACCGGAAACCGTCAGGCTTAGGTTAATCGCCTTTCGCTCGTTCCCACGCTCCCGCGTGGGAATGCATATCCGCTTACTGTTTTTCCAGCATTTCCAGCCGGGCCAAATTATCATTGGCTTTTTTATAAAACCGGGGCGATAACTTTATGGCCTCCTGCAGATAATTGTTCGCCTCGGGGTAATCGCCATTCATCATCGCAATATAACCGATATTATTATGGGCTTCGGCCGGTGATGCGACTTTAGCAAAGGCGGTATAAGCTTGTTCATAGTGTTTCAAGCGCGCCTGCAGCAAGCCGTAGTTATAGATTGCCTTTTTAAAACCGGGATTGATTTGCAGGGCTTTACTATAATAGGATGCAGCTTCATCCAGTTTGTCGGCTGAATACAGCGCAAAGCCGATATTATTGAGCAATTCGGGTGAATTGGGCAGGATGTTGTCGGCCTTTTTAAACAGAGTCTCGGCTTTCAGCGGCTCGCCCTGCAAATTGGCGATAATGCCCAAGCCGTTATAAGCGCGCCAGCTTTGCCGTTTGGCGATAACCCGATTGAGATTTTCTGCTGCGTCCGGGTATTTTCCCCGCTTGATCAACAACAGTCCGTATTGTTCTGCGGTGTTTACGTCATCCGGCTGCTGCTTGACTATCAATTTAAAACTAACTTCCGCCAGATCATATTTTTTCAGCCCGATATATAAGTCGGCCATTTTTTGCAAAACCTGAACATTATCCGGTTCCAGGTTATAGGCTTTTATATAATAGAGCTGCGCCAGGTCCGTTTTGCCGCTTTGGAGGGCTTTTTCCGCTTTGACTATCGCTTCATCGACCGACGTTACGTTAAGCCCCGCGCTTTGCAAGATATCTTCGGTTTCCTGATGGCTGCGGTTTTCCGCTTGTTTAATGTTGCCGGGATTGCAGGCGGTCAGCAGCATCAGACTTGAAATAACCCAAAAAATATTTTTGGTTGGTTTTTTTATCCATTTTGTTCGTAAAACCCCTTCCTTCAGGTGGGGGATGTAAGAATGCTCTTGATTTTGCCTTTGCATCCGTGTACGATTTTTTCCGTGCTGATAATTCAGCCTGCCGGAGGGAATATCCGGTACTGCCAGTCGAAGGGACTTTAGACTCCGCATTATGCCGAGCATCGCCCTGTTGAAGCTGGAAGCTCCTTCCTTTAGGTCGGGGTAATTCACTTTATTCATTTTTATAATGCTCAAGTTATTAAATGTCACCTCATTCCCACGCAGGAGCGTGGGAACGAGAAAAGTCGCGGGCATGGCCTGCTCCTACTATTTTGCCTTTCACATAGAGCCCATTTTTTTAAATATAATCAGGGCTGGCGCCATCACGACCAGCAAAAACGCCGGCAATAAACAAACCGCCAAGGGGAAGATCAGCTTGGTGCCGATTTTTGCGGCCACGGCTTCGGCGGCCTGGGTTCTTTTGTCCCTGAGTTCTTCGGAATAGACCTTGAGGGTCTCGACAATACTGGTGCCAAAACGCATACTTTGCGACAGCGCGGACACCAAGCCTTTGACGTCTTCCACCCCGGTTCTGTCAACCAGTCTTTGCAAGGCTTTATGCCGATCAATACCGGCACGGGTCTCGTCAATCACAATATCCAGTTCGTCAGCCAATACCGGCTGGCTGATGCTGAGTTCGGTGGTGACTTTTTGTATCGCCGCATCCAGGCTTAAGCCCGCCTCGGAACAGACCACCAGTAAATCAAGCGCATCGGGAAAAGCCCGGCGAATGGTTTTCTGTCTGTTGACAATGATTCTATCCAATATAAAACTGGGCGCCATATAACCGACTGCGAGCGCGACTAATAGGGATTGACCGATGATCATAGTCTTTATGCCCGGAATAAATCCCGTGACTATCAGCGCTAACAAGGGCAATGAAATCATTAACAGCATGCGTATCGCATAATAATGCAATAAACTGTTCCTAGCATGAAAACCGCCATAATGAAGGCGCATGGTGGTTCTTTGCAATAATGATTTATCGGAAGGCGTGAACAGATTATTATATTTACGGAGCTTGTCCGATAAATCGTTGGTATCGGTTGTCGACATTGCATCGGCATTGATTTCCCGCTTAAAACGGGAGCGTACCGGATTAAAAAAATCATCGAATAACGACATCAGCGCCAACGCAAAAATAAAAACGGCGCCGGACACCATCAACACTACGCCCCACTGACTAGCCATCAGCCCTGTCAACAATTGCATCAAAAAGTCCATTCACGTTACCTCAGGCGTCAATAGTAATAATCAGCCGTATCCAGAAAGCGGCGACCAACTCCAGGCCCATAAAGACATAGAGATACATCATTCTATCGGGCGAATCATAGACCGGCTTAAAGTAATCCGGCCCCATCAGGTTCAATATGGCAAATAAAGCCATTGGCAATAACAGCAAAATCCAGGCCGAGAATATGCCGTCTGCCGACAGTGTTTTGATGCGGCGTTGCAATTTAAAACGCCCGCTGAGTACCGCGCTGATTTTTAACAGCACCTCGGCAAGATTGCCGCCGGTTTCCCGCTGGATAATAATTGCGGTGCTCATCGCGATTAAACTGAGGCTGGGTACCCGCTCTATCATCAACGCAAACGCCACTTCAATATCGCGGCCGTAATTGATTTCCTCATAGGTCATGCCAAATTCCTGACTGATAGGTTCGCTCATTTCGGTGGAGACTATTTTCATGCATTCGACAAACGGATAGCCGGTGCGCAAGGCTCTGGACATCATTTGCAAGGCTTCGGGCAGTTGCTCTTCAAACTTGTCCAGGCGTTTGGTTCTTTGTTTTTTTAGCCAGACGATCGGTAAGGCGGCGGCAAAAATGAACGCACCCAGAGTGAATATCGGCTGATGCGAGTACAGCCACACTATTGACGCGATACCGGCGGCCAACAGTAATAACATTAAGGCAAAGCGATAAGCCATTTGCTGTTTTCCGGACTGGTCCAGCAATGTTTTTAATGCGCCCATACCGGGAAAACGCTCAAGGCTGCGTTCAACAGGCCCCAAGCGTTTAAGATATTTTGCTTTGATAATCGAGGCGTCAGAATCGCCATGCGCCAGAATCACACCTTCCAGCCGTTGTTTCAGTTTACGGCTGTCTGCCCGACTGGTTCCCAAGGTCGGCAACACCAGAATTTGCGAGGCCACCAAGACTGTTAAAAAGACTAAGCCAACAAATAGTGTCACCATATCACTGGTCATATCGTTCTCCTGTTATTCACTGAGATTATGGGTAAAAATGGCCAGATCTGCGTTGAGCCCTCGTTGTTTGAAATTGGCCATGCATTTGGGAATCAGTCCTGTTGAACAATATTGCCCCAGGACAACGCCTTTTTCGTCTATGCCGCGTCTGTGGTATTTAAAGATTTCAGTTAAGGTAATCACGTCGCCTTCCATGCCGTCGACTTCCTGGATGCTGACGATCCGCCTGCTGCCATCTTCGAGTCGGCTCAGTTGAATAATAATGTGAATGGCCGAGACTATCTGTTTTCTAATCGCCTTAGCCGGCATATCCAGTCCCGCCATGGAAACCATATTCTCCAGACGCGCCAGCGCATCTCTGGGATTATTGGCATGGACGGTGGTCAGTGAGCCTTCATGTCCGGTATTCATCGCCTGCAGCATATCGAAGGCCTCGCCGCTTCTGACTTCGCCGATCACGATACGATCCGGTCGCATTCTCAGGCTGTTACGCACCAAATCGCGCAAGGTGACTTCGCCCTTGCCTTCAACATTTGCCAGTCGGGTTTCCAGGCGTAAAACATGGGGCAGCTGTAGCTGTAACTCGGCGGAATCTTCCAGGGTGATGACTCTTTCATTGCTGGGAATGAAATTTGAGATGGCGTTCAACATCGTGGTTTTACCCGAGCCTGTCCCCCCCGAAATCAGTATATTCAGTTTGGCCTTGGTCGTGTTTTTGAGAAACTCCGCCATGTAATCGGTTAGGGCCCCCCTGACTACCAGATCATCCAGCGCCATTTTATCGACGGCAAAGCGTCTAATCGACAGGGAAGGACCGTCCAGCGCTAACGGAGGAATAATGGCGTTTACCCGCGAACCGTCCTGTAATCTGGCATCTACCATCGGCGATGATTCATCAATCCGGCGGCCAATCTTTGACACAATCCGGTCGATAATTTTCATCAGATGATTGTTGTCGTTAAATCTGACCGGGGTTAATTCCAGCTTGCCGAAACGTTCGACATATATTCTTTTGTAGCCGTTAACCAGAATATCGGCAATGGTCGGGTCGTACAACAAGGCTTCCAAAGGCCCAAGCCCCAGTACATCATCTTCAATTTCCTTAATGATTTGATGCCGGGTCTGGGTATTTAAAGGCAGGGATTCTTCGTCGATTAATTTTTGAACAACCGCCCGAATCTGTTTTCTGGCTTCTTTCTCTTCTATGCCGCTGATCAACGACAAATCAAGAATATCAAGCAACTTGGAATGTATAGCCTCTTTAAGCGCCAACTCCACCGGGGAAAGTATTTTTAGTGACAGTGGCGCAAAAGCTTGATCCGGTTTTTCATTGAGCTGGCCTGTTTTAGTCGCTTTATTATCCATATTTATTTCGGCTTTGGACCAGCCAAAACCTTGCATTCTTGTTTTTAATTCCATGGATAGGCTCTCATCAATTGTCTTGCATTAAGGCGATTTATTTTAATCGGATTATTGAAGAATAACTTGCATTTAAATTTTGAAGCCTATTAATTAAATACAAACAAGTCACTCTACGTTAATGACATCGACTATAACTATAGCCTAAGCTGGTTATTTTTCATCGTCAGATCGTGAATCAAAATCAAAGTCACCACTGGGCCTAACAAAAGTGTAGTTACCCGGCCTGACTACCAGAAAATCCGCCGCTTTTAGTATGGCATTATGTGGATGTAATGCCGTCATCAAGCCGGTAATAGGGCTTGTGCCGATAAAAAGGCCTGTGCCAATTAGTGTTGCCGCAAATCCTCCCAGACGTAACGGTATGTCCAATACCGTATCAATGCCTTGCGTCTCGACCATGGCAATATGTTTTCTTTCAGCTCCAACACCATGTGCTGACAAACCGCCAAGCGATTGATCCTGATCGACTAAAGGGGCAGCAATCGCGACAGGGGGGAATATTGCCTGCCCGACAACGCCAAGCAGTAAAGCAAATCCTATTACCGGAGAATATTTTGTTTTATTTTTCATTGTATTGCATTCCTAATTGTTTTTTATATGTTGAAATAATCTTCCAATCGTCATAATTTGCGCTCAAATCTACGAAGCCGAATGGCAATACCGACTTAATACTAGGCTACTATAGCCGGTTTGGGTAGTCTAAAAACATCCTTTGCACCCCAGACCGAGTGTAGGGAGACACACCTATAAAAATAATAACGACTAACATTCCAATTGCGCTGCTTTCGTTAGCGTTGATTGTTTCTCGCTTTACTGACGGTTACAATTAGTATAAATACCTAATGGCCTGTCCATGGAACAGATAACATCCCTAAAAGGGATGTTATCTGTAAAATTGTCCCGCCTTGGGTTGGTAGCCTTAATTTTTATACACATATTCACATAGTGGGTTATAATGCCCTGATATACAAACACATTCCCCCGCGCTTACGCGCATTCTATATCTACAACAGGTAAATCCATGTCCAATGATGTTTCTACATTACCCTCTTTTAGTGATTTAGCTCTGATTGAACCGGTGCTAAAGGCACTGAAAGATGTCGGTTATGAAACACCTTCACCCATACAAGCACAAACCATCCCACTGCTACTGCAAGGCAAAGACGTTCTGGGACAAGCACAAACAGGAACCGGCAAAACCGCCGCTTTTGCCTTACCGATTTTATCGCTCATCGACCTGAAGCAAAAAGACCCGCAAGTGCTGGTACTGGCGCCAACCCGCGAACTGGCCATTCAGGTGGCAGAAGCGTTTCAACGTTATGCCTCGCATTTGAAAGGTTTCCATGTTCTGCCTATCTACGGCGGACAGGATTACAGCACCCAGTTACGTCAGTTAAAACGCGGCGCTCATGTGGTTGTCGGTACGCCGGGCCGGGTGATGGATCACATGCGCAAAGGTACGCTAAATCTGAAAGGGCTCAGCTTTCTGGTACTTGACGAAGCCGATGAAATGCTGCGCATGGGCTTTATTGATGATGTGGAATGGATTCTTGAGCAAATTCCAAAACAAAGACAAATCGCCTTATTTTCTGCGACTATGCCTTCGATTATCCGTAAAATCGCTCAGCAATACCTCAATGAGCCTGAACATGTCACTATTAAGGTGACCACTGCATCGGCTGAAAACATCCGCCAACGCTATTGGATGGTCAGCGGCGTACATAAACTGGACGCGCTAACCCGCATTCTGGAAGCCGAAACCTTTGACGGCATGATTATTTTCGTCAGAACCAAAACCGCAACGGTTGAACTGGCAGAAAAGCTGGAAGCGCGCGGTTATTCGGCTGCTGCGATTAACGGCGACATGTCTCAATCCTTGCGTGAACGGGCTATTGCCCATCTAAAAAACGGCAAACTGGATATTCTAATTGCCACTGACGTTGCTGCACGCGGGCTGGATGTAGACCGCATCACTCACGTCGTTAACTATGACGTTCCTTACGATACCGAATCTTATGTTCACCGTATCGGCAGAACAGGCCGCGCAGGTCGTACCGGCGACGCGATTTTGTTTATTGCCCCCAGAGAAAGAAATCTGCTGGCCAATATTGAAAGAGCGACCAAGCAAAAAGTTGAAGAAATGGGCTTGCCTTCAACTGAGGTCATTAACAACAAACGTATTGCCCGCTTTAAACAGAACATTTCCGATACGCTGGCCGCCGAAGAACTGAGCTTCTTCAATCAACTGATCGAACAATTCCAACAAGAACACAATGTTACCGCGCTGGAAATAGCAGCCGCACTGGCAAAACTGGTGCAAGGCGACACGCCTTTGTTAATGCAAAATCTGCCTAAAAGAGCTAAAGATAGCCGTGATGATCGGCCATCCAGGGATGACAGATCTTCACGATCCGACAGATCCGACAGACCGCAAAAAGAACGCAAACCAAAACGTGCATTCGGCGGAGCTGATATTGAAATGGAAACCTACCGTATTGAAGTCGGCCACAATCACGGCGTAAAACCCGGCAATATTGTGGGTGCCATAGCCAATGAAACGGGGATTGACGGCGACCATATCGCCCGCATTAGAATTCAGGACGACTACAGCACCGTTGAGTTACCGGCAGGCATACCAAAGGAATTATTTCAGGAATTGAAAAAAGTCAGGGTAGTCGGCCAGCAACTTAACATATCCAAAATGGATGAAGGCGCTAAAAAATCGGCGAAAGACGACGATGCTAAAAAAGCGGACAAAAGCAAAAAAAGGGTAGGTTCAACCTCCAGACGGGCAAAGCCGAAATCTGAAGAGTAATCTGCAACGTTATGGGCGCGAATTTATTCGCGCTTTTTAACCCTACATTTCTGTGGGCGACCCGCCGGTCGCCCCTACGTTCCAGAGACAAGTGCCTGAGGCTTTTTCAATAGCCTCCAGGCGCTGTTGATGGGCGTTTAATTCCTGTTCCGTACAAGCGATGACTTTTAAGGCGGCACGATCCGTCGACAAATACTTAACCGCGCTATGCGTGGTCATTCCATCAGCCTTTCCCTGCACTTCATCCAGCAACGAAGACTGCCCGCCGGTCATCAATAAAAACACATCGGCCAGAATTTCAGCATCCAGCAAGGCGCCATGTAAATCCCGATGGCTGTTATCGATACCATAACGCTTACACAATGCATCCAGACTATTGCGCTGTCCCGGATGTTTTTTTCTGGCATAGGTCAGCGTGTCGAATACTTCGCTGTAATCGGCGACCGTTCCGGCCTGGTTTTTCAGCCGTGAAAACTCATAATTAATAAAACCGACATCAAACGGCGCATTATGAATAACCAGCTCACCCTGCTGAATAAACGCAATAAAATCCTTAACAATATCCGCAAAACAGGGTTTATCCTCTAAAAACTGATTAGTAATACCATGAACCTCAATGGCGCCGTCATCAATAATCCGCTGTGGATTGATATAGGTATGAAAACGCTTGCCCGTTAAGCGACGGTTAACCAACTCCACACAGCCGATTTCAATAATTCTATGCCCTTCCTGCGGATTTAATCCGGTCGTTTCGGTATCGAGAACGATCAGTCGATTGGTAAATGTTCGTTTGTCCACACGCCACCTTAAGGTTTTATTTTTCAAAATCAGCTGTTAACCTTCGTCCGGACAAAGGTCGGTTTCTGTTCTTTACTGTTTTTCTGTTAAAATTTAGTTGTATAAGTCTAGCGCGAATTTCCACTATTACAGAAGATATTTTATGACCGTCAGAAAAAACCAAGCCGATAAAAATAAGCTGAATCAAATCGTCACTGATGCACGACGTAATCAGGAACTCAGAGAACAGTCTTATCGCGGCCAAGCACTCAAGTTATACCCGTGGGTATGCGGTCGCTGCACCCGTGAATTCGATCATAAAAACCTGACCGAATTGACGGTGCATCATAAAAACCATAACCACGACGACAACCCATCCGACGGCAGTAACTGGGAGTTATTGTGTATTTACTGCCATGACAATGAGCATTCAAGATACGAGGAAACCCGCTTCGGCAGTTCGGCAGCCGACAAATCGACCGCCCCGCTTTCTACTCACAATCCGTTTGCAGACCTAAAGTCTTTGCTAGGCAGTAAAGATTAATTTCAATAGCTAAGGAATGAATATGAAACAATTTGAACAACTCGCGGCGTAAATTTTCAGCTGGAGCGCAAGCCTGCACTCCCGCTATTGGCAACTTGCTCACGTTATTTTGTGCGCATTCCTAAGTGGATAACAGCATTCGGAATACCTGAAAACAAAGCAGATCAAGAGCAGCCTTACCTCCCCGCCTGAAGGCATAGCTATCTACCCAAGTTAAAGAGTCGCGGGTCTGGTTCCCATGCTCCTGCGTGGGAATCCATACTGAATGTCATCATGCTTACATATGCGTTCCCACGCAGGAGCGTTGCCCCGTCCGGCTATGATGACTTGTGTAGATAGTTATGGCCTGAAGGCCGAGGTCTAAAACCGGAAAGAAAGATTAATCAAGAACATCCTTACCTCCCCCGACTGAGATCGCGGCGCTGGACTTCAAAGCCGTTTTTACAACCTGATTCAATCAGATAATCCATAAATCGCGGGTAATTCCTCTCAAAATGGATGCCGTATTTAAAAGGCAGCGGAACAGGTACCGACAAAGCGCCGGCATATAATTCTATAAACTCATCATACGGGGAATTGTTATGCTGATTAAACGAATGCACAACCTGCCCATTAAGAAAAAAACTTTCACCCCTGATAAAACTCAGCATTATTTTAAGGTGGTGATTTTTTTTTAACGCCTGATGGCTGCAGAGGGCAATACCCTGTTTGCTGATATTAATAATCTTAACCGGCTGCACCTGGTTAAAAAAAACCGGCGTTTTTCTAAAAACCGCATCAATGTCGTTTCTTTCATAGCGGACTTGTTTTCGTTTGGTTTTTTCTGCCATAACGTCTGCTCCGGATACGCTTGATGACCTGTTGGCAATAATAAGACTAAAGCCAACTGTCATCTATTGGTATCATTACCTAAGCTTATCTCGGCGTTAAGCAACCGCTGCTACAATTTATTGCTTATTTAAATTTTCAATCAATACATCGGCAAACTCGCTGCATTTGACTTGTGTCGCCCCCTCCATCAGCCGGGCAAAATCATAAGTCACCCGTTTACCGGCAATGGCGGCATCCATCGCATCAATGATCGCATCGGCAGCCTTGGTCCATCCCATATAGCGCAACATCATTTCGCCGGACAAGATTAATGAACCCGGATTGACTTTATCCAAATCAGCGTATTTGGGTGCTGTGCCATGCGTGGCTTCAAAAACAGCGGTGCCGGTTTGATAGTTGATATTGCCGCCGGGAGCAATGCCGATTCCGCCGACTTGCGCGGCCAAGGCATCGGATAAATAATCGCCGTTCAAATTCAAGGTAGCGATCACGTCAAAATCTTCCGGCCGGGTCAGCACTTGCTGCAAGGCAATATCCGCAATGCTGTCTTTAACTAAAATGAGACCTTTCGCCAAGGCTTGGTCCTTTACCTTATTTGCTGCAACTTCGCCAAACTCGGCGCGGGTTTTTTCCCAATGTCCCCAAGTGTAGACATGCTCGGAATATTCGCGTTCGGCCAACTGATAAGCCCACTGACGAAACGCCCCTTCGGTAAATTTCATGATATTGCCTTTATGCACAATCGTCAGCGATTTGCGTTTATTGGCAATAGCATAATCAATAGCCGAACGGATCAGGCGCTCGGTACCCTCTCGCGACACTGGCTTTATGCCTATGCCCGATGTTTCCGGAAAACGGATTTTGGCGTATTGCTCGGGAAAATTCTCTTTCAATAGATTTAAAAAAGTCTTTACGTCATCGCTGCCTTGTTCAAACTCGATACCGGCGTAGATGTCCTCGGTATTTTCCCGAAATATGACCATATCAACGGATCCGGGATTTTTGACCGGCGACGGTACGCCGTTAAACCATCTTACCGGCCGCAAACACACGTACATATCCAGCATCTGACGCAAAGCCACGTTCAGCGATCTGATACCGCCGCCTACCGGCGTAGTTAGCGGGCCTTTAATCGATACCAAATAATTTTTACAGGCATCGACGGTTTCATCAGGCAGCCAAGTATCCAGCAATCGATGGGCTTTTTCTCCTGCGTAGACTTCCATCCAATGAATTTTTTTTTGCCCGGAATAGGCGTTGGCAACAGCCGCGTCCAGAACGCGAACGGCGGCACGCCAAATATCCGGCCCGGTACCGTCACCTTCAATAAAAGGAATAATGGGATTATCCGGCACGACAAGTTTGCCGTTTTTTAGGATGATAGCACTGCCGTTTTTGGGTGGGATAAGATTAGCCATAATAACTCCTGATACTAGATTAAGAATCCACTTGGTAAGTAATGCCACACAAGATAGTGCGACATCGCGCCGCAACGTCTCTATAGACTGAATGCATCATAACAAAAGCCCAGCGATTTGCAGCATTTAACCGGTGCAACTGGCTAAAGACCGGCCTAAAGCACTATAATTGTCTGTTTTTTTAACTTTTGGAGAAATGAATGCACGCAGTTACGTTGATAAAAGGTGATGGTATCGGCCCATCAATCATGGATGAGGCTGTTAAAATTATTAACGCGTCCGGCGTAAAAATCCAATGGGAGGAAGCCTATGCAGGTTTAGCCGCTTTCGAACAATTCGGCACCCCATTGCCCGACGAAACCATGGCATCCATCGACAAAACCCGGCTGGCTTTTAAAGGCCCGTTAACCACCGGCGTTGGCGGCAACGGCTTCAGAAGCATCAATGTAGCGTTGCGGCAGAAATATGATTTATACGCCAATGTGCGTCCTGCCAAAAACTGGCCGGGCGTCTTAACCCGTTTCGACAATGTCGATATTGTCATCGTCAGGGAAAACACCGAAGGACTGTATGCCGGACTTGAGCATTACCTGACGCCGAAAAAAGATATTGCCGAAAGCCTGGCCGTGGTCACCCGGGCCGGTTCGGAACGGATTATCGAATACGCCTTTAACTATGCGCGCGACAACAATCGTAAAAAAGTCACCGTCTGCCATAAAGCCAATATTTTAAAATACACCCAAGGCCTGTTTCTGGATGTTGCCCGTGAAATCGCGCCGAAATACCCCGATATTCAGTATGACGAAAAAATTATCGACGCCGCCTGCATGCACATGGTGATGGATCCGACGCAATTCGATGTGATCGTCTGCACCAACATGTTCGGCGATATCCTGTCCGATCTGACCGCAGGTTTGGTCGGCGGACTGGGCTTGATTCCCGGCGCCAATATCGGTGCGGATGCCGCGTTGTTTGAAGCCGTACACGGCAGCGCGCCGGACATCGCCGGAAAAAACCTGGCCAATCCTACTGCCGTGATTATGGCCGGCGTGATGATGCTGGATCATCTCGGCGAGCATGAAGCCGCTGCTAAAATAAAAACAGCCGTTGAAAAAGTGGTGAACGAAGGCAAGTTTGTGACCCCGGATCTCAACCCGCAATCGAACTGCGGAACGGTTGAAATGGGTAATGCGATTGTTAAGGCGATGAAATAGTAAAAGATAGCGTCCACGAAAAAAGCCTTTCGTTCCAGTCGCGACGTAGGCGTCGCTGCCACGTGGGAGCGACGCCTACGTCGCGACTGGAACGCGTATTCTTAGGTGTCGTCTAATCCTAATCCAACCTTTTCCCAAGGAACTCCTTATGCTAAAACAATACCGTAAACACGTAGCAGAACGCGCAGCCGACGGCATCGTGCCCAAGCCGCTGGATGCTGAACAAGTCGCCTCTTTAGTCGAGCTGATTAAACAACCGCCTGCTAGAGACTTGTATGATGCAGGAGGTAAAGCAACGCAGGGAGCAGTTGCCGAACAAGAATTCATCCTCGACCTGCTGGCCAACCGCGTCCCTGCCGGTGTTGACGAGGCCGCTTATGTTAAAGCGGGATTTTTGGCTGCCGTCGCCAAAGGCGAAGTCAGTTCGCCAATCCTGAATGCCGAACGCGCCACCGAACTCTTGGGCACGATGCTGGGCGGTTACAACATTGCGCCGTTAATCGACTTGCTGGATAACGAAGCGCTGGCGCCGATTGCCGCCAAGGCGCTGTCCCATACGCTGCTGATTTTCGATGCTTTCCACGACGTGCAGGAAAAAGCCGATGCAGGAAACCCGTTCGCCAAACAGGTACTTAACTCCTGGGCGGAAGCGCAATGGTTCACCAGCAAACCCAAAGTGCCTGAAAAACTGACGGTGACCGTGTTCAAGGTAACCGGCGAAACCAATACCGATGATTTATCACCGGCTCCCGATGCCTGGTCGCGACCTGATATTCCGTTACATGCCAAGGCAATGCTGAAAATGCCGCGCGAGGGCATCAGCAACGCCGAACAGCAAATTAACCAACTCAAGCAAAAAGGTTTTCCGGTGGCTTATGTCGGCGACGTGGTCGGTACCGGTTCATCGCGCAAGTCGGCGACCAATTCGGTATTGTGGTTCATGGGTAATGACATTCCGTACATCCCCAACAAGCGCGAAGGCGGGGTTTGTATCGGCGGCAAAATCGCGCCGATTTTCTTTAATACCATGGAAGATTCCGGCGCCCTGCCCTTTGAATGCGACGTAACGCAAATGGCGATGGGCGATGTAATCGACATTTATCCCTACCAAGGTGAAGTTAAAAATCACACTACCGGCGAACTGATCTGCAAGTTCGAACTGAAAACCGAGGTGATTTTAGACGAAGTGCGCGCCGGCGGCCGTATCCCGTTAATCATTGGCCGGGGCTTGACAGACCGCGCGCGTAAAGTACTGGGCTTGCCCGCCTCCACGGTTTTTAACCGTCCGGTTGCAGCCGAAGACAGTAACAAAGGCTTTACCCTGGCGCAAAAAATAGTCGGTCAAGCCTGCGGCGTTATCGGCATCCGTCCCAATACCTATTGCGAACCGCACATGACCACCGTGGGCTCTCAGGACACCACTGGACCTATGACCCGCGACGAGCTGAAAGACTTGGCTTGCCTGGGTTTTTCCGCCGATTTGGTGTTGCAGTCGTTCTGCCACACGGCGGCCTACCCGAAGCCGATTGACGTTACCATGCAGCACACCTTGCCGGATTTCATTATGAATCGCGGCGGCGTATCGCTACGCCCCGGCGACGGCATTATTCACTCCTGGCTAAACCGGATGCTGTTGCCGGATACCGTCGGCACCGGCGGCGATTCGCATACCCGTTTCCCTATCGGCATTTCCTTTCCGGCCGGTTCCGGTCTGGTTGCATTTGCCGCCGCCACCGGGGTGATGCCGCTGGATATGCCGGAATCGGTTTTAGTTAGATTTAAAGGCAAAATGCAGCCCGGCATCACCCTGCGCGATCTGGTCAATGCCATTCCTTACGCAGCGATACAACGCGGCTTGCTGACCGTTGAAAAGAAAGGCAAAAAGAACGTATTTTCCGGGCGCATTCTGGAAATCGAAGGTTTGCCGGATTTAAAAGTGGAGCAGGCTTTTGAATTGTCCGACGCCTCGGCCGAACGTTCCGCAGGCGGTTGCACGGTACGTTTGAATGAAGCGCCGATCCGAGAGTATCTGAACTCGAACATCACTCTGCTGAAATGGATGATAAGCGAGGGTTACGGCGATGTGCGCACTATTGAGCGCCGGATAAAAGCCATGGAAGCATGGCTGGCTAATCCGGTATTGCTGGAAGCTGACGCCGATGCCGAATACTTTGAAGTCATCGACATCGATATGAGTGACATCAAGGAACCGCTGCTGGCCTGCCCCAACGACCCGGATGACGTAAAAACCCTGTCCGCTGTCGCCGGAACCAAAATCGACGAAGTGTTTTTGGGTTCGTGCATGACCAATATCGGCCATTTCCGTGCCGCCGGTAAATTACTGGAAAAACACCCCGGTAAATTGCCGACCCAGTTATGGGTAGCACCGCCCACCAAAATGGATCAGACCCAATTGACTGAAGAAGGCTATTACAGCACTTTCGGTAAATCAGGAGCGCGCACCGAAATGCCGGGCTGTTCGTTGTGCATGGGCAATCAAGCGCGGGTCGCCGAAAACGCTACCGTGGTGTCGACTTCAACACGCAACTTCCCCAACCGTTTGGGCGATGGCGCGAATGTGTATTTGTCGTCGGCGGAACTGGCGGCGGTGTGTTCGATTTTGGGCAAGATTCCGACTTTTGACCAGTATATGCACTATGCCAGTCAGATTAACGAAACCGCTGACGATACCTATCGTTATTTGAACTTTGATAAAATGGAAAGTTATCGGCAAAAGACTGACGATGACGCATAGGATTGCATTGTAGATTAAAAATGCAACGCAAATTCCCAAAGCAGGCACATGAATGCGCCTGCTTTGGGATTAGCAATAAGGAAGATTGATTAATGACCGAGCATTACCCTATTTAAAAACTATTAGCCTTTGCACGTGCCGCCCTTGCTCCGGAAAAATCCTGTTGTATTTCTCGGGCATGAGCTATCAATAACCAACAGTGTTTTTTTAAGGTATTATCGGTCGCCGTCAATGATGCCGATTTTTTTGCCAGATCTTCTGCCAAACGGGGCTTTGATTGTTTTAGCCTTAATAACGCCAACTTATAAAACAAAGTCGCATTTCTTGGTTCAATCCTGATCGCTCTTTCTATCGAGGTAGCCGCCGAATCAAGATCACCGGCATGGGTATTTTGATTGGCTGCTGAAACTAAAGCGCTTACTACCGGCGATAACCGGACTGTGGCCTCTATCGGGTAAAACGGCGTTAATTCTGAAGGAGACGGTGGCGGCGGCGCTGAGGACTCCATATCTTCTAACGTAACCGGATCTGAAGATGACAAGGGTTCCGGCTTTATTAACGAAAAGTCTTTAAGCGGTTGTGTTTTAACAACCGGTTTATGCACTGTGGGTTTTTTGGGTACACTGACGGGAGGCTTTTGACTCTTGGATTGGCCGCCATACACAGGAGCAGGTGGCTGAGAACCGTATAATCCAGCGCAACCGGCAAGAAAAGAGGATAATGTACAAATGATAACGATGCGTTTAAGTGACATGAATCTTTTAGAAAAGCTCTATATTATCGGACTGATCTTCTTCCTGATGGGCATTTTTTATCGAAAGCGCATCATCTATCGACTTACCTTCTACAATGGCATCGAACATCAGTTTTTCTGATTCCATTGTGTAACGGGAACGGATTTCATGCTGAAATTGTCGCCATTCGGCCGGATTATAAAGGCGCTTAGGGCTTTCTACCAGTTCGGACAATCCTTTTAGATTTGAAGTGACATGCTGCAAGCATTGCTGCATCCGATCATAAAACTGGAAAGCGACAATGGAGGCCTGAATCTTATCGGTTGTTTCCGCACAGCATACCAAGGCTTCATCCCTTATATCGCAAGAATCAAGCAAGAGCAGATGTTCATTAATAGACTGCATATGTTCAACAATAGAGGTGAACGATTCGGTCAGCGTATTGACTGATAAATCAGCTGCAACCATCATATCTTCTACTTGAATAGCCGATAAGATGAGCATTTTTGATGTTTCTCTTACCTGGGTCCAATCAAGATCAGGGTTATACGAGTTCGAATTAGAATTATACGGGTTCGAAGTAGACATGCATTAATACCAAGTAAACATTTGTACGAATAAAGACTGAAAAAGCGGGCTGTTCTTCTAATTAAGAATCCACTTGATGAACATAAAACCTCATAAGATTATAACAAGTATAATGCGCGACAGTGTTATTTAAAATAACACTGTGTTTGCAAAACCTATCGCTTCGACATCTTATCGATTTTCCGCATTTAAAAATGCGCCTAGGTTTTAACCTGACAGGCCTTTACAATAGCGGTACTTTGTAGCAATTTTTTTGTCGTTTATGCCCAAAAGTTTCTTTCTTCTTTTAGCCATTCTGCTTATCGCGGTATTCATCGCGGTTACCGTTTATTTTGTACCAACTCCGTTACAAAAAGCCGGTATTACGCCACCTGAGACCGTTTTTAACCATTCGGGAGAAACTGTCGCGGTAGAAAAGCCTTGCTCTAACGAGCATCCCGAATGGCGGTCGGCGCAAGTTGTCGATGGCGTCAGTATCAACGAAGCGCTGTCCTGCGAGCCGGACAATCCTTACGACATTGCCCTCGCGGTCAAAGGTGCCAACAACGTATCGATGCAGACGCTGATGCAAACGCATATCGCCCAGGATGCCCTGACCAAAACCGACGACCTCGATGGCGACGGCGATCCCGACATCATCCGCATCAAGCTTGAAGTCGTCGAACTTAACGGCGCCAGTCCCGACGGCGATTTTCTGATTAACACCTTTGACATCGCCCCCGGCATTCAGCCGGGACTTTGGGTGTTCGCGCCCAAGGGCAACGGCATGGCGGTTAAAAATTTCAATTCAGTTGTAGCCAATCCGCTGTTGCGTGCGCCATCGCCGGTAATTCGTGTCGAACAGGGCGACAAGGTTTACATCACCCTGGAAAACACCCATTATCTGCCGCATACCATCCATCTACATGGCATCGACCATCCCTGGAAAACCGCCGCAGGTGACGATAATGACGGCATGGAAGAACACCCGGTATTCCCCGGCAAAAGCCACACGTATGAAATCCAGCCCCGTCATGCCGGCACCATGCTTTACCATTGCCACGTACAAACCGCCCAGCACACCATGATGGGCTTGAGCGGCATGATTATTGTCGAAGAAAACCGGCCCAATAACTGGATGCAGAGTTTTAATATCGGCGCCGGGCAAGTCCGCCACCCCGCCGTTGCGGTGAAAGAATCCTACAGCCGGGAATACGATTTGCATTATCAGTCGGTCGATAAACAACTGGCGCATATCATCCAAAATGCCAACGACCCCAGACTGATCGCACAGCACATGAACCGGGACTACAACATGAACGAATCGTTTGAAAACTATTTTTTACTGAACGGTCATTCCTTCCCTTACACGCTCAGGGACAGCGTCATCGTCGCCGATGACAACGAAGACATCAAACTGCATATCGCCAATACCCAGCGCTCTCCGGTCGCGCTGCACATCCACGGACATAAAGCCACCATCACCGCTTTCGACGGCGTTGAGCTACCGGCAGCGTCACAAGTAACGCGCGACGTGTTCGACATTGCACCGGCGCAACGGCTTAACCTGCGTTTGCGCACCGAAAACAACGGCTTAAACAGCTACGGCCCCGGCCTGTGGATGTTCCATGACCACGTCCCCACCGGCACTACCACCGACGGCATGGAACCCGGCGGCAACATGGCCATTCTTGCCTACAAGCCGTTAATCGATAAGCAAGGTATGCCGAAAATGCATGGTACCTTGCTCGACCAGGTATTTAACAAAGATTACTACGCCAAAAAACAAGCAGTCTGGGGTACAGGCGATGTCGCGCCGCTGCTTGGCGAAGCCGGATTGATTGCGCCCGATTATGTCAGCATCATCGTATTCGGCCTAGCGGCCGGCTTGGCCATAGGACTGTCTGTTTTTGTGGTGCTGGTTTACCAACGGAAACAAAAGCAATGAAAGGTTTAAGCACACTGTTAATCCTACTGGGCTTGCACAGTTACGTGGCAACAGCCGACGACACCATGGCCATGATGCATCACGGCAGCATGATGATGGACGAAAAAGGTATGATCATGAACGCCAACAGCGATAATCTGCCTAAAGATTGCCCGAAAGTGTCCGGCGACGTCAACATCACTATCCGCGCCGGTCACAAACACGCACTGAAATTCCCCGGAAAAATGTTTGCCTTCGACACTCAGGAATGGGATGTTGCGCCCTGCTCCCGGATCAATATCACCTTTATCAATGACGACCAGATCCGCCACCAATTGATGATTCACGGCCTACCCGGTTATATCTATCCGCAGGGCATGTTTCATCTGGAGCTTTACGGCCAGGGCGAATTGAAAGCTTCGCTGATTGTGCCCAGCCAGAAAAAAACCTACCTGGTGCATTGCGAACTGGCACAGCACATGGAAAAAGGCATGAAAGCGCAATTGAAAGTCGATGGCGGCGATGGCGATTTGCCCAGCATTCCCGGCATCAGCAAGCCGGTCAAGGCCGACATTTATCCGGTCGATTGGAACCAAACCGCTTGGTCAGCATTGATTATTTGCATATTGATAGGCGGCATAACTCCATTTTTTACCATAAAAAACAAATGGTTAAAATAGCCAATAGTTCGTAGCGTACGCGCCAATACATTCGACCTCATCTGCCAAATGACTTGTCTTACGACCATCCATCGACAGATAGAGGTCAGTGGATTGCCTCGCCGTAAACGACGAGATTACTCGGAAGGATAACGATGCTAAAGCATCGCTGTCAACGTTAAACGACTCTCCCTGAAGAGAGAGGTCTCAAACCAACAAGGAAATTTTATGAAACAGTTACTGTCATTCATTATATTTTTCATAGCCCTAGTTATTTGCCAGAACGCATCGGCGCGTGAAAAAACCACCCAACCCGCCAAACAAGACGCCTTGCAATGCGCCGCCTTTAGCCCTTATGTCGGCAAACTCAATCCCGATTACGGCGCGCACCCGTCCAAAGAGTTAATCGATCAACTGCTGGATAAATTAGTCAAAGACACGCCTTTCCGCTGCATCATGACCTACGGTGTTATGAATGGACTGGAATACACCTTTGCCGCCGCCGAGGCGAGGCATCTTAAAGTTATTGCGATTATCTGGCTCGATGACGATATCGCCGTCAATTCACGCTCGATAACCGCCGGTATTGAAGCCGCTAAAGCCTTTCCCAAAACCATCATCAAATTAAGCTGCGGTTCCGAAGTCAGAACCCGTCATGGCTATGCCTTTGACGGCGAAATCAGCCGTTGCATTGATGCGCTGCGCGAAGCGGGCATTTCCCAACCGGTCACCACCATCGATACTTGGTGGGAATGGTGTAACCGCAGCACGCCCTGCCAACAAACCAATTTCGGCGCCCAAGTCGATTGGATAGGCATCAACGTTTTTCCCTGGTGGGAGAACCAATATTCCGGCATTTTTCCCTGTATTCCGGCAAAAAAAGCCGCTGAGTTCCATATTGCCCGACTTGAGGATATACGCCGGACTTATCCGGATAAAGCGGTAGTCCTAACTGAGTTCGGCTGGCCGAATGCCCCCGAAGGCGGCGCCGAGACCAATAAGCTGACCCGGCAACGTTGCGGTGTTGCCGGTAAGAAAAACCAGGCACTGGTGGTCACCTCTACCTTCAAAAAATTGGCTGAAAAAGGCTGGGACGGCATAGTATTCGAAGCGTTTTCAGAGAACTGGAAATCTGGCGCCGAAGGTGACTTCGGCAGTTTTTGGGGAATATGCAAAGGAGAACCCCCTTACACTTGCATCGATTTTTAGTCTTGACATTCTCCCCCAGCTAAAGGAAGGGGGTTCCTAGTTGTCTAAGAGCGAGTGTGCATCGCTACTGCTCACGGGTTTCTGCTGCTGACGGCATTGTTGCACCGTTCACTTCACAAACCAGCCCCGTCTATCCGACGGTTGTTTTACTTTTGTACGATTATTCGAGACTTCACACCGATCGCTTGGTTTTTGCTGATTGTGATGTTGAAGTCTTTACTTTTAAGTTGCCGTCATAGAGCGAGCCTAAGCGTCCTCTGCTAGCAATCTTGGTATAATTCTAACGCAGGATATATTGTGCATATTATGAAATATTCGGAATTGAGCCGCTGACATCCTCGCCCTGAACGGCGGGGTTTTACGCTACTTAGCGATAAATCCTTCAGGTACATAGCGCGGTTGGTTGTGTTGCTCAGACGCTTTTAAAGGGAGCGCTGATAAAAACCGCACTTATGTTTTTAATTACCCATCTTTTGAGAAAATTTTTTTAAATGACTAAAGTTAAATTAACGCTACTTATTCTAAATGTTATAGGGCTATTTGCAGTGTCGGAGGTCAGCTATGGCCGCTATACCGCCATCATCATTAACGCAAATAACGGCGATGTTTTACATGAAGTAGAAGCAACTCAGTCATGGTATCCAGCCTCTCTAACCAAGCTAATGACACTGTACATGACATTTGACGCCTTGAAATCAGGTCAAATTCATCTGCACGACACCTTAACCGTATCAACGCATGCATCAAGGCAACCCAATAGCAAACTAGGCTTAAGACGCGGCGAACATTTGAGCGTCGAAGACGCCATTTTAGCCACAATTACCCGTTCCGCAAATGATGCGGCCGTTGTTCTTGCAGAACATTTAGGCGACACGGAAGAACATTTTGCCGTTAACATGACCACAAAAGCACACTCATTAGGCATGTACAATACCCGGTTCAAAAATGCAACCGGCCTTCCCAACAACTGGCAAGTAACCACATCCAGAGATATGGCCGTTCTGGCATGGAAAGCCCAGCGCAATTTCCCCGAATATTACCACTATTTTTCTGCGCACAACTTTAATTACAAAGGCACGGTACTGCGCAGCATCAACAAGTTTACAGCCAATTATCCCGGCGCCGAAGGCATGAAAACCGGATTCACCTGCGGCTCGGGTTTTAATCTGATCGGTGCGGCTCATCAAAACGGCAAACATCTGATCGGCGTAGTGATGGGCGGCATGTCCAGCAAAGAACGTTATCAATTAATGATGCAAAAAATGGATGCGGGGTTCGCCTATCAAACGAACGGTAATCCAGTAAAAAACATTACCACCATGCCTACAAACTCAGCAGGCACTCCCCCCTACCAACTGGATTGCGGCAATCGAACGGCTGCCCCTCCAAAACTGACATCCGCTCCCATCAAGCATAAAAATACTCGCCGAATAAAAACCAAAATTAAGGCGCGTAATAAGAAAACGGCTAAAAAAACTAATCTCAAAAAGACCAAAACCATCAGCAGGAAAAAAACTGAACGTACAAACTTCCACAAACCCTAAACCGGCAGCAACATAAGAACAAATGCCGCTATTAAATTGAAGCGTTTGTCGTTTGAGGACAGGTTATTTTTGACATAACCTGTATCTTCAGTCATGACTTACATTCTTAATAATCGATAATGCCTGATATGACATTGCAGGATCTTCCAGCAGCGGCACCTGCTTTTCTTCAGCCAGTAACACTAAGTGCCTGGTTTCTTGTGCTTGCAGGTTTTTTAAAATGACCAAATCCGGTACTCGCCGTAATAATACCCGTGTCGCCTCGCCAATACCGGGTTTAATCAGATTAATATTACTTATGCCATAATCTTGTTTTATTTGATTAATGAAATTAATCGAACGCTGTTGCACCTCCCATTTAATGGCACTGTCATTTTGACCGCTAAAGTTTTTTATAGTAATCGCCGCAACATCCGCAACCGAGCGCATGGTTTCAGTAACAAACCAGTTACTTAAATCATGTTGTAAAAATTCTTCATAATAAAGACAGCCGTGAAAATCGTCTTCATTAATATAATCACGGTGTAAAATTGAGCGACTGATTAAACCTGAAATAGTCGAATTCAATAAACTCGATGGAATTAAATAGTCATCAAAACTTGCTGTGACTGCGGCAACACCGGCTATATCATTTAAGACATACAAATCGGAGCTAATGTTCGTATGGTATTGCTGATTAAAGTCAGTCACGCTTTTATGCAGCTCTTGAGTAATTACGCCTTTTCCCGTCCAGCCATCAATAAACGTAAAGCTGTCCAGGTTAGGATGCTGTTTAATAATATGCCGCAACGCATTGACATCAAGCCCCCTGTCTCTAATAATTGAGATCGAATAATGATGACAAATACGATTAAAATATTGTTGTAAAATTCGTTTTAATAATACGCCTATTGGCGTACCGGCCCGCGCCAATGAAATTAAAGTAATTTCTCCTTGTTTACACTGACAAATTTTTAATGCCAGAATAATTAAATCTACCGCAAGGCGGTGTTGATTTTGCGCAAATATGGATTGGAATAACGTCAAATATTGTTCTGAGGGTAAAGATTCACGGGTAATCATTTCGCTATAATGGCGTTTTTCCACCTGAATCAGCCGTTCTTTTTCAATTATCGGGGTATCTTTAATATTAATCGATTTTAACAAAATCTGAACATCGCCCGTTAAATAACTACCCGAAAAAATTGACATTTATACCTCGCGATTAATCATTAAAAAATCTTATAAACAGGCAAACTATTATCGAATAATACCAATAAAATTTATGGGATAAATCAAAAAACCTGTTGCATAATTTGACTATTTTTCGGCGTAATAAAATAATCGCAAAGCTTCATAAAACCCATATCAGTTAGGCTATCCCCGATACCAAATGATAAATATTCCCGGTGCTCTTTATCCAATTGCTGTTGTATATAACTTACCGCCGGCGCTTTATTTAAAAACAAGGGTAATACCGCCAAATTATTATCATTTAAATGGCAGTAAAAATCCAAGTTCTGCAACTTTAAATAAGGATTAACCACGGTATCAAGTAAATATTTTAGTGCTTGGTTATCACGATACTCATGTTTCACCGACAAATAAAAAGTTAATCCGAAATCGGTAATTAAGCGAACTTTAAACGGAATATTTTGCGCCTCGGAAAAGCCTTGCACTTGTGCTTCCAACGCTTGTAATGCGGGCAATAACAATACAGTTTTTGATTCTATCTGCTTAAGCCAGCCTTGATGTACACTGCCATCAGCATTTAAAATAATACCGCCATGATTAATAATTGCATAATCAAATGCTTCAACGCAAGCCCGGGAAAAAGCATCTTTATTACGCGCAGTAGTCGGCACCAATCGGGTGTTAGCATTGAGTAAATCAAATAAATACCGTTGTTTTTCGGTAAAAAATGAAATCGGTGAGCCGTCTTTTAGAAATGCAGCCGGCGTAATGTCCCCATTAGCAGGGCATTTTCGCCGGGTTTGAAAAATAGTATCGTCAAGATCAAGAAATACAAACAGTTCCATTATTTACCTTAAGTGATGTAGTTATTAGCAAGAGTCTACTCTGTGTTTCTCGATTTTTTTAATCCAGACAGCCGATTATTAATTTCCGCCAACACTTTTACCAACAAATCCCTCTGGCCGGTTTGAAAGTTTGCTGCATCGGTTTCCCGGCGCAACCAGGTGAATTGGCGTTTGGCCAGTTGCCGGGTAGCGATAACGGCTTTTTCGGTCATGGTGTCAAGGTTATATTCGCCTTGCAGATACGACCAGGCCTGCCGGTAACCGACCGCTCGTATCGACGGCATTTTGTCGGTTAAATTACCTCGGTGATACAGTGCCTCGACTTCATCGATAAAGCCCCGCTCCAGCATTTGTTTAAAGCGTAGAGCGATAATGCCATGCAATAGGGCGCGATCTTGCGGGGCGATAATCAGCTTTATTTTTTGATAAGGGATGTCTTGCGCCTGAGCAGCGCTAAAAAAAGACGTTAGCGGTTTGCCGCTGATTGCGTAGACTTCCAGTGCGCGTTGTACGCGTTGCGGGTCGTTGGGATGAATTCTCGCCGCCGCTTCCGGATCTATCCCCGCCAGTCGCTGATGCAGCGCTTCCTTACCCAGCTGCGCCAAGTCCCGGTCAAGTTTGGCCCTGATGAGCGGATCGGCTTCGGGCAAGACCGCAAGACCGCTGTTCAGTACCTTAAAATACAACATGGTACCGCCGACCAGTATCGGGATTTTTCCGCGCCGACTTATCTGGCCCATTAGCGCCAGCGCCTGTTTCCTGAACTGGCCGGTGGAATAGGCTTCTGCGGGGTCGAGTATGTCGATCAAATGATGCGGAATGCCGCCCCGTTCATCCATCGAGGGTTTGGCTGTGCCGATGTCCATGCCTTTAAACACCAGGGCGGAATCGACGCTGATGATTTCGCCGTTCAGCGCCTGGGCGAGTTGCACGGATAGCGCGGTTTTTCCTGAGGCGGTAGGCCCCATCAGGAAAATAGCGGGGGGATAGGGTTGATTCTGCATAATTCAACTATTCAGCTTATAGAGAGACGGGACGCAGATTAGAAAAGGCAACCAAGGCGGAGGGTAAAAAAACGCCTTTCGCCTATCATTTCATTGGCCGCGCAAAAAGAATTTATCGAGATCATTCGTCGACAATGCTATCCAGGTGGGTCTGCCGTGATTGCACTGCCCTATTCTTTCGGTTTGTTCCATATCCCGCAACAAAGCGTTCATTTCATCGACGGTCAAACGGCGGTGTGCGCGTACCGAGCCATGACAGGCCGCTTTAGCCAGGATTTCATTGGACTTTTCCTGAATACGCTGACTCATGCCGTGTTCGATCAGGTCGGCCAGCACATCGCGAATCAGGGTTTCCATATCGCTATTGCCCAATAAAACAGGTATTGAGCGCAGTACGATGGTTTCCGGTCCGGAACGATTAATCTCAAAACCCAGGGTATTGAAAAATGCGTGTTGGTCTTCGGCTAAATCCGCTTCGGCTGCACTGACGGTTATTTTAATCGGTAGCAATAAGGGCTGACTGGGTACCGTACCCTGTTGATATTGCTGTTTCAGTCGTTCGTAGGTAACCCGCTCGTGCGCCGCATGGGCATCGACCAGGATGATGCCGCTGGGGGTTTCGGACAGGATATAGATATTGTGCAGATGCGCGATGGCATGGCCTAGCGGCATGGCTTCCAATTGCGCCGCTTGCACTATCGATTCGCGCTTTGGATACAGCGTGGCATAGGCTTGGGTGGCTTCTTCCACATGCAAAGGCAATGAGGCTTGTTGCGGCGGACTTGAACGGTAAGACGATTTAGCGTCAAAACGGGGTTTCGTTACGCTATCGCTCGGCAGTTGCTCCCTGCACTGCTCTACCTCCTGTATCGGTGCAGTCGTAAGCCAATTGTTTGTAACACCCGAAACGGCAGGTGTTTGCGGCAGCGATTCGGAATGCAATTGCTGAGTGGCACCGTGTCCCGGCCTTAAATCAGCCAATGACCGGTGCAAGGCCGAAAACAGAAAATCATGGACCAGACGGCCTTCCCTGAACCGGACTTCAAGCTTTGCCGGGTGCGCGTTAACATCAACCAGGGCCGGATCGAGCGTCAGGTACAGCACGAAGACCGGATGCCGTCCGTGAAACAACACATCCTGATAAGCCTGCTTGACGGCATGGGAAACCAGTTTATCCCTAACCAGCCTGCCATTAACATAGAAAAACTGCATATCCTGCTGACTGCGGGAAAAGGTCGGCAAGCCAACCCAACCGGTCAATTGCAGCCCCGATGCTGCAAAGTCGATGGTTATCGAATTTTCGATAAAAGCCGATCCGCAAATACCAGCAATGCGTTGCTGTTGCTCGCTGTCCGTTACCGCCGGTTTTAACTTGAGGATTTCCTTTTGATTGTGCGCCAGGCTAAAGCCAATATCGAAACGGCTCAGCGCCATGCGTTTGATCAAGGTTTCTATATGGGCGAATTCGGTTTTTTCGGTTTTTAAGAATTTGCGTCGGGCCGGGGTGTTGTAAAACAGGTCGCGCGCCTCAATGGTGGTGCCTTGCGGATGCGGATCGGGTTGCGGATCGAAATTCTGCTCGGTGCCGTCGGCACTCACGCGCCAAGCGCAATCGGCATCGCTAATGCGCGAAATCAGCGTCAACCTTGAAACCGAGCTGATGCTGGGCAAAGCCTCACCGCGAAAGCCCATGCTGACCACTTGCTCCAAATCTTTTAAGCTGGAAATTTTGCTGGTCGCATGTCGGGACAAAGCCAACGGCAAATCTTCTTTGACGATGCCGCAGCCGTTGTCTCTGATTTTTATCAGCCTTGTACCGCCCTGCTCTATCTCGATAACGACTTGACTGGCTCCCGCATCAAAGCAGTTTTCAACCAGTTCTTTAATGACCGAAGAGGGTCTTTCGACCACTTCGCCGGCGGCAATCTGGTTAATCAGTTGAGTGGGGAGTGAATGGATACGCATCGGCAAGCCTAAAACAAATAACGTATTTTATATGACTGGGGGGGATTTTTCAGCGTTCCTTTGCGCAAACCAACCGATCCGGTCGCACCTTCAATGCATCCTTAGCCTTAAAATCACATACCCAAAGCTGCAACCTTGCTTTCCACCGGGGAAAGGTTACTGAAATAACTGCGTACACCATCAAATATAGCCAGCGCTATTTTTGACTGGTGTCTGGCATTGACTAACTTAAGCTCTTCTGATGGATTAGAGAGAAACGCCGTTTCTATCAAAATAGACGGCACGTCGGGCGATTTTAATACCGCAAACCCAGCCTTTTGTACTGATTTAGAATGCAATCCACCGATGCGTTCAAAATTCTTCAACACCTTTCCGGCAACATTCACACTGGCATCTTCCGTAGCAGTCTGCGACAAATCCAATAACACTGAAGCCAGCACATCTTCTTTATCGTGCAGACTAACGCCGCCAACCAGTTCAGATGCATTTTCACTGTTGGCTAACCAACGCGCCGCTTCGCTGGTTGCGCCCTTATTGGACAAGGTAAACACCGAGGCTCCTTTAACAGTCTCGTTATGAAAGGCATCGGCATGAATCGAAATAAATAAATCGGCTTTAGCTGCTCTGGCTATTTGCATTCTTTTTCTCAGACCCACGTAATAATCACCTTTACGAACCATAACGGCTTTCATGCCCGGCTGTTTATTGATTAAATACGCGAGTTTTTTGGCAATAGCTAAGGTGATTTTTTTCTCCTCGGTACCATTTGCCCCATGAGCACCGGGATCACTTCCCCCATGACCTGCATCAATCGCAATAACAATGTTTTTATTTCGTCGAGACGCTTTTGTCGATTTAACCGAAGCGAATTCAACTTTTTTACTGGCTATTGCCTCGGATTCTTTAACAATGGGTTTTACGGTGCGTTGTTTGCTGTTCGTTGTTTTAGCCGTAGCAGCGGTTGCCGTCACTGCCTCTTTTTTATTCGAACCTTTATGCAATAATTCAATAACCAGGCGGCGTTCATTCCTGCTACTGGTGATTAATGACATCTCTTTTGAACTTATATCTCTTTTTAAATCAACGACAATCCTTAAATCGATTTTATTTCTGGCTGCAAAACGTACTCGAGAAAATAACGGGTGAGATGACGGCGGCTGTTTTAATGCCTGCTTAAGATTGGCATCACGCATATCGATCACCAAGCGCGCCGGATTCTTCATCAGAAAAACCCGGTGTTCAGGTGAAGAACTTACCTCAAACAGCATTTGCGTTTGATCAGGCGTATTCCAATATTGCAATGAACCAATATCGATCTGTTGCGCGTAACCGGGGACGCAGAATAACTGCAATCCAATAATAATAAAAATGTTCCAGTAACTTCTCATCGCCATCAATCCAAAAAGTAACAATTCGGATTAGATTATAGCAGTATGTAGTTGTTTTTCCAGAGCAGTTATATTTATTTTTTAACGATCAGTAGAACTACGTAGCTCTGCTGATCGACCAAATCCATCGGCAACCAAGCTAATAATCCTATCCGGATCAGGTAAAAAACCTTTGCCCATATCAGGCCATTCAATAAAACAGATGCTATCCTGATCGAAATAATCCCGTATTCCAATCCACTCCAATTCTTCCGGATCGGCAACCCGATACAAATCAAAATGGCATATCTTGCGGTCGCCGATGGTATATTCTTCAACTAATGTGTAAGTCGGACTTTTCACCGCGCCGGTATAGCCTGCCGCACGCAGGAAGCCTCTGACAAGCGTGGTTTTACCCGCCCCCAATTCGCCCTGCAAAAATATCAGGCACTTTGGCGGTAATTCCGCCCAAAGCTTAGCGCCAAGTTGTTCCGTTGCCTCGGTATCTTTTAAATATGTCTTCATAGTTGTAACAACTCACCCGTTAAAAAATCAAACCCAAGGCAAGGGACGAAAGATATTTTTCACTTTTCGCCTTGAACCTTCAGCCGTTGACCAATTGTCTAAGATAAGGCATTAAATCACTCGCCAGCAAACCTCTTTCCCCGTCTGTCGCTACGGCTAAATCGGCTGCCAAACCGTGATGATAAACCCCTTGCTGGGCTGCATCCTGCAAAGACAAGCCCTGAGCCAGCAAGCCCGCAATCACACCGGCCAGTACATCGCCCATGCCCCCCGATGCCATGCCGGGATTTCCGCTGTTGGAAACGGCAAGCTGCTGTTCGGATGCAATTAATGTGCCGGCACCTTTAAGAAGGGTAACTCCGCCGTAGTTGGCCTGAATGGATGCGGCGGCCGCAAACCGGTCTTGCTGTATACCGGCTATCGTGCAATTCAATAGCCGGGCGGCTTCGCCCGGATGCGGCGTTAAAATCCAGTTAGGTTTTGTTGCCCGTGCATTAGCTAACAGGTTCAAACCATCGGCATCAATAACCATCGGTTTTTCAGTATTTCTCACCGCATTAAATAAGATTTTGGCCCAAGTACTTTGCCCCAACCCAGGCCCCAGCACAACAATATCGGCTTTTTCCAAAAATGCCGCAAGTTGTGCGACGGTTTCCACGCCATGACACATTAATTCCGGCCTGTTCAGGTTCATCAGCCCGGAGTGTTCAGGCCGCGTCGCTATACTAACTAAACCAGCGCCCACGCGCAAAGCCGCCTCGCCCGCCATTCTGGCGGCACCGGAATAACCCAGATCACCGCCTATGATCAGCACATGTCCACAGCTGCCTTTATGCGCGCAACGGTCACGCGGCGGAAACCGGGTTTTAACGACACGGGTCGCAGTCGCTTTAAATCCGGAAAATACCTCATCGGGCACCGCTAATTGGGCATAGCAAATCTCACCGCAATAGTCAGCCGCCTGACCGGTAAATAAGCCCTGTTTTAAACCGATAAAGGTCACCGTACAATCGGCTTTTACCGCACAAGCCATTACATTACCGGTATCGGCATTTAAGCCGGAGGGAATATCCACGGCAACCACGGGGGATGAATGGGCATTAATGGCCTGTATCGCTTCCGCGTAAAGTCCCGTTACCGGCCTATCTAGCCCGGTACCCAACAATGCGTCGACTAATACATCGGCATGAATGATCTGCCCAGCCTGAAATGGCATAACCATTCCAGATGTTTCACTATATTTTCGGTAAGCGAGCAACGCATCGCCGTTAAGCTTTTCGGGTTGTGAAAGCGTATAGACGCAAACGGTCAACCCTGCCGCTAGAGCCAATCCGGCAATCATATAACCATCGCCCGCATTATTGCCGGAACCGCAAAAAACCGCTACAGTCCCGGCATCCGGCCAGTGTTGTTTGATGCACTGAAAAACCTCGCCTCCCGCCCGGCCCATTAATTCAAAACCGGGAATGCCGCGTTCCTGTATAGCAACGCGATCCATTTCCCTGACTTGCGCCGCACGATAGAGCTTTACGGGTAAATTTTGCATAGCATTAAACACTGATAAAATAAATATTTTTAATTTAAGAGATACTATAAGCGAAGGAAGAAAGACAAACCACTTTAAAAGTATATTGCTTTCTGAAAAATATAATAAATAGATTGTGCGTTGCGCCATCCGCATAAAAAAGTTTACCTCTACGTCGGCGAAGCGGTAGTTTCGCCCTTTGTCTTGAATTCTCTTCATTTCTGTCAACAATTATGGATATCAGCAGTCAAAAAATGGCGAGCTTAGCCTTGCAAATTAAACAATGGGGTCTGCAACTGGGCTTTGATCAAGTCGGTATTACCGACACCGATTTGCCGGAAGCGGAAGCCCGCCTGGAAAACTGGCTGGACAATAACTTTCACGGCGAAATGAACTATATGCAGCGTCACGGCCTTAAACGCAGCAGACCCGGGTTATTGCACCCGGATACCATCCGCATTATTTCCGTGCGCATGGATTACCAGACTGAATCTGCTGCGACTATGAATCAATCACTGGCCGATCCCACTTCGGCCTATATTTCCCGCTATGCGCTGGGACGCGATTACCATAAACTGATGCGTAACCGCCTGCAAAAACTGGCCGATAAAATTCAAGCCGAAATCGGCGCCGATCTTCCAGGTTCAATGCGGGCCTTTGTCGACAGCGCCCCGGTTCTGGAAAAAGCCTTGGCCGAAAAAGCCGGTTTAGGCTGGATAGGCAAGCATTCCAATGTTATCAACCGCAAAGCCGGATCGTGGTTTTTTCTCGGCGAACTGTTCACCAACCTGCCGCTACCGACCGATACGCCTGCCACCGCACATTGCGGCGAATGCCGCGCCTGTCTGGATGTTTGCCCGACCCAGGCGATTATCGGACCCTATCAGGTCGATGCGCGTCGCTGCGTATCCTATCTGACGATCGAACTGCACGGCTCAATTCCGGAAGATCTAAGACCGTTGATCGGCAACCGCATCTATGGTTGCGACGACTGCCAGATCGTCTGCCCGTGGAACCGTTTTGCCAAGCCAACCGGTGAACAGGATTTCAGCCCCAGACATCGGCTTAATACCCGGCAACTACTGGATGTCTTCGCCTGGAGCGAAACCGAATTTCTGGCAAAAACCGAAGGCTCGGCGATACGCCGAATCGGTCATCAGCGCTGGCTGAGAAATATCGCCGTGGCGTTGGGCAATGCACCTAAATCAGCGCTGATTGTAGACACCTTAAAGCCTATGCTGACTCACGACTCCGATATGGTTAGGGAGCACGTACAATGGGCCTTAGCCCAACTAACGACCGATTAAAACATGTCGCGTTCTTAAGCCTCCCGCTTTTATAGAATTCACGCTCAAATTCCAACGGGGATTAATAAGCTGTTTTGAGTGGACGCGCTGACCATTAATGTATTTGAGTTATTTATGTTTTTTATTGAAAAGCAGGGCTTAATCTCCTATGCTCCCTGTTGAGGTTTTGACTGAGGGTTAAAACCTTTGCTCACTATACTCTAAACTACTCCCCTTGGAGATTTTATGAAGATTGGTATACCTAAAGAGATTCACCCGGGTGAAAAACGTGTAGCCACCACCCCTGATGCTGCCGAACAAATTATAAAACTGGGTTTTTCGGTACTACTCGAAAAAGGCGCCGGACTTGCCGCAAATATTTCTGATGAAGCCTACAAAGAAGTCGGCGTCGAAATTATTGACAATGCCAAGGCGCTATGGAAAAAAGCGGATATTGTCATGAAAGTTCGCGCCCCCGAACGTCACCCCGAACTGGCAGTTGACGAAATCGACCTGCTCTCCAAAGGCGGTCGTTTAATCAGCTTCATCTGGCCTGCGCAAAATGAAGCCTTAATGCAGCAATTGGCAGACAAAGGAGCCACAGTGCTGGCTATGGACAGCGTACCGCGCATGTCCAGAGCGCAAAAGCTCGACGCACTCAGTTCCATGGCCAATATTGCCGGTTACAGGGCAGTTATTGAAGCGGCGCAGCATTTCGGCCGATTTTTTACCGGACAGATTACCGCCGCCGGTAAAGTCCCTCCCGCTAAAGTGCTGGTGATCGGTGCCGGTGTAGCAGGTCTTGCCGCCATCGGTACCGCAAAAAGCATGGGCGCTATTGTCAGGGCTTTCGATACCAGACCCGAAGTGAAAGAACAAATCGAAAGCATGGATGCCGAGTTTTTGCTGCTGGACTTTAAAGAAGAAGGCGCCGGAACCGGCGGTTACGCCAAAACCATGTCCAAGGAATTCATCGAAGCTGAAATGGCCTTGTTTGCCAGACAGGCGATGGACGTGGACATTATTATCACCACCGCGCTGATTCCCGGCAAACCGGCGCCCAAGCTGATTACCGAAGGCATGGTTAAATCCATGAAGCCGGGCAGTATTATTGTCGATCTGGCTGCCGAACAAGGCGGCAATTGCGCATTGACCGAGAAAGATGAAGTCGTGATCAAACACGGCGTGACCATTATCGGTTACAGCAATTTACCCAGTCGCTTGGCTAACCAATCGAGCCAGCTTTATGCGACTAACCTCAGGCACTTGTTAACCGAGCTTTGCCCCGAAAAAAACGGCACCATTAACGTCAATATGGACGACGAGGTGATACGCGGCACCACGGTCATCAAAGAAGGCAAAATCACCTGGCCGCCGCCGCCTCCCAAGCTGTCTGCCGCCCCTGCCCCGCAAACCGAAGCGCCTGCCTATGCGCCGACAAAAGAACAACAAAAACCAAACGCCCTTAAGCAATCTATCCCATTAATTATTGCTGGCTTGGTTCTGTTCGGCATCGGTTCAGTTGCCCCTACATCGTTCATGTCGCACTTTACCGTATTTGTGCTGGCCTGTTTCATCGGTTATCAGGTGATCTGGAACGTCTCTGCATCACTGCATACCCCGTTAATGAGCGTAACCAATGCGATCAGCGGCATTATTGTTATCGGCGCTGTCGTGCAGGTTTCCGCGCCTGGCTTCGTGATCAGCGTCCTGGCCGGATTGGCAATACTTATTGCATCTATCAATATTGCCGGTGGCTTTTTAGTCACCCGTCGTATGTTAGAAATGTTCAGAAAATAACCGGAGAAAGAGATGTCCCAAAGTTTAGTCACGATGTCTTACATCGTCGCCACCATTCTGTTCATTTTCAGCCTGAGTGGTTTAAGCAACCAGGAAACCGCCCGTAAAGGCAATTATTACGGCATGTTAGGCATGGCGATTGCGATTGTCGCTACCGCATTAAGCGCATCGGTCACTTCCTACGTTATTTTGATTATCGCCCTGTTAATCGGCGGCGCGATTGGCGCTAGAGCCGCATTAAAAGTTGAAATGACGCAAATGCCGGAATTGGTTGCCATCATGCACAGCCTGGTGGGTATGGCTGCGGTATTGGTCGGTTATGCCAATTTTATGGACAGCTCTTTGAGTTTAAGCGGCGTAGAAAAAAATATCCATGAAATAGAAATTTACATCGGCATTCTGATCGGCGCGGTGACCTTTTCAGGTTCGGTAGTTGCTTTTGGCAAACTCAGCGAGCGTATCAGCGGCAAACCGCTATTACTGCCGGGTCGCCATTGGTTAAATCTGGGCTTACTGGTTGCAGCCATCTTTTTAGGTCGGCTGTTCTTGCAACAAACCGAAACCGGCGGCGGCACCTTGCCGTTATTGCTGATGACTGTAATTGCGCTGGCGTTCGGCGTACATATGGTGATGGCGATCGGCGGCGCCGACATGCCGGTGGTGGTGTCGATGCTCAACAGCTATTCGGGATGGGCGGCGGCGGCAACCGGTTTTATGTTAAGCAACGACTTGTTGATTGTGACCGGCGCATTGGTCGGCAGCAGCGGTGCAATCTTGAGTTACATCATGTGCCGCGCGATGAACCGCAATTTTATCAGCGTGATTGCCGGTGGTTTCGGTACCGGTTCCGGCGGAGAAGCCGCAGTCGTTGAAGGCGAAGTTCAGCCTATCGATGCAGATGAAACCGCACAGTTATTATTGGCTGCAAAAAATATCGTCATTATTCCAGGCTACGGTATGGCGGTCGCTCAAGCTCAACATACTGTGAATGAAATCACCAAGCTGTTGCGCGATAAAGGCAAGAAAGTCGGTTTCGGCATCCATCCGGTCGCAGGCAGAATGCCCGGCCACATGAACGTGCTGTTAGCCGAGGCCAAAGTGCCTTACGACATCGTTTATGAAATGGACGAAATCAATGAAGATTGGGCGCGTGTTGACGTATCGATCGTGATCGGCGCCAACGATATTGTCAATCCGTCAGCGCTGGATGACCCCAACAGCCCGATTGCCGGCATGCCGGTATTGGAATGTTGGAAAGGCGGAACTACCATCGTGCTTAAACGCAGCATGGCATCAGGCTATGCGGGTGTCGGCAATCCGTTATTCGTACAGGAAAACACCCGCATGCTGTTTGGCGATGCCAACGCGACGATGCAAGCGGTATTGAAGGCGTTAAAGGGCTAAGTTAACAAAAAAATAGTGGGGCAGGCTCTTACTTGCCCCACTATTTTGAGTGGTGCTATTTATTTAAAGTATCTCTTCGACGTCAACCGATTTCAGCAATCCCGAATACTTGGTATCAATTTCAATAACTAACTCACAGCCGCCGAAATCATCGGTTTTCTCACTGATTATCTTGGCGCAGGCGAATAGTTTCGCCCTTATTTCGCCTTGATCAGGCTGTAAATAACACTTTCTTTTGATTTTAGTATTTGAAAATATTTCAGCCAAGGCCTGATAAAGCAAGTCTACCCCGGCTCCGGTTTCGGCAGACAACCACACCCGCACCGGATTGCCGACATCATCGCGTTCAATGCGCGGCCGAATGTTCTCCAATAAATCAATTTTATTGAACACCTCAAGTTGTCTGACTTCATTGGCATCAATATCTTCAAGTACCTGATTGACCTGATAAACAGTCTCTGCCCGGTCATCGCTACTGGCATCGATGACATGCAACAACAAATCCGCTTCGCTGGCTTCCTGCAAGGTCGATTTAAACGCCGCCACCAACTCATGCGGCAAATGCCGTATAAAACCTACGGTGTCGGCCAGTACAATCTCGCTATTATTGGGCAACTGGCAGTTACGCAAGGTCGGATCCAAGGTGGCAAACAACTGATCGGCCACGTAAATGTCGGCACCGGTCAGTTTATTAAACAAGGTTGATTTACCGGCATTGGTATAACCCACTAAAGAAACTGATGGTACTTCGGCTTTTTTGCGTTTGCTGCGACCTTGGTGTCTTTGCTTATCGACTTTATCCAGACGCTGTTGAATCTGCTTGATGCGCAAACCCAATAAGCGCCGATCGGTTTCCAGCTGAGTTTCCCCCGGCCCGCGGAGGCCGATACCGCCTTTCTGACGCTCCAAATGCGTCCAGCCGCGAACCAGTCGGGTCGACAAATGCTGCAATTGCGCCAATTCGACCTGTAATTTACCTTCAAAGGTTTGTGCGCGCTGGGCAAAAATATCCAGAATCAGCCCATTTCTATCGACCACTCGAACGCCTAAAAAACCCTCAAGATTTCTTTCCTGACTGGGCGAAAGCGGGTGATTAAATAAGACGATGTCGGCTTCATAGGTTTCGATAATACCTTTAAGCTCTTCGAGCTTGCCTTTGCCGACAAAAAATTTTGGGTCAGGTTTTTTGCGACTGCCTGTTAGCACATAGACAGGGTCGGTTCCTGCGGACTTGGCCAATTCTTTTAATTCTAAAAGATCTTCATGCATGGAACGAAGTGTCAGATGAACAAGGACGGCTCGTTCACCTGATTCGGGACGATCAAACAAGTAAATACCTCATGGGCGTGATTATGAAAAAATGTTTATTTTTTCTACAGAGACCGCTGCCTTGCTGATTTTCCTGCAGCGAAAAACATTCACCTAAAGGGTTAATCATTGTTCATGAGCTTCATTTTCTTGCGGCATTTTTACGGCTTTACTCGGGACAATAGTAGATATGGCATGCTTATAAACCATCTGGCTCGATGTGTTTTTCAGCATAACCACGTACTGATCGAATGAGTCCACCTTGCCTTGTAACTTTATCCCGTTAACAAGGAAAATAGACACAGGCGTATGCTCTTTTCGAAGCGCATTTAAAAAATTATCCTGTAAATTTTGACCTTTTGACATCCGATTTCTCCTTATTATTTTTAATAATTACTGCTTAAGATAACTGCAATTACCAATCAACACAATTCAATACTCCACCTTCAGACTGTTTTTTATCTAAAATTGTCTATGTTCTGAATTTTGCTGACGTAACCTGACAACCGAAAAATATAATGGGGTGCCTTTTTATGAATTCAAGCATAGTTACCCTGTCTTTTCGCCCCTTCAACACTATTTTTGCCGTTATTTTCCTCGCTGCTGCGCCACTGCTATTAAATTAAGGATTTGGCTTTATGCGACCGCACTATTCGCATCATCACTCTTTTCAGCTATCACCGGCAATCTGCCGGATCGCCCCTACTGGGCCACAACGAATTTTGCCTATCCGGTCTTGCCAGATCTTTGGCGCGGTTTGATGCACCGAGACGCCCGCTGTATCAACAGCAACCATGACCGGCATGTCTTCAACCACAAACTCATGTATGGCTTCCATGCCGAGATCTTCAAAAGCGACAATACGCGATTTGCGGATGGCCTTCGATACCAGATAAGCCGCGCCGCCAACTGCCATTAAATAAACGGCTTTATGCTTTTTAATCGCCGCAATTCCCTCAGGCCCACGCTCGGCTTTACCAATCATGCCGAGCAAACCGGTTTTATCCAGCATCATTTCGGTAAATTTATCCATGCGCGTTGCTGTAGTTGGGCCGGCGGGGCCTACTATTTCATCACCAACCGGGTCGACCGGTCCCACGTAGTAAATAAACTTGTTGGTAAAGTCGACAGGCAATGTTTCGCCCCGTTCAAAAAACTCAGCCATGCGTTTGTGTGCCGCATCTCTTCCGGTCAGCATGGTGCCGCTGAGCAACAACGTTTCTCCGGGCTTCCAGCTTTCCAAGTCCTGCTGGGTCACGGCATCCAGATTAACGCTGCGGGCAGTAGCGCCCGCATCCCAGGTAATTTGCGGCCAATCTTCCAGGCGAGGCGGTTTAAATTCGGCCGCGCCACTGCCATCAAGCACAAAATGCACATGACGAGTGGCGGCGCAGTTAGGAATGATAGCAACCGGTTTATTAGCTGCATGCGTCGGATAATCGTTGATTTTAATATCCAGCACTGTGGTAAGACCGCCCAAACCTTGAGCGCCGATACCCAGCGCATTGACCTTGTCATACAGCTCCAGGCGCAACGCTTCCAACGCATTATTGGGGCCGCGTGCGATTAGCTCCTGGATATCGATAGAGCCCATACACGCCTGCTTAGCCAGGAGCATCGCTTTTTCGGCGGTACCGCCTATGCCTATGCCTAGAATCCCCGGCGGACACCAGCCCGCGCCCATGGTTGGCACGGTTTTCAGCGCCCAGTCGACGATGCTGTCCGAAGGATTAAGCATCGCAAACTTTGCTTTGGCCTCAGATCCGCCGCCTTTTGCGGCTATCTCAATGTCAAGCGTATCACCGGGTACAACTTCCATGTGTATCACCGCCGGGGTATTGTCTTTGGTGTTGATGCGCTTTCCGGCAGGATCGGCCAGTATTGAAGCCCGCAGTACATTATCAGGGTGCAGATAAGCACGTCTAACGCCCTCGTTGATCATATCGGCGACACTCAGTTCTGCATCCCAGCGGACATCCATGCCGATTTTTAAAAATACCGTGACAATACCGGTATCCTGACAAATCGGGCGATGACCTTCGGCACACATGCGGGAGTTGATCAGGATTTGCGCCATTGCGTCCTTGGCAGCCGGATTCTCTTCTTTTTGATAGGCCTCGTGCATAGCCTTGATAAAATCCAGCGGATGATAATAGGAAATATATTGCAAAGCATCGGCAATGCTTTGAATAAGATCGTCTTGACGAATAATACTCATCAGGGCTCCTGCTATTGGGTTGCGATAAATTCAGTTATGATTATTGTATCTTGAATAGTTTTATGGCCTAACTCTGGAAAAAAGCATTTACCCAATAGTTAAAAATGGATTGTAATCCAACGCGAAACCCGCCGCATTCTTATGTCCTCCACCGCCAAAACCTAATGCCAGATGACCCACGTCATAATCGCCGATTGAGCGAATCGAGAAATTCCAGCGCTGTTTTCTGCCGTCGTATTGGTAAGTCATGCCAAAGGTACCTGATTTTTCTGCTAACACATGCCCAAGATCGCTGGAAAATAATGACGGCGCATTAACAGCAAGTCCGACCCGCCCAGCCACTGTGACACTGTGTGCATATTTGGCAAGCCTGTTCACCATGCCGGTAAATTGCGCTAACTGTATGGCGCCTACCGCCAACAGTTCTTTAAGATCAATTGCACCTATTTCGGAAAAATCGATAGGCATGCGCTCAAACAACGCCGTGGTTATTTCTCGAGTTCCGTCCAGTTTGAAATGCCAAATGTCACGATCTTCGATATGCAACAGGATTTGAGGCGGCTTTTGATCGTGGAAAAAATGCTGCCAAGTTAATATGCAACCGCTCCTCGACATGTTGAAATTGATCGACAAGTTTTCAGGAAGCGGGTGCGACTTAAAAAAATCATCACATTGTTCCATTGCGGTAATGTGATGATCGATCAGAATGATCCGTCCGGCTTTTGCGGCGACATCAACCAACAGTTGCGGCGAATAGGAAAAATCGACTATATACAGTATTGCTCCCGCTTCAAAATCGGGAATAGCATCACCGTGAGAAGCAGGAATGTATCGGGCCCCGGAGCCCAGCTTACAAAATGCACTCCATGCCGCGCCTAATCCATCCAGGCAATCGGCGTGATAAATCACTAACATTTCATTGGTTGCTGTCATGCTTTATTAAAAACTCCTTCGTCGCTGAATAAGCTAATTATTGATACATTTCACAAAGTTAACTCACTACCATCAATCGCTGCTTTTTGCTGTTCAGACAGGTAGGTTCCCCCCAAAATCACCACCATTATTAAAAGAAAAACTACCGAGGCTATACGCCTGGCTTTTTTTCCCTGTTCATAATTGCTCATAACTGCCCCATGTTTCAATCCACATTCGACCTCCCCGTGAACGAGGAGCTTGCCAGAGGATAACGATGCGAATACAGCATTGTCAAATCTAACGATTCCCCCTAAAGGAAGAGATCTCAAACCAGCAAGGAAATTTGATAAAGCTGGAATAATACAATACTTGGTTACAGTTCGCCCGTTTTAGCAAGCCGTTCAATTAGGTAATACCTTTATAAGTCATCGATAGCACCTGATCTGGCTACCTTTCCCGAAACGCATACACCGCCTTAATTAGTGTATTCAGTAGCCAAAGTGTTTGCTCGCCGAAGACGCGGACTGTGTTTAGCAGCTCTGAACCTCGACTAGCGATCCAGTAATGCTTCTTCAGTTAGTTATAGCGGGTCGTGGTCACTTAATTTCATCGGATTAACGGAAGGGGATCTGAATAATGACGAAAATGCGTTTGCGTGGCGATGTCCCGAAAGCGGCAATGGAAAGGCGGTTGCGGTGGGGTAAAAAGATATTGATGCGTTTTATGATCGACGAGCGAGCCTTTGATATACAAAGTGACCGCGTAAAATCAACAGGCAAAAAAAAGGGCTTAGATTTAACTCTAAGCCCTTGATTTACTTGGCTCCCCCGGACGGGCTCGAACCGCCGACCTAATGATTAACAGTCCTATTAATCCAATAATCAACAACAACCGGCAACAAACAATAATAAATAATTCAATAACTTAACTGTTTTGTCTTGTTGTCCATTATTGCCATTTATTGCCCTTTTTTATACTCAATTGCAACGTGAGTGCAACGTGAGTGTATAATGAAACCCTAGAAACAAAGCGGCCTTGAGGGTGTATCAGCACCAACAAGGCCTTACCGATACTTAACAAGCAGGGTTAAGCAATGGCTAAAGCATCATATCAGAAAGCCGGTTGCTATCCCATAGAGGGCAATCATGGCGACCATCACCAAAAGACAAACCGCAGACAACAAGCCTTATTACACCGCGCAAATTCGCTTAAAAGGTTATCCAGCACAAACGGCCACCTTTAACCGGCTCACTGATGCAAAAAAGTGGGTGCAAGATACCGAAAGCGCAATAAGAGAGGGGCGACACTTCAAAACAGCAGAAGCAAAAAAACACACCTTTGCAGATTTGGCCGATAGGTACATCAAGGACATTTTACCAACAAAGCCAAAACAAGCCCGGCAACAAAAGCAGCAGCTCGAATGGTGGAAGGACAAGATGGGGGCTTATCTTCTTTCAGACGTAACAGCGGCTATGGTTGGGCAATACCGGGACGAACTAGCAAGCGGCGCAACTACACGCGGTGAACATAGAAACCCGGCCACGGTAGTTCGATATTTGGCGGCTTTATCCCATGCTTTCAGTGTGGCGGTGAATGAATGGCAATGGCTCGAAGATTCACCGATGCGGAAGGTAAAAAAGCCAACTGAGTCAAGGGGGCGCGTTCGCTATCTTGATGATGACGACCGAGCAAAATTATTGCAAGCCTGTAAAGAATCACCAAACCCTTTGCTTTATCCATGTGTGATTGTGGCATTGTCCAGCGGCATGAGACAAGGCGAACTGATGGGGCTAAATTGGAGGGATGTAAACCTTAAGGATGGTTTTTTAATTCTGCACGAAACCAAGAACGGGGACAGGCGGCGCGTTCCTTTATCCGGTTTGGCCTTATCACTGTTACAAGAACATGCAAAGGTTCGACGGCTTGATACTACGCTATTATTCCCAAGCGACAGAAACCCACAAAAGCCAATTGATTTACGTAAAGCCTTTGCAAGTGCGCTTAGGGTTGCTGAGATAACCGATTTTACATGGCACGACTTGAGACATTGCACCGCGTCTTATTTGGCTATGAATGGCGCGTCACTGGCTGAGATTGCCGAGATACTAGGGCATAAGACGTTAAGCATGGTTAAGCGTTACGCGCATTTATCAGATGGTCATGTGTCCAGCGTGATTGAGAGCATGAACGCCAAGATATTTGGGGGCGTGTGATGGGTAAAACTTGGATTGATGACAAAGGACGGCTAAGGCTTGACCACGATGAAAATTATCAGATGGTAAGTTCTGGAACGTTCGCTGATGATGTGGCCTTGCAAATGGATTCATGGGATATTGAGCGCGCCTGCAAAATGATTGTGCTTGGATTTAACGAAAACACAAAAGAAGCCATAGAGTACGGGCTCAAACATTGCCCTGATGGCTCTACTGGCCGAGATAGAGCGCACGCTTTAATAACAATAATGAACAGGATTTTAACGCTTGCCAAGTCTGCAATTGCTATTGGCATTTTAAAAGAAACTGACACACCTACAAACTGGTTAACATGGGCACAAAGTAAAGGTTACAACACAGACCACCTTAACCCATCAATTCAAATTACACCGATTCTGATGCTGGCCACCGAAGCCGATGGTGCGATTGGTCATGCAGAAACAGATACGAAGCCAGAAGGAAAGAACCAAAAGAGAATGAATATACTTACCGAATGGTATGTAGCCCTATGTGATAAACACGAAAATAACCGTGAACTCATTATTCAAGAACTCAATCGTTTAACAAATGAAGAAATAAAAATAGAGCTGGCGAACATTACACCGCAAACGGATAAGTATATATGGGCAAATGGAGCTGACAGGTGGATTATGGATAATGGCGAAAGCGTATGGCAGTTTAAAAGAAACCAAGGGGGAAAGTCTAAAAAGCCATAATAGTGTGAATGGTGCGAATTTAACAAGGCGGCTTAATGTCGCCTTTTTTGTGCGTGTCATATTTATAGAGCCTTGCGAATGGTGCGAATGGTGCGAGTGTAAAAATTGACAGCATTCACAGTATTTTTTAATGAAAATCAATAGCTTATAGTTTTAATCGAGCCGGAGCAATAACGCACCGGACGCAACTATGAGACATAACAAATGACAACACAAACAGCATGGGCTTATCTAACAGTCCAACAATTCACAGCCAAGCATACCGCCTTTAATACGGGCGGCCTTCGTTCCCTTATCTTCAACGAACACACCAACGGACTTGCTAAGTCCGGCGCAATTGTTCGCATTGGCCGTAAGGTTCTTATAGATGAAACCAAGTTCTTTAATTGGGTATCAGCTCAAAATAAGGCGGTGGCGTAATGATTACTTCAAAAGTTATAAGAGACAACCGCCGCCGTATTGCACGCGCCGATTACAAGGACACCAAGCCCCTGTTAGATTCTGACAATGTGATATTCCCAAGAATCGGAAGCCTTCAATCTAGGGCATTAAGACGGCTGTTACCGGCTGGCGTGATGCTGTCACACCGAGAATTTGATTTTGCATCCCATAGCTATCGTTTAGGCGGCTATATCGACAAGTTGAGGGATAAAGGGTGGGTGATTGTTAATCACGATGAGGCAGCAATAACAAAGGATGTTGTGCATCGTGTTTTTATCTTTACCCGCTACGAACTCTATGCAGAGTTTACGCCGGAATTGGCCTACCGGATTAAGGCGTTTTGCAAAGCGGTTGATGAATTTGAAGCAATGGCAGCGGCGAAGGTGGCAGCATGATTAACCTTGATGACTTCGAACCAGTAGAGCTGTTTGTAGTGGTTGCCAAAGGTAAAGCCGGGGATGTTGTGTTGAGCCAAGAACTTGACTACACGGACGCAATCAACAAGCTGGCAATTCTTAGACAATACCGGCGGAGTGTTCGACTTGAGTTTACAGGCTATACACCGTGGATTAACCCAGCGTATTTGAAGGGGAACCCCCAAGCAGCGAACTTAGGGGGCGATAATGTTTAACAAAAAACTGAATGCTGATTATATCAAACGCTCACTTTTACCGTTTGACTTTTACCGGCATGAACTACCCGGCGCAACGCTCAAAAAGCATAGCTGGAATGACGGCGGCTTGTGTTGCTTCCATGCAGACAATAAGCCCGGTTCTTTCCGTGTAAATCTGACGACAGGCGCGTTTAAATGCTTTTCTTGTGGGATTGCTGGCGGTGATGTTATCGCCTTCACTATGGCCGTGTACGGGCTTGAATTTGTCGAAGCACTGGCAAAGCTGGCTGATGATTGGGGGTTAATATGAGTATCAGATTAAGAATATTGGCCGAGTTGTTATCAGATGATTTGAGTGAAAAAGGAGTTATTGCAGAGGATGACGAGCTTTTAAGCTTAACCCTAACAATAACGAACCATGCAGGAACTAAGCAAACGGTAACTATTGCCGAATCGTTTACAGGTAACGGCTGGGAAATTGACGGGGAGTTGCTTATATGAACATCCCAAAGAGTTACAACGGCAAACCATTAATTCATGCTTGGAACTATTGCGCTATGGATGGCGCACCCTTCGGGGTTGTTGGCCGGTATCAGGATGAAGAAGGCAAAAAGGATGTTGTCCCATTCTTTAAACGCAACGGCGCAACCTGGGCGGCTGGTATCGAGTTAAACCCACGGCCTTTATTTGGACTTGATAAGCTGGCAGCACATCCAAAGGACAAAGCTGTTTTTATCGTAGAGGGCGAAAAGAGTGCGGCGGCCTTGCAGAGTGTAGGTATTGCAGCCGTTAGCAGCCTTGGAGGCTCACAAGCGGCAAAACAGGCTGACTGGACACCTTTAAACGGTTATAAGCTGGTGTACCTGTTACCGGATGCAGACGAGCCGGGCGAGCATTATATAAAAGATGTTTACGGGGCATTGATGGCACTACCAGAACCGCCACAGGTTAAAGTGTTGCGGTTGTCTGGATTACCATATAAAGGCGATGTGGTGGACTGGGTGCAATCCTTCATTAATGATTGGGGTGGTTACGCGCCGATTGCTGAAAATGTGCATGAAGCATTAAGGGAGGAACTACGGGCAGAGCTGAAAAACGCCGAGCCTATACCGGAAGGATGGGGTTTTGTCGGTTCTGTCAGTGCGGGGTATGGCGATTTGTGGGAAAAACCGAGAGAAATTGAAACCAAAACGCCACCCGTTCAAGCATTACAATCTGAACTGATACCCGAACCGTTCCGGCATTGGCTGGCTGATGTTAGCCACCGGATGCAGACACCCCCAGACTTTGCAGCAATATCGAGCCTTGTTATTGTGGGTTCTATCATTGGCGCGGGGTGCAGTATCAGGCCTAAACGCTTGGATGACTGGGAAATCATACCGAATGTATGGGGTGCGGCTATCGGGCGGCCTTCGGTTGTACTGAAATCCCCCAGCATGAAAGAGCCAATGAGCCTACTTGAACGCCTGCAAGCTGAATATGGCGAACAGTACGAGCAGGACAAAGCCGGGGCTGAGTTCGATATGCTGGCAAACAAAGCCATGATTGATGATGTAAAAGGGCAGTTATCCAAGGCGGCCAAGGGTAAGGGCAAAGATTGCGTAGTCAAAGGTGATGACTTGCAGAAGTTAAAAGCTGATTACATGGAGTTATCAGAGAACGCCGAACCCGAAGCCACCCGGCGACTATTCAAAACCAATGAAACCAGCGTGCAAAGCATGACGGTTTTACAGAACCAGAACCCGCGCGGCCTTTTGACATTCAGGGATGAATTAACCGCCTTATTGGTTAAATGGGACAGAGAGGACGGAGCAGACGAACGCGCCTATTTTCTGGAAGGCTGGAACGGTAATGGCAGCTATACAGATTTTAAGATTGGTAGAGGCCTTACCGAAGCACCTAATATTTGTATCAGTCTATTAGGTGGCATACAGCCGGACAAGTTACGGCGGTATCTGTATCAAGCGCAGAATGGAAGTAATGACGGCCTGATGCAACGCTTACAGCTTGCCGTGTGGCCTGATGAGCCGGAACGCTGGCGATTGATTGACACAATACCGAATAAGGCAGAGAAGCGGCGAGCTTTCGATATTATGAAGGCATTGGCTGAACTGGATTTTATCGGATGCGGTGCGGTTCAATCTGAATATGACGACCGGCCCTACTTTCGTTTTGATGATGCTGGACAGGCGGTTTTTAATGAATGGCTGACGGACTTGCAAACCGTCAAGATTCAACAGGAAACTAACCCCTTGATGGTTGAACACTTCGGGAAGTTCCGTTCATTGATGCCTTCATTGGCCTTGATATTCCACTGTATCGACATTGCAGACGGCAAGGCGCAGGGTAATGTCACCGCACAGGCGGCAATGCTGGCGGTTGAGTGGTGTGTTTATCTGGAATCACACGCTAGGCGTATTTATGCAATGGCTGAGAGTCCAGAGCATGAAGCGGCGGTAAGACTGGCGGATAAGATAAAAGCAGGGGCTTTACCTAACCCGTTTAACAGCAGGATTGTGCAGCAAAAGGGCTGGCACGGCTTGAATGAAAAACAGGAGGTGGAAGCGGCCTGTAATGTTCTGATAGAAGAAAGCTGGCTGATGATGCAGAGAAAACCAAAACCACCTACCGGGCGGCCACCTTTACCGGAATATTCAATTAACCCTTTTTTTCTCTAAAACACGCCTACCCCAAGCCTACAGAACCTACAAAACCCCCTTTCATTTCAGGGGGTACTTAAATATAACCCTTTTGTAGGTTTTGTAGGTGCGGGGTAAGGGCAATTTCACCAAAAACATTAATTAAGCTGATAACAACAGGAATTAAACAACATGACCAGACCAAAATTTAAACCGGGAGTATCAGGCAATCCAAAAGGACGGCCAAAGGATAAAACACCGGCTACCCTTTTAAGAAAATCCATTGCCGAAGCGATGCCGGAAATAATCTTAAGTATGATTGAACAGGCCAAAGCTGGCGATGTGGCAGCGGCAAAGTGTTTGCTTGATAGGGTATGCCCAACGCTCAAACCCCAAGCACAGCCGATATGCCTGCCTGTTAATGGTTCATTGGCTGAACAGGGCGGCGAAATTATCCGGGCAACAATGGCCGGACAGATACCGCCTGATATTGGTAGCCAGTTAATAACGGCATTGGCGGCACAGTCCAAGATTATAGAAATTGATGAACTGACTCGAAGAATCGAAGAATTAGAGTTGGGCAGAAAATGAGCAGCTTAAAAAGCCGGTTAATGGCATTGGAAATCATAGCGAACCCTGAAAAGCCGTGGTTCACTATCGAGGTCAATGGCGAACCAACGCCGGAGCAATGGGAGCTAATGACCGAGGCGCACCTGGACAGGCGAGAGGTTTATATATTTCAAACACTAGGCGATACGCTTGGCGTTTGGTTGGTTGGCGCAGATGGTGTGGTATGGAGTGATAAATTATGAGCTTAAAGAACAGACTGGCTGCACTTGAAGCAATGGCGCGAAAGATTAAAAAGTTTTTACCTGTCCGGCATTTTGTATTGGACGGCACAGACGAACAAGCCGAAGAAATCGCCATGATCGAGCAGCAGGGCGGGAAGCTTCGACTTTTTAGAGTGGTTGAGTAATGGCTAACCTTAAAGCCCGACTGGTACAGCTTGAAGCCCTGGCCGCCCCAAAGCTGGCAAAACCGATGCAGTTCTTCCGACATGACGGCACACCGGAGCAAGCCGCAGAAATAGCGGAGCTTAACCGGCAGGGCATTAAAACGGTCACTTTTACCAGAGCCGAAGAACAAACCATTGAATGATGGATTAAGAAATCAATTTAAGGGCTGGATTATTCCGGCCTTTTTTTTGCCTGAAATACTGGCAAGTGTTGCGTGTGTTTTATGGCTTTTTATTTTCAATTGCAACGTGAGTGCAACGTGGGGGAATTTCAGGCATAAAAAAAGCCCTACATTTGCATGTAAGGCTTTGATTTACTTGGCTCCCCCGGACGGGCTCGAACCGCCGACCTAATGATTAACAGTCATCCGCTCTACCGACTGAGCTACAGGGGAATAAACTTTTTCAGTGTGGTGCGCCTGGAGAGATTCGAACTCCCGACCGCTCGGTTCGTAGCCGAGTACTCTATCCAGCTGAGCTACAGGCGCCGTACTGAGACGCTTATTATGCTTTTTATCCGGACTTCTGTCAACTATAAATTTGATCAATTTTCTAAATATTAAAAAACAGCATTGCAAGGCGATTAGTTTTTCGTCCAAAGCCCAATAAAAAACCGAACACCTTTTAAAATATAAGGAAAGATTCCCGACCATTATCAGAAAAGTTACTCAATACCTTTAACCCGGTTTTATGAATAATGAACCATTTTAATTAATGACATTACTGACATGAACCGTTTACCCTTACTATTATTGAGTTTCCTATTGTTCCCCGTTACCTCTCTTGCTCACGGACCAACTCCACAAAAAGCCAAAGAAAGCGTCATCATTAATGCCCCTGTCGACGCAGTCTGGAATGCAGTCAAGCAATTCGATGCCATTGCAAGCTGGCATCCCGATGTCAAAGCCAGTTCAGGTGATGGAAAAAACGCTTCTGACGGTATTAGAACCCTTACCCTGCAAAATGACGGGCAACTAGTGGAAAGCCTGGATTATTACAGCGACCAAGATCATGAATACAATTACCGGCTTAAAACCGAAAATGTAACGGCATTTCCGGCCAGCTCGTACACCACCAACCTTCAGGTAACAGCGGGGAATGATAGCGGCACCAGCATGATTACCCTAAAAAGCCGTTTCTATCGCGGCGATACCGGCAATACGCCGCCCGAAAAATTGAATGACGAAGCGGCGGTTAAAGCGATGAATACATTTTTTAAGAACGGTTTGGCAGGACTAAAACAACAGCTGGAAAAATAAAAAGCTCCCTCCAGAGAAATGTTTTTATAGCGAACGACGCACTTAACTATAATTTTCATGCGCTTCAATAAGACCTTGCTGGCTCGCCAGCAAGGTCAACTCAGCCAGCGTTTTGGCGCCTATTTTTTCCTTGATCACGGTACCGTGGTTGCATACCGTTTTATAACTCAAACACAGTTTTTCCGCAGCTTTTCGGGCCATGTAGCCATTCGCCAACAAACAGAACACATCGAACTCCCTGGGCGAAAGCAGTTTTAATTTTTCCGACTCATCCTGCCCGCCGGCTATAGAAACGGCCAGTTTCTGGGCAATTTCAGGATCGACATAAGTCCCGCCTTGGGCGATTTTATGCACTGCAGTAATCAGCGTTTCAGGCACGCTGCTTTTAGTGATATAGCCCTTGGCTCCGGCCGCAAGCGCCCGCGTCACATAGACCAGTTCATTATGAATGCTGAATACCAGGATTTTACAGTGCGGATCGCGGTTGAGCAGCCGTCTGATGCTCTCAAAACCGCCTATACCCGGCATCGACAAATCCGTCACCACAATATCGGGTTGATGTTGATTGTACATTTGACACGCGGCCTCGCCCCGATCCGCCTCATAAATCTGTCCGATTTTATCGGATAAGGAAAGATAGGCTTTATAACCCGTCCGAACCACGGCATGATCATCGACCAATAACACACTAATTTTACCCGCCACTACTTTACTCCTTAACGCGTCAAAACAGTCATCATGCCTGTTTATAAACGGCAAATCGATAGGAGCTTTCCCCGTTTTATCCCGCCCAACGGCACAGGAAGTTTTCTTGGTTTATTCCGGGATTTTTCCCGCCGATTTCCTGGCTTATTCCGTAACACTGTCAGTAAGCGCTCCCGTACCATGAGCACCTGTTCAGCCCTGCCGCTCAATGAAGCATTGCAAACGTTTTGATCAAGAAAGCGGGTTACTTACTTCACCTTTATTGATACGCACGGGCTGACTTTATAGCCTCATAAGCATAACAATTATAACCCCTGGAGGAACCATGCGGATTTCCAAATTCACCCGCACCGCTGTCGCGTCAGCTGTTTGTAGCGGTGCCTTATTATCGGTTTCGATACCGGCACAGGCCAACAAAGCCCTGGACAGACTGTCGAAAGAGGACACTAACTGGGCCATGCAGACTAAAGACTACGATGCCAGCCACTTTAGCGAAATGACCCAGATTAACACCCACAACGTTCAGCATCTACAGCCGGTCTGGTCGTTTTCTACGGGCGTACTGAACGGACATGAAGGCGGACCGCTGGTTATTGACGGAATTATGTACGTGCATACACCCTACCCTAACAATATTTTTGCTATTGATCTGGATGAGCCGGGCAAGATTTTATGGGAACACAAACCCAAACAAAATCCGGCTGCCCGCGCCGTAGCTTGTTGCGACGAGGTCAATCGGGGCTTAGCTTATGCGCCTGCCGGTGAGGGTTATCCTGCGACTATTTTCCAGAATCAACTGGACGGCCATATCGTGGCGTTAAACGCGAAGACCGGCGAGTTGTTGTGGAAAATGGAAAACTCCGACATTGCGATGGGTTCTACGCTGACCGTCGCACCTTTTGTGGCTAAGGACAAAGTCATTGTCGGCAGCTCGGGCGCTGAATTAGGCGTCAGAGGCTACGCCACCGCCTATAACATTGTCCATCACGCCTGAACAGCCTGAATGGTCAGCCGCTGTTCCTTAATCGGCTGGGCGAATTTTACCGACGCAACCCGGAATATCTGCAAATAAACGCCCAATTGCTTTGGTTCTTCACCTACTCCAATCGTTACTTTTTTTCCGACGGCATGATTGTTGTCGCGCAGGATTTGCAACAGCTAAAAGACCTCTGCGAGCAATGCCGCAAAATCGAACGGGGTAGCCGATGAATTGGGCGGTTAATACTCCGTGGGCTTTGACCGGCCTGCTGCTAGCCCTGTTGCCGCTGTTCAATAGCGGTATGCGTACCAGCCCCGCCTCGTGGACGGCATTGATACCCGGCGACGCGCTGTCGGCTTTTGTCGTCTGCTGTTTGCGGCTATGCGCCGTCGCGGCCATTGCCGGATTAGTGCTGGGCATCGCGGGTCTGCATCGCACCGAACAAAGCCGGAAGCGGATCGGCCACGGCGCGCATATCGTGTTACTGCTCGATCGCAGCAGCAGCATGGATAACACCTTTGCCGGGCACGCGCCGAACGGCTCCGATGAATCCAAGTCCACAGCGGCGCGGCGCTTATTAACCGATTTTGTCAAACAGCGGCAAAACGATTTGATCGGGTTCGCGGAATTCAGCACTTCGCCGCTATTCGTGATGCCGCTGACCGAAAATAAAAACGCGGTGACTGCTGCGATTGCGGCGACCGCGACACCGGCACTGGGCTTTACCCATGTCAGCAAAGGCTTAGGGATGGCCATCTCGTTTTTTGAACAACAACCTGTCACCGGCTCGCGTATCGTACTGCTGGTTTCGGACGGCGCGGCGGCAATCGATCACGACAGCGAACAAAAACTGCGGCTTTGGTTTAAACAACAACAAATCCGTCTGTACTGGATTTTTCTGCGCACCGCAGGCAGTCCCGGCATTTTCGATCAGCCTGAAGACAGCCGCGACGACAACGCTGGGGCCATGCCTGAACTGTATCTACACAAGTTTTTTCTGGGGCTGGGCAGTCCCTATCAGGCTTATGAAGCCGAAAGCCCGGATGCGTTAAAACAGGCGATTGCCGACATCAACCAGCTGGAAAACCTGCCCATGCACTATGTCGAACGCATCCCCAAAGAGGATTTGTCGGCAGCCTGCTACAGCGTAGCGGCCTTCCTGCTGCTGGTTCTATTCGGCGTTAAATTTTGCGAGGTCAAACGATGATAAGAACAATCAGGCATTTTACGCTGTGGGCCGCGTTGGCGCTCAGCTTGGCGGCTTTCGTTTACAGCGCTGGCGCGTTGTACGGCATTCATCACGACAATAATTTAATCCGGCAATTGATTTCGGGCAAGGATGTGGCCGTTAATAAAGTGATTAGTGGCGAACCGGAATTACGACTGGCGCGGGCTTTTTATTTCAAGGAAAAACACCACTACGACGAGGCCTTATCGACCCTGAGCCTGATTATGGATAAAGGCGACCGGAACTTCCAGGCCAAAGCCCGCTACAACCTCGGCAACTTGTATCTGGAACAAGCCGTGCAGCAGGCAAAAGCCATAAATATCAATGAAGCCATGCCTTTGGCCGGATTGGCAAAACAGGCCTACCGGCAAGCCTTGGCATTGGACAGCGGCAATTGGGATGCCAAATATAACCTTGAAGTCGCCATGCGCTTGTTACCGGAAATGGACAGGGTCGACATGCCGGACGACGAACCTAAGAACCAAAAATCGCAGTTGTGGACGACAGTGCCGGGTTTTCCGCGTAGTTTGCCTTAACTGCGCCGCCAATCACAGTCAATATATAACTCGATATTAATCGCGACGTAGGCGTCGCTCCCACGTGGGAGCGACGCCTACGTCGCGACTAGAAATTGCATGGGAACGAGGAAAGCAATGAGCAAACTATTAAAAGATTATCGAATCGGGTGCTTGCTGGCGGCGCTTATCGCCATGCTGGTGCTGTTTCTGTATCCCAGCAAGCAACAAAAATCACCAACTTACAACTACACCTTCATTATCGACATTACTCGCAGCATGAATGCGACCGACTACCAACAAGACAAGCAGGCCGTCAGCCGCCTGCATTTTGTCAAGCAAACCCTGCGCGAACTGTTACGAGACCTGCCTTGCGAGTCCAAAGTCGGCCTCGGCCTGTTCACCGAAAGGCGCTCAACCTTGTTATTCGAGCCACTGGAAGTTTGTTCGGCGTACACGGAAATAGACACAGCGATCAGCAAAATCGACTGGCGCATGGCCTGGGCCGCAGACAGCAATATTGCCAAAGGCTTGCTGAGCACGCTGGACATGCTGAAAAAAAGCGACAGTTCGGTGATCTTCATTACCGACGGCCAGGAAGCCCCGCCGGTGAATCCCAATTACCAGACCGATTTTTCCACGATAAAGGGACAGGCAAAAGGCATGATTATCGGCGTCGGCGGCTTACAGGCCGTGCCTATCCCCAAGTTCGACAGTCAAGGCAAGCAAACCGGGTTTTATAGCCATGACGATGTGCCGCACCGTTCTTCATTCGGACAATCCAATTTAGACCCGTCGCAAATGAAAGGCTACAACGCGCGCAACGCCCCGTTCGGCAGCGAAGCCGCCACCGGCAACGAGCATTTAAGCGCTTTACAGGAAACCTATTTAGAAAAACTGGGCGCGGAATCCGGCTTGGCTTACGCCCGCTTAACCGACTTAAAAAACCTGAGTCGGGCATTAAAAAACCCGAAACTGGCGACTGAAAAAATTGTGCAGACCGATATTCGCCGGCAACCGGCGTTGCTGGCATTGCTGATGTTAAGCCTCGTCTACCTGCCGAGAGTCTATCTATTCCGTCAATTTTTTTCGCTGATTCCCAGGCTCCAGTTTGGGCGTCGGTAACCGCCTTTCGTTATCCATCCTCTTGAAAAATCATCCATGAATAAACAAAACCTGCTGTCAAGCCATCATCTTTTTACGCTACGTTTATTTTTGTCGGTGCTCGGCGCCTACATCGGCTATAGCTATCGGCATACCAGCCACGATTATTGGTTTGTGATGATGTTCTTGTTTACCGTTATCGCTATCGCTCCCGACTATTATCGATTCAAGCAGCATGGCGATAATCTTAAGACGCTTATCGAGCGGCTGCTGCATTGGTCAGGCGGCTTGTGCGCGGCCATCATTATTTACTCTTACCACAGTTCGGGAAGAATCTTCCACGAAGAAGCCGGTTTGATCGTACTGTTAATACTGGCGTTAACGACTTATCTGGATGGCATAAAAAAAGATTGGCGCTGTATTTTCGTAGGACTGTTTCTGGGTCTTATAACGGTTTGCGTGGCTTATTTCGATAGCTACATCTGGCAGTTAATGATGCTTGCGGCCGTTGCCATGGCTTACAGTTATTACCGCACCGCCGAATAAGCCGATTATCTTTTATTTTTTGTTTTACCGGGATTGTTGCCATGAAATTTAACGTCTTACTGTTGAGTTTATTGTTGTCCAATAACGGTTTACTTGTCGGCACTGCCATTCTCAGCGGCATCGCACTGCTCATTCTCGACAAACAGCGTATATCGTGATCAAATTGTCCTTAAAAGCAAACCTAAGTTAATGTTATTAACAAACTGCGAAAATCAAGGGACCGGGCTGTTTGAACACCTTACCTTCATTGTTCCGATACCCGGTGTGACCAGTCCCACGCATCTGACAATAGATAATTATGGGTTCCGTATGGAAACCAGGTTCCATCCCGCCTAGCCTTTCTAAGTTGTGTCGATAGCTATGCACTATTAGTGCTGTAAACTGAACCGACCAAAGGCTGATCGGTCTTTATTTATTCATACAATTCGGAGGAAAAAACCATGAAACTTTATTACGGCAAAGGTGCCTCTTCGTTATCGCCCCATATCGTAGCCTGTGAAGCAGAATTGCCTATTGAGCTAATTAAAGTTGATTTGCAAAGCAAGCTTACCGAAACCGGAGAGGATTTTGTACAGATAAATCCTGACGGTTATGTGCCGGTTCTGATACTTGACGACGGCAATCAACTCACCGAAGGACCCGCCATCGTTCAATATCTTGCCGACCAAGTACCCGCTAAAAACTTAATCCCATTAGCGGGTACTTTTGAACGCTATCAGTTGCAGCAATGGCTGAATTTTATTTCAACCGAGATCCATAAAAGAGGATTTGCGCCGTTGTTTAATGCCGACACACCTAAAGCCGCTAAGAAAATAGCATTTGATATACTGAATCTGCGTCTGGAAAGTGCGGCAAGACAGCTTTCGATGCAAACTTTTTTACTCGATGATCATTTTACAGTCGCCGATGCCTACTTATTTGTCATGCTGAACTGGGCGGCCTATGTTAATTTGGACATTTCGCGCTGGCCGGTACTGGTGAATTATGTCGCTAAAATTGCTGCGCGTCCCGCCGTACAAAAAGCCATGAAAGACGAAGGCCTTATTTAAGTTGTGTATTTTAGAGCAAGCGCTGCCTCGACCTAAAACCAGTTTTTAGTGCGCCGGCAAAATCCCACCAAGGCCAGCATCAGCGGCACTTCGATCAATACGCCAACGACGGTGGCTAACGCCGCGCCAGACGACAATCCGAACAACATCACGGCAGTGGCAATGGCGACTTCAAAATGATTGGACGCGCCGATCAATGCCGACGGCGCGGCGTTTTCATAGGAAAAACCCCAGAATTTGGCGGCCATATAGGTAATCGTAAAAATCAATACAGTCTGTATCGCCAGCGGTATCGCAATCCATACAATGGTCAACGGGTTGGCGGTGATTACCTCGCCCTTGAAGGAAAACAGCAATACCAAGGTCAGCAATAACGCGATAATCGTAATCGGGGTCAGCAGATGCAAAAACTTCTGCTCGAACCACAGCAGACCTTTATGGGCGACAATCCATTTCCTGGAATAGAAACCGGCTAATAACGGCAACGCAACATAGATGCCAATGGACAATAACAAGGCTTCCCAGGGCACCGGCAATTGGCCGACGCCAAGCAAAAAGCCGCCGATCAAGCCGTACAAAAACAGCATCGCCAGCGAATTGATCGCGACCATCACCAGAGTATGGCCGGCATTGCCCTTGGCCAAATAACCCCAGACCAGCACCATCGCGGTACAAGGCGCTACGCCCAACAAAATACAACCGGCCAGATAGCTGCGCCATAACGGCACTTCCAGCATTTTAATGCCTTCGTGCATCACTACCGTGCCGGCGCCATAGCCGCTGCCAAGCGGCAGGTCCAGACCGAACGGCATCTTGACCAGGTCGACCGCATCGATGCCTATCAATTGCCGAAACAGCACGCCTAAAAAAACATAAGCGATGCCGTACATGGTGAAAGGTTTGATCGCCCAGTTGACGGCCAGCGTCAGCGTCACCGGCTTGATGCTTTTACCGGCCTTGACCACTTCGGCAAAATCAATCTTCACCATAATCGGGTACATCATGAAGAACAGGCAAACGGCAATCGGGATCGATACCACCGGCGCGCCGTTGACATCGATGCTCATACCGTCGAGCGTCTTGGCAAATTGCGGCGCATAAGCGCCAAGCAGAATGCCGATGACGATACACAGACCCACCCACAGCGTCAGATAACGCTCAAAGTAACCCATATCACCTTTTGTTTCAGTCATGCTGTCCTCCCGGCTTAAGCCGTCAATTGGCCGATGGCGTTAAGTTCGGCGCTTAATTGTTCGGGCGGCATCGTTTCCAATGGCAATGCCAGCATTTTGTTAATACGCAAAGTCAGGATACGGAAAGTCTGTTCAAACGCGGCAATTTTTTGTTCCTCGCTGCCTTCCACATGCCCAGGATCCGATACCCCCCAATGCGCCCGAACCGCCTTGGTCAAATAAACCGGGCAAGTTTCACCGGCGGCGTTATCGCAGACAGTAATGGCAATATCCATCGGCTGGCCTTCAAATTCCTCCCAGGACTGGCTTTGATAACCCTCCGTCGGTAAACCGTGGCGTTTTAAGGTGGCCAATGCGCCTTGGTTGATCCGTCCGATCGGATGACTGCCGGCCGAAAAGGCTTGGATACGGCCTTGGCCGAGATGGTTGAATAAGGCCTCTCCCATTACGCTGCGGCAGGAGTTACCGGTACAAATCACAAATACAGTTAACATCATGGATTCCTTGGTCATTGATGGTTTTTTAAAATCGGATTGATCTTTTGGTGTGCAGAGGTTTTGCCTGACAGCCGCACCGATCAGTCAATCACCAGGCTGTCTGGTAATCAATATCCGGTTCTTCTTTTACTGGTCGCCGCAGCACGATGAAGTTGTTTTCTCGGCTGTAGGGCAGCAAGCCGTTGTTGTCTCCTCGGCAGGACAGCAGGCAAACGGATTTTCGCCGTCCGACGGGGCGTTTTGATCGTTAAACGTGGGAACCTCGGACAGCGAATGAAACGACTCCCAGGCAATGCCTTGCGGGTCGGTGACCCAGTATTTGTCGGAACGCATATAGCAGCAAGCCGCCTGCTCCTGAGTTTCGACAGGCTGTTGCGTGGCGTCCAGGCGCAGTTTGATGCCCTGCAGTTCCTGCTCGTCTTCGGCCTGGATGCCGAGGTGGTCGAGTCCGAATTTACTGCCGCGATCGGAAATGGCAAAATTGATGCGCGGATCGTCGAGCATCCATTTTGCATAATCTTCATGCCGCACCGTAGGCTCTGTAGCGAACAAGGTGCTGTAAAACTGAATGCTCTGTTCGAGATTTTCTACCGCCAGGTGGATGTGGAATCTTTTCATCTTAAATACCTTTAAATTGATATACGGATAAGCGTATGTTATAAATAAAAAAATCAGCAATACATTGCTGTTTCAGGTCTGCATGCCATGTGATGCAAGCGCTCCAGATCCTTAGTAAACTGGGCGCTGTTATCGACGGCCATTAACGCATTTGCCAGAATCGGAAATGCCCAGTCAGGCAGTTTCGGGCTAATCTGGTAATACACCCACTGTCCCTCACGGCTGTCCTGCAATAATCCGTATTGACGCAATTGCGCCAGATGCCGGGAAATTTTAGGCTGAGACAGATCCAGCGCCGCAGTTAATTCGCAGACGCAAAGCTTGCCTTCTTTTTGTAGCAACGTGACACAGCGCAAACGCGTATCGTCGGACAAACATTTAAAAAATTGAGCCGGTGTAATCATTAAGGTGTTTTAGTTGTGAATATATGAATAACCATATATAACTTTAATCAGCCGGTCAAGTTTTATTTTCCCTAAAAAAAACACTCAAAAACCGATTTAACCTAATAATTGTTAATTTTAAAACAGATACTTAGCTATTAGGCCAATCCAGACCCCAGACCAATGGGATAGCGATTCACCGGCGCTAGCAGAGTTATCGCTACCGCATTGGTTTCAACGGTCCCGGTTTAAGCCGGGAGGCGGCTATTATGCTAAAAGGATTACAATTATGCATTCCATCAGTGCCAACCGCCATATTGCATGCTCGGATCACCGCGCCAGCCCGTTGTGGTTTTGTTGGCATCGGGAGCATGTACGGAACTATCCGCTGCACGAATCATATTGGCATGCGTATATCCCCCCATCGCTTTTGCCGCTTTGGCAATCGCCGTCGTTAACGGGTTAATCTCATACTGGGTAATGGTGTCATGAATCACTGCAGTGACCAAGGTCTCCGTGCCCAACTCCGATGAAAACCTCAACAATATCGGTAAAACCGTATTGGCTGGAACTTCGATACGGTAATGACCCTTGTCCACAGTCACTTGGTTAATTAAACGACCGTTTTCATCGATGACTTCCACTGTGCCGGTGTTAATCACACCGCTGTCATTACTGACTACGCCCTCTAAAACAGTCGCCCTGACATATTTTTTTACTGCGGCTTGAGTTGTTTTTGCCGTTTTTTTCTGCTGTTCGCAACCCGTCAGTGCAAAAGCACTCAAGGCCAGTAATACCGTAAATAAAATGGTACGATTCATAAATACTCCTGCTGATTCATTATATTGTTGCGACCCAGTATACTGAATTATGGCTATCAAGCTATCCCCGGAAAAAACAAAAAGACGTCCAAAATCTTTCCCAATCGTCGGACTGTTAGCTACCTTAAAACCGCTGATGGCGATTTGCACATTTTGCCTCTGCTCTTCCAGGCACCCCTTCTCAGCTGTAAGCATTAAGCTATGGTTAAGCTAGGAAAGCTATATTGCTCCAATATCATTCGGTTTTGTATCCCTCATCTCTACTGTTATCTAAATGAGAAAATGACCATTCAATCAGAAGTATTTATGAATCCTCAATCAGACTGGACAAGCTCTATTGACAGCATAGTCGATATGGGCTTAAGGCATAAATTGGTGCAACGTACCACAGAAGATGAGGCTTTCAACGGACGCACTATCTGTTTAAACGGCAGGCATGTGCTGAACTTTTCCTTGTGCAGTTACCTGGGATTGGAACTGGATCCCCGACTCAAGCAAGCAACGATTGATGCCGCGACTCGATACGGCACCCAATTCGCCATATCGAGAGCCTATATGTCGGCAACGCCTTATACTGAACTGGAACAGCTGCTTGACGAATTATTCGACGCTCATGTACTGGCGACCCCAACCACGACATTAGGGCATATCGCCGCCTTGCCGGTGCTCATTAAAAAAGGGGATGCAATACTCATCGACCAGATGGCTCACAACAGCCTCCAAACAGCGGCCAAACTGGTGCAGACTGAAGGCGTTCCGGTCGAAACGCTGGTTCACGGTAACCTGGAATTGCTTGAGGAACGGATCAACGCCCTGAGCAAGCAGTATCGCCATATCTGGTATCTGACCGATGGCGTTTACAGCATGTTTGGCGATCTGGCCCCGGTTAAAGAATTAGGCAAACTGGTAAACCGTTACGAACAGCTGCATCTGTATTTTGATGACGCTCACGGCATGAGTTGGACAGGCAACCATGGCTGCGGTTATGTTCTGGATTGCCTGCCGATTCAAGAACGGATGGTGGTGGCGACTTCTCTGTGCAAAGCTTACGCGGCGGGAGGCGGGGCGCTTATTTTCCCCAATGAAAAGATGCATCGACAGGTTAAAAACTGCGGCGGGCCGATGATTTTTTCAGGCCCTATACAGCCCCCCATGCTGGGTGCGGCTATTGCCTCGGCGCGTATCCACCTGTCGCCCGAAATTAATCGCCTGCAACGAGAACTGCAAGATCGCATTGCTTTTTGCAATCATCTGCTCAGATCCTACCAGATACCCGTCACAAACAGTTCGAAGTCGCCAATTTTTTATGTCAAATTGGGACATCCCGAGGTTGCCGGTGAAATGGCCAAATACCTGCTTAATGATGGTTTTTACACTAACCATGCTGTTTACCCGGCAGTATCGCAGCGTAAATCGGGCATCCGTTTCACCTTAACCGTGCATCTGTCTGCCGAAGATATTCACGGCCTGATTGAGGCAATAGCCCGCAACCTTTCAAAAGCTATGGCAACAAAGCCCTAAAAGAAAACAGACGCAGAACGCAACGGTAAAAAACAATATCCGCTGAAATCAGCAGTCTCTATAGACGGGCTCCGCATTACTGTCGCTGATAAGTTCCTATTAATTCTGCCTGGCCGATAATATGCCCCGCCATTGCTTTTTCCAGCCGAGTCTTATTGGGCTGATGCAGATCAGGCAATTCAATATCCAGTGCATAGAGCTTATGAAAGTAACGATGCCGGCCGATAGGCGGACAAGGACCACCGTAACCGGTTCGTTTCCAATCGTTTTTGCCTTGTTGCGTGCCTGTAGGTAAATCAGAAACAGCAACGGCTTGATGTAATCCGGTAACAGTCGGCGGAATGTTGTAAAGCAGCCAGTGCACCCAGGTCATTTTGGGTTTGGCAGGATCCGGCGCATCGGGATCGTCAACGATTAACACTAGGCTTTTGGTGTTCTGCGGCAGCCCAGACCAACTTAAGGCAGGCGAGCTGTCATTGCCGTCGCAAGTCAACGTTTTGGGGATTTGCCCCTGATGAATAAAGTCCGGTGATTGGAGGTTCAAGGTCATGTTTTGCGCTCCTGCAGCCATGGCGGCTGCGGTAAAAAAAATGCTGCAAGCTAAAAAAATCAAACGGATAAAAGCAGGCTGTTTGCTTGGGTTCATTGATCACCTCATCGGTAAACCTATAGCGCGAATTTATTCGCGCTATAGGCATTAAAAAGCGCGAATAAATCACGCCCACACTAGATAAATCCTTCACTTAATGGCAATGCGCTAGCGCATAAATTCGCCCTGCACATTCGCATTCGCCGTTAAACCGTAAACCTATTACAACCCGCTGACAATTGTAGAAAAGACCTACAGACACCCCCGTTTTCATGGGTTTAAACTGCCATTTCAACAGCCGATTCTTTCCCGATAAATCCAGGGGGTTGTGAACATGAAAAGAGTAAAAAATTTTATTTTTTGGCTGGTGGTTATCGTCATTATTTTGCTATTGTTTCCCACCCATGTGATCGCCAAAAACGACTATAGGCAGCAACGTGCTGAGATGGTGGACATCATCAACGCCAATGTAATGTCGACCCGCAATTACCTGAACTAGGAAGCGCTCGACGAGCCGGTTCTTAATGCCCTGCGCAAGGTACCGAGACATGAATTTGTCCGCGACGCCGAACGACCCAATGCCTATCAAAACAGGCCGCTCCCTATCGGTCACGGCCAGACCATTTCCCAGCCTTATATCGTCGCGATCATGACCGACCTGCTTAAGCTGAAAAAAACCGACCGGGTTCTGGAAGTCGGCACCGGTTCCGGGTATCAGGCGGCCATACTCGCCGAGCTGGTCGATAATGTCCACACCCTAGAAACTATTGAACCGCTGGCTAAACAGGCCGCAGAAAATCTTAAACGCACCGGTTATGATACGGTTCATACCCGAACCGGCGACGGTTATTACGGCTGGGAAGAAGCCGCGCCTTTTGACGCCATTATCGTCACCGCCGTTGCCAGTCATATACCGCCGCCGCTGATTAAACAGCTAAAACCCGGCGGACGCATGATCATTCCGGTCGGTGCCCGGTTTATGACGCAGTATCTGGTTTTGGTGACTAAAGATAGCGACGGAAAAGTCACCTCTCGCCAGATTTTGCCGGTCAGTTTTGTGCCGCTCACCGGCACGCACTGACAGGAAAATGACGATGAAACCACGCTTATCGCTGTTAGCCGCTGTCGGCATTATCTCGGCATCGTCGCTGGCCTATAAAATTTTATTGATGCGCCTGTTTTCGATTATTCAGTGGCATCACTTCGCTTATATGATAATCAGCCTGGCGCTGTTGGGTTATGGCGTTAGCGGCGTGTTGCTGGCGCTGAACCGCGACCGCTTAGCGCAACATTTCCCGGCGGCGATCATGACCAATATGCTGCTGTTCAGCCTTTTTGCACCCGCCTGTTTTTTGCTGGCTCAGCAAGTCCCGTTTAATTCGGCAGAAATTCTGTGGGCGCCCCAACAACTGCTGTTTTTATTCGGTATTTACCTGATACTGACCTTGCCGTTCTTTTTCGCGGCCAATGTCGTCGGTTTATCTCTTTACCGCTATCGGAACTAGGTAGCTTCGATCTATGCGGCCGACTTGTTGGGCGCGGGCTTGGGCAGTGCAGGCGTTATTTTGCTGCTGTTCGCAGTGTTTCCCGAACAGCTGTTAACCGTATTGATGTTATCGGGAATAGCCGCAAGCCTGCTGGTGTCGATTGATAGCTTTGACCGGTCAAAATACCGGATCATCACGTCCGTTATTATCGGGCTGACGATTATTTTTACACCGACCGGCTGGGCAACGCTGAAGGTTTCACCCTATAAGAGCCTGAATCAATTGCTGTAAGTACCGGGCACAAAAATCATAACCGATATTCCAGCCCGCTGGGTTTAATCAGCGTAGACTACCCCGCTACGTCATGCGCCCGGTCTGAGCCTTAATGCCACAACAGAACCGCGGAGCAGCTGGCCGTGTTTACCGACGCGGACAATATCAGCGCAATCACCCGCTATAACGGCAAGCCTGAAACGCTCGGCTATCTGGATCAAGCCACGTCCGCCCTGCCCTATCATCTCAAGCCATTAACCGATATCCTGATTCTCGGGGCCGGCACCGGCAGCGATATTTTGCAGGCCAATTATCATGCCATTAAGCGCATCGATGCCGTTGAACTGAACCCCCAAATCATCAAGCTGATGCAGATAAAATACGCCGATTTTACCGGCCATCTTTATTCCCAACCGAATATAAATCTTTATATCGATGAAGCGCGCGGCTACCTTGCAACAACCCGTAAAACCTATGAGCTGATCAATATTTCCTTGCTGGATGCGTTTGGCGCATCGGCGGGTCTTTATTCAATGGCTGAAAACTATCTTTATACCGAACAGGCTATACAGGAATATCTGCGCCATATCAGCCCGAACGGTTATCTGAGCATTAGCCGCTGGATTAAAATCCCGCCGCGCGATGAACCCAAGCTGATGGCTATCAAGCCGGATATTAATCATTTCATTGCGCCTCCTTAAAACCCGGCTCGCCGGGTGCAGGTAATAAATCAGGTAATGGGTTAAATCTGTAGTTTGTTGTATTATTAGCCGTATGACATGCTATCAAGAAATCGTCTGCCCCGAGTGCGGCAGCAGCCAAATTACAAAGTCCGGTCGCACAGAGCAAGGGACACAACGTTATCGATGCCA
>JAGXGY010000022.1 GCA_024636505.1 Methylobacter sp. | reverse complement strand
TAAAAAGCTGGACGAAAAAGTGGCCAGATCGCATCTGAAACAACTGGGTGTGAACTTGACCGTACTCACTGCCGAGCAAGCCAACTATATTAATGTGCCCGTTGAAGGTCCGTTTAAAGCCGATCATTATCGTTATTGATTCATTAGTGTTTCCCAAGGCCATCGTGGGAATATATGTCTCTTTCCAATCGTTGGCTTCATCTCAACGGGATGTTTTCTTATTGTTTGAAGCCTAACTTCCTTAATTGAAGATAAAATTCCCTGATTATCAAGGATTAAAAAACAACTCTTTGAAAATTAAGGGAAATATTATTAGTGGCAATTGGCGTAATAATTGCTAATATTAAAATGTAACCAAACCAATAAGCGAGGAGTTAATAATGAGCCAAGTTAAACCACCTTTAGATCCGCATCCATTAAGCGAATATGTTGCCTGGGCCGGAAACCGTAACCGCGAGCCGCTGCTTGGCGTGTTAAAAGAAAAATTGCCTAAAGATCCTAGTAATGTTCTGGAGCTCGCCAGCGGCAGCGGTATGCATATTAACTATTTTGCACCGCATTTTGAACATTTGCATTTTCATCCCTCTGATAGGGATGAAGCCGTTTTTGAAAATATTAAGAAACTGTCCGTTGATCATAGTAACGATAATATTGCCGATCCTGTTCACCTGGATTTAACCCATCCTGAAACTTGGTTTAATGCGGGCGAACCCCATTCATTCGCAGCCATTTTCTGTATTAATATTTTCCAGGTAGCGCCTATTTCAGTTGCCGACGGCATGATGCAATGTGCCGCAAATTTATTGGATGACGATGGTTTTTTACTGATTTACGGTCCGTTTCAAATGGAAGGCACGTTTACTACGGATTCCAATAAAGAGTTTCATCAAACTCTGAGCTCTGTCGGTGTTTCAGAATGGGGCTTGAAAGATATAGCCGATCTGAAAAAAGCGGCGGAAAATCATGGTTTGGAATTAAAAGAGCAAATCAATATGCCGGCAAATAATTTCTCGCTGATATTTGGCAGAAAGGCTTAAAAAAAGCGAGAGGTAAAAAAGCTTGTATTGGGGTTTTAAGTGATTTTTAGTAACTGCTCAGCGTCATCAAATACCATGGGACGCAGATGGATATGATGAGCTCGGATACTTAGGAAAATCTTATGCATCATAATTATCAGCGTCATCTGCGTTCTATTTTGGGCTGCTGAGTAGTAACGATTTTTAGGCTTTAGCTTTTAACCTCAATGATACTCACTTCAGGGAATTAATCATGGAAAAAAAATGTTCAGCCGTTATCATTGGAGTTGGCCCGGAGGAGGGTTTGGGCGCTACACTGGCCAAATATTTTGCCGTAAAAGGGTTGCATGTTTATATTGCCGGCCGAAGTGAAAACAAGCTTCAACGGGTAGCGGAAACAATTCGCCAAAAAGGCGGCTCAGTTACTTATGTTATTGCCGATGCAACAGTTGAGCGTGATGTGGCGCATTTATTCAAAATAGCGCAACTTGATGGCTATAACGTCGATATTGCCGTCTACAATGTCGACAGCAATATCCCGTCGCCTTTATTGGAAACCGATGAACAAACCTTTACTCTGCTTTGGCAGCAAAATTGTTTGGGTGCTTTCTTTTTTGGCAAGGAAGCCGTTAAGGCTATGAAAGATCAACAGCATGGAACGTTAATTTTTACCGGAGCGACCGCATCGCTAAGAGCAAAGCCGCCATTTACCGCATTCGCTGTTGCCAAAGCCGGTTTAAGGGCCTTGGCGCAAGGCATGGCAAGAGAATTTTCGCCGCAAGGCTTGCATGTGGTTCACGCTGTCATTGATGGCGTGATCGATGGTGAGCGGGCAAGCACTCAGTTTCCCGGCTACGTTAAGTCCAAAGGCAAGGATGGCTTATTACAGCTGCAAGCTATTGCCGAAACCTATTGGGCTATTCATAAACAACACCCCAGTGCATGGACTCATGAGCTGGATTTGAGACCGTTTAAAGAACCGTTTTAGGAGAGGATACATGTCTGAAACAAAAAACTGGATAGTGCAGGGCAGTTATTTTGAAACCTGTAACTGTGAAACCGCCTGTCCTTGTGTATGGCTACAGCCGCCAACAACAGGCGATTGCAAGTTGTTAGTGGCATGGCATATCGAACAAGGCCATTTAGAAGAGCAAACACTGGATGGTTTGAATGTGGCAATGGCCTGTTATTCGCCGGGAGATATGAAAGACGGCAACTGGCAAGCGTCTTTATATGTGGACGAACGGGCCGACGACAACCAATTCGATGCGCTTGTGCAAATCTTTAGCGGTCGGCAAGGCGGACATCCGTCAATTTTAATGAGCTTTGTCGGTAAAGTCTTGGGTGTGAAAAAAGTAAAAATTGATTATCAGGAACGCGGCAATAGCCGGTGTGTGACTATTCCCGGCATAGCCCAGGCTGCGATTGAAAGTATTCAGGGGATAACCGGCGGACAAGCCACTATAAGTAATCCGCCCTTGTGTGTGGTAGCCAGTCATCCTGCGGTTGTCGCCAAATCAAAAAGTTATCGGTATCAGGATTACGATAAAAACTGGGAATTTTCCGAGCGTAACGGTTATTTCTCCGCATTTGTTTACCAAGCGTAATGGCTGGGTTTAAAGCCCAGGTTTCTATTTTAGGCGGTGTATTAGCGCTGACTTTTTCTGCATGGGCTTATCTGTTTTATCAGCAGCAGCAAATGGCATCTCAAGCAATGTCGAGCCTATGGATGCCTCCGTCAGAGTTGTTGGCGTGGCGATTTATCGATTTTGCTTTGGTTTATTATATGTGGGCCGTGATGATGGCGGCAATGATGCTGCCTTCTGCGATCCCGATGATTCTGGCATTTGCCCGTGTTTGTCGGCAACAAAACAAAGCGCCCGGCAAACTCACTTATCTGTTCATATTGGCCTATCTGGGAATATGGCTGGTATTCAGTATCGTTTTAACGCTGCTGCAATGGCAAATGCATGGCCTGGCCTGGCTATCTCCGATGATGGATAATCAACATTCACTATCAGCGGTCGGTATTTTGTTTTTAGCCGGTTTTTATCAGTTTATGCCGATAAAAAATGCTTGTTTGACGCACTGCAAAACCCCGATGGGTTTTTTATTAAATAAATGGCAGGATGGTCCGGCAGGTGCGTTCAAGATGGGGGTGGAGCATGGGGTAAACTGTTTAGGCTGTTGCTGGACCCAAATGCTGATCATGTTTGTGGTGGGTGTGATGAGTCTGCTGGGAATGGCTTTGATCACTTTGTTGGTTATAGCAGAGAAAACCCTACCCCTCGAATCGGAACTTATTTGTAAGGCGGTAGGTGTGGCTTTTTTCGGGTGGGGAGCTTTTCTGTTAATTACTTAAGCCGTTTAATCCATGAGGAATAGAAAGTCGGCTATATATCGCGACAGTGACGATTTTTAATGGTATTGATTAATGAGGAGTTTATATGTGAACTGCTCGCGTAAAGCGAATGGCTCGATGTACTGACAACGTCCATAAAGAAATGGCTAACTATGAACTTGGCCCAAAAGTCTATCGACTTTTGGGCCAAGTATGTGAGTTTGTTACGCTGGGGTTACATTCTCGGCTTGTGGACCTTTTTGACCTTGAGTGACTTCCATAGTAACTTTTTGGCCTTCCCTTAAAGTCTTGCGGCCTGCGCCGTTAATTGCACTGTGGTGAACAAAAACATCTTTGCCACCTTCCTGTTCAATAAATCCGAAACCTTTTTCATCATTGAACCACTTAACGGTACCTACAACTTGTTCTGACATATCACACTCTTACTTAAAAAATCGCCAATTTTTGTTGGCTTACAAATCCCAGCTTCATAAATAAAGCCGGCTCAAACTCTAACCGGAGCAGATAATAGCACTAAAGATATGAGCAGGGCAAAGTATTTTAGCTAGGTTCAAAGATAATTCTATTCGGGTCATAATGCAGGCATTAAAAAAGCTTTAAGGGGTGTGTTTTTTTGTAAGATTTACCTTGATGCATAGTGCCTTAAGGGATATTTGTTTATCTTTGATTTGGGCTATGGCCGGGGCATAAGTTGCTGGTAATTACCCCGGTAATATAAAAGCGGCTCTCCCTCACGGCAAACGCAGTCTTGTACTTCGCCGATGATAATCCAGTGAGTACCGGCATGAACTTCTTTTATAACTTTGCATTCCAAAGACATGAGGCTGTTATCGAGAATCGGTGTGCCGGTCATACCCGCTGTCCATGATGTGTTTTCAAAGCGTTGTTGTTGGCTGCTGCCTCCGGCAAATTGATTGGAAACATCTTGCTGGGTTGAACTTAAGATGTTGACAGCAAAGTACTGGCTTTCTTTAATACCGCTGCCGGTGTCAGCAGATTCGTTTATGCAAACCAATATTTGAGGTGGATTGATTGAAACGCTTGAAAAGGCGGTCACTGTCATGCCCTGAGTACCAAATTTTTCAGAGTGTGTCGTAACGACGGTGACGCCGCTGGCCCATAGTTGCATCGCTTTTTTAAAATTATCAACATCAACAGTCATTCATTCCCCCGGTTATTTGTTATAAAGATAATCGCCTTCTTTTTGGTTTAAAAAAGCCAAAGAGGAGGTGTTTTTTAAGGTTATATAAGTTACTTATAATACAGCACTCGTGCATACTTGTTAAATAATCGGGGATAGGGGGGGGCGATTCTTTAAGAGCTTCATCAAATTTCCTTGTTGGTTTGAAACCTCTCCCTTCAGGAAGATTCGTTCAACGTTGACAACGATGCTTTAGCATCGTTATTCTTTTAGGTAACCTCGTCGTTTACGGCGAGGCAATCCACTGACCTCTATCTGTCGATGGATTGTCGTAAGACAAGTCATTTGGCAGATGAGGTCAAATGTGGATTGAAACATTCGATTTATTGTTCTGAAAATTTTATTAAAATATTGACGCGCCGGTTTTTCTCTCTGCCTTCCGGCGTTGAATTGTCGGCAATAGGCATGGTGTCTGCGTAAGTGATGGCTCGTAAACGGTTGCTGTCTAGCTGTTGTAAAACCAGAAAGTGCAAAACACTGGTAGCTCTGGAAGAGCCCAGCTCCCAGTTTGAAGGAAATTTTGCGGTTTTAATGGGAATGTTGTCGGTGTGTCCTTCAATCAGGATCAGGCCAACTGCTTGTTTTAATAAGGGTACAAGACGCTTTATTAAGGCTTCTCCTGCAACCGTTAGATCGGCTTCTGACGATTTAAACAATACGTTGTCCTGGATTTCAAGTTGCGCATAGCTATCGGTAACTTTTATGTTGACTGATTTATTCAGACCAAATTCATTAATGGATTTGGTTAATTGTTGCTGTAATTTGTTTTCGTCGGCTGGACTGGCGGTTGTCGATTGAGCGTCAACCGGCTGGGCAATGATGTCATCGGCGCTTTCGATCTGCGGCGTGGTAGGGGTAGGAATAGCAATACTGCTGTTGTCTTCGGTCAGTTCGGGTACAGTCTCGAGATTATTGTCGATGGCTGCGATAGCTTGAACGGTATTGTTTTCTGCGATAATGGGCGGCGGACAGTTGACTATAGTCGGTACAATAACCGGAGGGCATATTACCGCAGGTGTTTTTTTAGGTTTAACAACGTGCGGTTTATTAGCCGCCGCTTGTTGCTGTTCGGTGTTTAAGTCGCTTAAGGTAATCAGTGTAATGACCAGCATAACGATCAGTACAAATACATCCAGGTAGGTTAATAACCAGTTTTGCCGGTTGTGCGTATCCGGTTGGTTAAGCAGATCCTCCAGGGACAGCGAGGACTGTAATTTTGAAAATGGATGTTTACTCATTTTTCAGGATGTAGTCGGTTCGTTAACGTCATGCAGGCTTGGGGTTGGCAGTCCCTGCGCGCATCTTCAGTCTTTTAATTCATCGTCATAGTGCTTGATGAATGACTTAAGCGTTTCCCGGACAAATGATGGGCTGCGGCGGTCTGCTATCAGCGTAATGCCTTCCATGATCATGCTCATAATCATAATGCGCTGTTCGGTGCGCCGTTCGAGTTTTATGGCAATAGGATTAAAGATAAGATTGGCCATGATGACGCCGTAAAAGGTGGTGATCAGCGCAATGCCCATGTTATAGCTTATGCCCGCTATATCCTTCAGTTCAATGATTTGCAGCATATTTATCATGCCTACCAAGGTTCCTAGCATGCCAAATGCTGGAGAATAAGCCGCTAGACTGTAAAATATATTGGCTTCGGCCTTCTCTTTGGCTCTCAAGCGGGCAATACGCCATTTAAGTAACGACAAAATATCTTCTATCGGAGTGTTGTCTACGATAAGCTGGAAGCCGGTTTTTAAATAGGGGTTGTTGATGCTGTCGATGATATTTTCTATGGCAAGCGTGTCTCTGTTAAACCACATTTGAGCAACGGCGGCGATTTCATTAGCTTCTTTTTGGGGATTTAGGTCTTCATACAGGAAAATAAGTTTTGCCGATTTTAATCCATGTCTAATATCTCTTAAAGGGTAGCTTAAAAAGATAGCCGCCGTGGTGCCGCCTATGACAATCACCAGTCCGGTGAAGTTGATAAAAGAAAGCGGATCATTTGCAGCAATTATAATAATAAACAGGATTAAAATAATGCTTAAAAAAATACCTGCAGCTGTTGAAGGATTGATTTTTTTCGCAAATTTTTTTATTGATGGCTTGTCGAATTTCATTTTTTGACATCCTCCCCGACCTAAAGGACGGGGATTCCTACCGCTAGACGCTTATGCCCAAGCGCGAGAATGTTGTTTGCCGCATTCATATCTCTATCATGCGTGGTGCCACACTCGGCACAAGTCCATTGCCTTATTTCTGGTCCTGCCCTACCTTTCGGACTACTGGCGCTTATACAGCCGCAGCACCAACAGGCTTGGGTAGGGTACGATTCGTTGACCTCTATAAATACGCCTTGCGTCGCTATCGACTTATATTCAAGTTGTGTTTTCAGCATCGCCCAGCCTGCATCTAAAACGGATTTTACCATGTTAGTTTTCGCAAGACCGGACGCGCTTGGGAGCGGCTAAAGCCGCCTCCACAGTGACAGGTACCCATCATGTCTAAATTGACTAAATACTAGTTTACGTGAGTATTAAATTGCATTTCTCTGGCTTTGTTAAATGCATATCGAAAGTCTATATATAAAGGATGTTCGGTGTCCAACATGGCTTTTAACAATTCATGCTGCAGTTGAAATTTAACATTTCCAATGGCTAACGCACCAATACCTACCGCGCCTTGTGCATTGATTGCATGGATCAGTGGCGCGCCGGAATCAGTGCTGTTGATGCCCTCTATTCCGGAAGGTGGGACGGCATTAACATCGGCAGCGACTTTTAGCCGAGCCGCCTCTTTCAGTACATTCGCATTTAAAACTTGAATACCTGCTTTAGCGGTGCAAAAGATAATGTCGGCATCCTTTACCAGCTTGACTTTATCGGCTTCGGATTTAGCCAGGGTGCCTTTAAGCGTACAGTTAAAGCGGCGGTTGTAGGCTTTAGTAACATCCGCAGCCGTATCAATTGATAAATGATCGGTTAATGTCACATCGGCACCGGCTAATGAGGCAATAATGCCGGTAGCAATACCTACCGGACCCGTTCCGCCAAAAATCACTACTGAGCATTCTTTCAGTTCTTTATTATGCTTTGTTTTGAGCTCTTTTTCGGCGCAAGTCACTAATGCGGCAGCGGTGGTAAAAGCACCGCTGGGATCGGCAAAAACCGAGACTTCAAAAGGCGGAACCATGGCTTGTTTACTGGTGTTCAGCATGTCCATGGCCAAGCCTAAGTCGCGACCGCCGATAAAAATTCCGGTGCGCTTAACACCTGATGGACTGCGCGAGAATACCGCATCTTGAGTCAGTCCATGCACGCTATCCAGCTTGACATTATTATAGGGAATAAGGACATCAAAGCCCGCATCCAGAGCCATGTTGATGTCGAATGGGCTGTTATTCGGCATGGGGTCAAACATATGAAGAATGCTACGTTTCGCCATTAGGCTTCCTTATTTATTGTGCAGGTTAATCCGAAAATGTAAACTTAAGAGCTTGATTTAATATATTCTCTGGCAGTTTCAAACGCATGTTCAAAATGCAGATAAACAGGCTTATCGGTACTGATCATTTTTTTTAGCATCATGATTTGTGTTTGGTATTTAACATTACCGATTGCCATGGCGCCCAAGCCGACTGCGCCACTGATTGAACCCTCGATGGGGGTGCCGTTATGGAAAGCGTCGACACCGGCAATACCGGATGGCGGTACCGCATTGACATCGGCCGCAACTTTGAGTTGCGGCGCTGAAGCGATAAGTTCGGCGCTTAATAATTCGATGCCTGCAGCACCGGTAGCAAAGACCACATCGGCTGTTTTGATGTATTCGGCTTTATTGGCATCTGCACCGGCTTCAATAGCGATTTTACCTTCACCGAATTCATTGTTACACATGTCGGCAATGGCTTGGGCTTTTTCCAGTTGACGTCCGATGAGTTTTACATGCGCGCCACCTTGAGCGGCAATGACTGCCACTACTTGGCCTACAGGCCCTGTTCCGCCTAAAACGAGAATATTTTTACCTTCCAGAGTGGTGTCGAATTTTGACATTAATTCGCGTTCAACTGTCGCAACCATACCTGCGGCGGTGGTAAATGCGCCGCTGGGGTCAGCGAAGACGGACACCTGAAAAGGAGGAAACATTGAACGTTTCGCCGTTTTTAACATGTCCATCGCCTGTTTGGTATCACGCCCGCCAATGAATATCCCGGTGCGTTTCAAGTTTTTGGGGCTGCGGGAGAAAATCGCATCCTGCACTAAACCTTGAACTTCGCTGGGTTCAACGTTGATATAGGGTAATGCGGAAACCCAGCCGGCATCCAATGCCATATTGACATCAAACGGACTGAGATTTTTAGCGGTGGTTAACATGTGTAAAATAAACGGTTTTTCCATGATCTTTCCTTTATGTTTTTATTCGATAAGTATAAAAGAAAAAGCCACAGAATAAAAATATGCTTGCTTATTTGGGTTTTGAGCTCGGGTTGAATCTGTGTATTATCAAGCCGATTTTATGTTTTTCAGGTTATAACATTATTACAAGAGGATATGCAGATGAATAATCTGAAAAACCGGCAACGTAGTAAAGCCAACGATGCGCGCAATGAGCAAGTTGATAAAGAGGCGCTTAGCCGGGTTATTTGCGATAGAGTTATTGCGAATCCTGTTTACCGGCAGGCCGAAACGGTGATGTGGTATAGCCACTGCCGTTCGGAAGTCAGAACCCGGGCGGCATTATTGCGCGAACTGACAACCGCTAAGCGCATAGTCGTTCCTTATTGCACTAAAGATCGGCACGGGCATAATAAATTGGGTTTATGGTGGCTGGAACAGGGTAGCGAATTGGTGCCGGGCATGTGGGGGATTTTAGAGCCGCCTAAACAACGATGGCAGGAGACGGACAAAGCTATCGCGGCTGAACAGCTCGATTGCGTGGTCGTGCCGGGCGTAGCTTTTGATCGGAATGGCGGGCGCTTGGGTAATGGCGGCGGCTATTACGATCGTTTATTAAGCGGTGTCAGGGTCGATACTTTATTAATCGGGGTTTGTTTTGAGTCCCAGCTGGTTAAGCAGGTCGTCAGTGAGGAGCATGATGTGACTATGGATAGGGTTATAACAGAAAAAGCAGATTATGCCGGTAAAGGTCGGCGGTTGTTAAGCTGATGGATTTCCAGGTATTGAAAGACAGTGTTTATTCCACACCGGCTTTTGTTGTCGATGAGGTAGAGGTTGCCAGAACCTTGGCGGTTTTAGCCGGGCTGAGAAATCAGTGTGGTTGCAAGGTTTTATATTCGATTAAAGCCTTGCCTTTTTCCGCCGTCATGGACATGGCGAAACCCTGGGTTGATGGTTTTTCGGTCAGTTCCTTATTTGAAGCGCGGCTGGCCGATGAGGTTTTAGCTGGGCAGGGCAGCATTCATTTGACCACGCCCGGCATCAGGCAGGAAGAGCTCGATCAGCTTAGTTCTTTGTGCTCTCATATCAGCTTTAATTCCCTGTCTCAATATCAGCGGTATTCTGAAGCGGCCGGGACACAGTCCTCAATCGGCTTAAGAGTCAATCCGAAGCTGTCTTTTCTGCACGATCAGCGTTTCGATCCTTGTCGGCAGCATTCAAAATTGGGTGCGGCTATTGATGAATTGAGTCAGTCGATTTGTCTGGATCAAATTCAAGGCCTGCATATTCATAACATTTTTTCTGCAACCGATTTTACTCCGTTAATAAAAACCATTGGCAAATTGGAGCAACGGTTGGGAATAGGGCTGGCTGAACTTGAATGGTTGAATATCGGCGGCGGCTATTTATTCGATCAAATTGAAAATCATCGTCCGTTTGTCGAATTAGTTAATAAGCTGAAACATGATTATGCCATTGAGGTTTATATTGAACCGGGCAAGGCGATTGTTGGCCGAGCCGGACATCTAGTGGCGACGGTGCTCGATAGTTTTGTCAGTGATGGTGTCACCGTAGTCATACTGGACACCTCGGTCAATCATAATCCCGAAGTGTTCGAATACCAGCGGCAGCCTGAACTGCACGAACATGATCCTGAGGGACAATATACGGCTATTTTGGCGGGCTGTACCTGTTTGGCCGGCGATGTATTCGGGCCATATTGTTTTAAAGAGCCGCTGGAGGTAGGGGATAAAGTGGTTTTTAAAAATGTTGGCGCTTACGCGTTGATCAAGGCGAACCGGTTTAACGGTTACAACCTGCCGGATATTTATCTGAGTAATTCTTTACGAGTAAAAAAATTGAAACATTACGCTTATCAGGATTATCGTCGCCAATGGCTGGCTGATGTGTAGAGTGGTGAACGACTTTAGCGGTTCAGCGCTCATTAAGGCATATGCCTGTAGATTTTTATGTATATAAAAAAGGTTAAAAATATGAAAGCAATCATGATGACAGCTATCGGTAAGCCAGATGTTTTGGTATTAACGGATATTGACGAGCCGGAAATTTCCACGGCAACCCAGATAAAAATTCGGATTAAAGCGGCAGGCGTCAATCCGGTCGATACTAAAATCAGGAGTAATGGCCTGCTTTACGATCATCCGCTGCCTGCGGTATTAGGTTGCGACGGCGCCGGAGAGGTTGTCGAAACAGGTAGTGCTGTCAGTCAATTTAAAATAGGCGATAAAGTCTGGTTTTGTCATGGCGGACTGGGCCGCGAACAGGGTAATTACGCCGACGTTACGGTAATAGATCAACGCTGGGTGAGTTTGATGCCGGAAACCCTTTCATTTAGCGAGGCCGCCGCATTGCCGCTGGTGTTGATTACCGCCTGGGGCGCTTTGTTGGATCGCGGCGGATTGCAGTCCGGGCAAACGGTATTGATCCATGCCGGGGCAGGCGGCGTAGGGCATGTCGCGATACAGTTGGCGAAATTAAAAGGGGCGCGAGTGATTACTACGGTGAGTTCTGAGCAAAAAGCGGAATTTGTCAAAGCGCTGGGCGCTGATGAAGCCATTATTTATGTTCAAAATAATTTTGTCGATGCGACCAATAAACTGACCGGCGGCAAAGGTGCCGACCTGGTTTTTGATACCGTGGGTGCCGAGGTATTTAAACAAAGCATCCCGGCGACAGCGCACTTCGGCCGTCTGGTGACCTTACTCGATCCGGGCGAATTGAATCTGGCCGAAGCCCGAATGCGCAATCTCTTGATAGGCTTCGAACTGATGTTGACACCGATGCTCAGAGATTTGGCCGAGGCAAGAGACCAGCAGGTGAAAATATTAAAGCAATGCGCGCAATGGATCGATCAAGGACTTTTAAACGCGCATGTCAGCAAGCAGTTGCCGCTAAAAGAGGCGGCAAAGGCACATGCAATGATAGAAGCCGGACATAGCACCGGCAAGATTGTGCTGATAATGTAGAATTTCATTTATACAGTGACAGATGATGTCTGATTCAGACAAGCTCCTATGTATAATAATGAATATTAATTCAATAATGTTGTCAGAGGTTATGGCGGAAAAAACCAAAAAACGTAGCTCGGGTAGATACGATAAGAGAAAAAAGGCCCCCAAGAAGTCAGGTTCTCATTGGATTAGAAATTCAGTGCTGGTTTTTTTTGCGGGATTTGCGTTTGTTTTGGCGGGTTATCTGGGTTACCTGGATAACAATGTGCGTAGTCAATTTGAAGGTAAGCGCTGGGCTATTCCGGCACGGGTTTATGCCAGTCCGGTAGAGCTTTATGCCGGTTATAAGCTGACTGGCGCAGAGTTTGAGGCGCTATTGCAGGCGCTGCATTATCGCTTGGATGTCCATTTGTCTTCGGAAGGCACCTATTTTAAAAGCGGCTCTCAGGTCAGTGTAAAAACCAGGGAGTTTACTTTCTGGGATCAAAAACAACCCGGCAACTTGATACGCGTTAATTTTAGTTCATCTGGTATTGCTAACATCATTGATGTTGCGCAGCATCAAGAGCTCGCCATTGTGCGTCTGGATCCCGTGCAAATCGGAAGCTTGTACCCCAGAATTAAAGAAGACCGGATTTTAATTAAACTGGAAGAGGCGCCTGATGCCCTTATTAAAGGCTTGCTGGCTTCGGAAGACCGGGATTTTTATCAGCATATCGGTATTTCATTTAAGGGTATTGCCCGGGCGGTCTGGATGAATGTACTTGCCGGTCGCACTGTGCAAGGCGGCAGTACCATTACCCAGCAACTGGTTAAAAACTTTTATTTGACTTCTGAGCGCAGTTTGACGCGGAAAGTCAAAGAAGCGCTTATGGCGCTGATTTTGGAATATCGCTACAGCAAAGATGAAATCCTGGAAGCGTATTTAAATGAAATATATCTGGGACAGGATGGTGCAGGCGCGGTTCATGGCTTTGGCTTAGCCAGTGAATTCTATTTTGGCGGTTCTTTAAAGGACTTGCCTTTGGAACATATAGCTTCGTTGATTGCCTTGGTTCGCGGCCCGTCTGAGTACGATCCGAGGCGTTATGCCGATCGCGCTATACAGCGGCGCAATCTGGTGCTGACAGAAATGGAAGCGGAAGGCCATATTACTAAACAGCAGGCGATCAGAGCAAAAGCCAAACCTCTCAATGTGATCGCCAATACCCACCGCTCAAGCAATCGTTATCCCGGCTTTCTCGATATGGTCAAGCGGCAATTAAGACAGGAATACAAGGAGGACGATTTAACCTCCGAAGGGCTGAGGATTTTTACCACACTGGATACTCGCGTTCAGGATGCGTTAGAGGATACTCTGTCTAAAAAGCTACATCAGCTTGAAAAACGACCTAAAGCTAACGGCCTTGAAGCCGCTGCTGTGGTTACCCATAGAGACAGCGGCGAGATAGCCGCGCTGATGAGCGGTCGCGAAGTAGCCAGCGCGGGCTTTAATCGCGCCCTGGATGCGGTCAGGCCGATAGGATCGTTAATCAAGCCGGTGATCTATTTGACCGCACTGGAATATCCGGACAGGTACACTATTACTACGCCGGTCAGCGATACGGCTATTTTGGTTAAGGGATCGCGTGGCAATGATTGGCGGCCTAAAAACTATGATCACAAGGAACATGGTACCGTGAGCTTTCATACGGCATTGGCGCACTCATACAACCTGGCTACGGTTCGCATAGGGATGGATATTGGGGTAGCCAGAGTCGTTAAGACATTGCGCAGTATGGGCATCGCCCGGGCGATTGATTTGTTTCCGTCATTCCTGCTGGGCGCTGCGAGTTTAACGCCGATGGAAGTCACTCAAATCTATCAAACCCTGGCTGGTGACGGTTTTTCAACGCCGATAAAAGGCATCAGGGCAGTGGTTGCCGCCGACGGCACGCGCTTGCAAAGTTATCCGTTTACCGTCAGGCAAGTGCTTGATCCATCGGTAACGTATATCGTCAATACCATGTTGCAGGAAGTGATGCGTGAAGGTACCGGACGCTCAGCGTATTCGGCTTTTCCGGCAGATTATGGTTTGATCGGCAAAACCGGCACCACTAACGATTCAAAAGACAGCTGGTTTGCCGGTTATACCGGCGATTATTTGGCTGTGGTCTGGATTGGCCGCGACGATAACAAGTCAGCCGGGTTGACGGGGGCAAGCGGTGCTTTGCAAGTTTGGACCTCATTAATGAGGCAGATTTCAACCCAGCCGGTGAGTCTGATTCCGCCGGACAATATTAAAACAGCCTGGATCGACTCGACTAACGGTTTGCTGGCCAATCAAAGTTGTCCTGGAGCGAAGCCGTATCCTTTTATTTCCGGTTCAGAACCTGAAGCGTATTCGTCGTGTGTGGATTCCCCTGTTAATCAATTTGAAAGCTTGATTAACGATTTGTTACCGAATAATTAACCAGGATATTTATGAAGAAGATAATAATTTTCGCCGGTTTGATCGCCGTGATGCTTTTTAACAGCTTGAGCTATGCCGAAGATAAACCGGTTCGACAGTTAAAAGCATTTTTGAAGAATACCAAATCGCTGACCGCCGATTTCAAACAGGTATTGATTAATGAGGCCGGTAATCCCACTCAAACCAGTTATGGCGTTTTTTATCTGCAACGGCCCGGGAAGTTCCGTTGGGATTACCTAAAACCCTTTCAGCAACAGATTGTTTCTACCACCGGAAAAGTCTGGTTTTATGACACCGATCTGGAACAAGTCACCATAAAAAAGCTTGACGAGTCTATGGGGTCAACGCCGGCCTTGCTGTTAAGCGGCGACCTGTCCCTAGAAGATAATTACACCATGGAACAGCAGGGTATCGATGGCGAGTTGATGTGGGTGAAATTAGTGCCTAAAAGTCAGCAAAGCAGCTTTAAATATGTGCTGATCGGTTTGAATAACGAGTCGCTGGGCGGTATGGAATTGAGTGACAATTTCGGTCAGCTGACGCGCATATACTTTTCCAATGTTATCTTGAATCCGCCGTTAAAACAAACCTTGTTTGAGTTTAAAGCGCCCAAGGGTGTCGATGTTTTCTCGGATTGAGGATAGGCGAGGGACTAAAACAGTATGAACGTGGAGAAATCCATTTCGTGGACAAATTGCAGTTCTTAGGATGCCCTTTTTTCGCCTGATGTTATGCTTTTCGATGATTTGACCAAGCCTTTGGCCGATCGGATGCGGCCAAACCAGTTAGCCGATTATGTCGGCCAGCAACACATCCTGCAACCCGGCAAGCCGCTCTATGAAGCGATTACCTCGGGACGCTTGCATTCAATGATTTTCTGGGGGCCGCCGGGCACCGGAAAAACCACATTGGCGCGGCTGATTGCCCAGCATTCCGATGCCGAGTTTATGCCGATTTCGGCGGTGCTGTCCGGCGTCAAGGAAATACGGGCAGCGGTTAGCGAAGCCAAAAAAATCCAGCTGGAACAGCATCGGCGCACCATCTTGTTCGTCGATGAAGTGCATCGCTTTAATAAGTCGCAACAGGATGCTTTCCTGCCCCATGTCGAAGACGGCACCGTTTATTTTGTCGGTGCGACCACCGAAAATCCGTCTTTTGCGCTCAATAATGCCTTATTGTCCAGGGCGCGGGTTTATGTGCTTAACGCCTTAACGGCTGATGATTTATTGGCGGTGATCGATAAAGCCCTGACCGATAAAGTGCGCGGTTTGGGCACCCAGGCTATCGAAATGGCCGACGATATAAAACAGCAGTTCGCCCAAGCGGCTGACGGCGATGCCAGAAGACTGCTTAATTTGCTTGAAATTGCCGTAGAACTTGCCGCCGCCAAGGGTGGACAGGCGGTTAATGAAACCATTGCCAAAGAAGTGCTGTCGGGCGGCGTGCGCCGATTCGATAATCAGGGCGAAGAATTTTATAACCAGATTTCAGCATTGCATAAATCGGTGCGCGGCAGTTCGCCCGATGCTTCGTTGTACTGGTTGTGCCGGATGATGGATGGCGGCTGCGATTTGTCCTATCTGGCCCGGCGCATCGTCAGAATTGCCTCCGAGGACATAGGCAATGCCGATCCGAGAGCCTTGCAGATTTGCATCAACGCCTGGGAAGCCCAGGAGCGTTTAGGCAGTCCGGAAGGCGAGCTGGCCTTGGCGCAAGCTGTGGTTTATCTGGCCTGTGCGCCGAAAAGCAATGCGGTGTATATGGCTTACAACGCGGCAATGGCCGATGCCAGGCAAAGCGGCAGTCTGGGGGTGCCGGTGCATTTAAGAAATGCGCCGACCAAGTTGATGAAATCGCTGGATTACGGCAAGGAATACCGTTATGCCCACAACGAGCCGGAAGCCTATGCCGCCGGGGAAAATTATTTTCCCGATGAATTGGTGGGCAGGCACTATTACCAGCCGGTAGACCGGGGCCTGGAAATCAAGATCAAGGAAAAATTAAAGCATTTAAAAGCATTGGATAAGGGCGCAATTTAAGTGAATGACTATTCGGTGACTGGGAAGATGAAGTCACGGATGCATATTACCCATTACCCATTACCCATTACCCATTAGGCACAAGCCCAGTATTGATGTTAGGCATAAACTGTATGTCCGATTGGATGAATACGCCTGTCCTCCTACATGCGCTAGCTAAGTCCACCAGTCAGGACATATTTTTCAATCCCCCCGTCTCAGGCTTAACCAGTGCATGCTTTTTTGACCTTGACCCTTTTTTGGTCATTTTTCAGTGCACGCATTTTAAGCTATTCCAGCAGTGCGCCGATTTGTCAAAAGATTTGTCAAGAGACTTTGAATGAATCTACATGACTCGAAACTCGGTTGATGAGCCTCGTTATTAGAACATCTTATCGTGTTATATCTTTTGTATCTGATTTAATTATGACCCACCGCCGAAACTTGGACCTTCGCTTTTTCCCATATGCGTCATAGCATCTTCAACCAGTTTAACGGCTTTATCAAGCTTACCGGAATTTGCACGCTTCAGTGATTTTCTCATTCTAGTAAGAACCCGTTGCTGACTTGCGGACATGGGATGGGTTTCAGTCGCATTATACGTTTTAGTTGCCTCTTTGATGAAGGTATCTACGTCACCTTGCTTACCGGCGTCTACCGCTTTTTGCGCCATCGGGATGAGAGGTGTCAAGTCTTCGTTCATTGGACCGCCTGCGGAATATCCCATTTGTGAGAAACACACTAGTATTAACGTGGCCAATAAAGTAATCATTTTTTTCATAATATTTTCCTGATAAAAGGCATCGTCGCGCCAAAACCTTTTGCTAACGATCCCAAAATCGGAAATCGCTAAAAACTCACGCGAATCTCCATACTACAGTAATTGAGGGATTATTGCTACAGTAATGGAGGGATTATTACTACAGTAATTGAGGGATTATTACTACAGTAATTGAGGGATTATTGCTACAGTAATGGAGGGATTATTGCTACAGTAATGGAGGGATTATTACTACAGTAATTGAGGGATTATTGTAGTAACTACCTACTTATTTACTCAACTAATACTTTTCGCTTACATGTCAATATCTCTGCAGGCTTGCCTGCGTATTTTTAAAATAACTGAAATTCGGGTTCACGAGAAAAGGGAGAAAAGGGATCAGGTTACATTATGGACCGACATAGACCTTTAAGCCGCGACCGGTCGACTCACCAATTATGCGCCGGAACTATGTTCAGCTAAAAAATTGTTTATTTCCGCATCGCAAGACCCGCACCCAGAACAAGCCCCCGTTTCCCTTGAAATCCTATCAAGATCATGTATTCCCTGAGCGATAAGCTCCTTGATTTTTTCTTTGGTTGTGCCGGTACAGTAGCAAATAACATCGTCTTTTGTATTCGTCATAGAGTGGTCAATTTATTAATTAGCAAGGTGTACCGATTGAAAGAGCGTCCGTTGTTTTTCTGCTCTTTGCCGTGAAAAGTCACCGTGACTAAATCCCCTAATGCGGCGTTATTTCGTTTCAAGCTGTGTATCAAATAACGATTGAGGGCAACATTGACAACCGGGCCGTTATCCTGCTGTAAAAGCAGGGTTTTCTGTTCGTCATAGAGCGAATTTTTAAAGGTGTCGCTGCCTTGAATGACGCCGCTGATGGTTTCGCCTGCCGACGGTTGCCAGTAGGTAACTTTGTTTGTTTCCGGTAGGTTTTCAGTCATTTTTTATCCTGTTGGTTAGTGGGGACGGTTGGCTGTAATTGTACTCAGTTCTTCTTGATCGTGCTTAATAGCAATGAATGCAGTGGGCATGAAAAGGGAGCGGGGGAATAGTCAGTTAACTACAAGGTACTGATTTGTTAGATGCCTTTGGTGTCTTTTGCGTCTTTCGTGGATGAACTGCGGTTTTTAGGTTTGCATTGGAGTCAGTAATTTATTTAGAAAAAATTGTTGAATTTCTATAAAATCAGCTATTACTGTAATCATTATTCAGATCAAGACGATATGGACCTAAAATTTCTCGATTTCGAACAACCCATCGCTGAACTGGAAGCGAAAATTGAAGAGCTTCGCAATGTGCAGTTCGACAACAATATTAATATTTCCGATGCGCTGAAACAACTGGAAGAGCGAAGTCAGGCGCTGACCGAATCTATTTTCACCGATCTTTCCGATTGGCAGATTTCCCAGTTATCCCGGCATCCGGGGCGACCTTATACGCTGGATTATGTGGAGCATGTTTTTACCGATTTCCATGAACTGCACGGTGACCGGGCTTATGCCGACGATCCTGCGATTATTTGCGGCCTAGCGCGCCTTGAGGGGCAGCCGGTCATGGTGATCGGTCATCAAAAAGGCCGGGACACCAAGGAAAAAATTTACCGCAACTTCGGTATGCCGCGTCCGGAAGGTTACCGCAAGGCCTTGCGTATGATGAAAATGGCGGAGCGATTCAACATGCCGGTTATTTGCCTGATCGACACACCGGGGGCCTATCCGGGCATTGGTGCGGAAGAACGCGGTCAGAGCGAAGCTATTGCCAAAAACCTGTTTGAAATGGCTAGGCTGAAAACCCCGATTATCTGTACGATTATCGGCGAAGGCGGTTCCGGCGGCGCGTTGGCCATCGGTGTTGGCGACCGTTTAATTATGCTGGAATACAGTACTTATTCGGTTATTTCTCCGGAAGGCTGTGCATCCATTCTGTGGAAAAGCGCCGATAAATCGCAATTGGCGGCCGAGGCGATGGGCATTACTTCGGATCGTATTCGTGAACAGGGTTTTCTGGATGAAGTGGTCAGGGAGCCTTTAGGCGGCGGACATAGAGATTTTAAAATAACGGCCTTGAATTTAAAGGAAACGCTGGTTCGGCACATGAATGAGTTGAAGCGGCAATCTATTGATGCCTTAATGGAAAATCGCTATCAGCGGATCATGAGCTTTGGGGTTTTTACTGACGAAGGCGGGAAGTAAGGCTTAGGTGAAAGGCGAAAGGCGAAAGGCGAAAGATTCGCGGTTTTATCAGGATTTCTACGATAATATTGCCAGGTTCAATCTTGGGGGGCAGCGGCAAAGGATTTATGTCGCCTACAGCGGCGGCGTAGATTCTCATGTTTTGCTGCATTTGTGCGCGTTAATCCCTCAATTCAAAGACAAGCTAAGCGCGGTTTATGTCGATCACGGCCTGCAGGCGGAAGCCGAATCCTGGGCCGGGCATTGCGAGCAAACGGCTAATGATCTGGGGGTTGAATTTTTAACGCTGCGGGTTAATGCGCAAGCACTGCAGGGCGAAAGCCCCGAAGAGGCGGCCAGAAACGCCCGCTATGCGGCGTTAAAATCGTTAATGAAAGTTGATGCGGTGTTGTTGCTTGCCCAGCACCGGGAAGATCAGTTGGAAACGGTGCTGTTACAGTTGTTTCGCGGCAGCGGTTTGCCCGGATTGTCCGGAATGCCGGAAACTATGGCTTTCGGGGTCGGTGTTATGCTAAGGCCTTTGTTGAATACGCCCAAACAGACGATTAGCGATTACGCCCAGATGCATCAATTACGCTGGGTTGAAGATCCCAGCAATCAACGCAATGATTATGATCGCAATTTTCTGCGTAATGCAGTGCTGCCGTTACTCAAGCAGCGTTGGCCTGCCATCGATAAAACCGTGTCGCGTTCGGCAAAGCATTGTGCGGATGCGCAGCTGTTGGTTGAGGAAGTCGCCGAGGCGTTATTCGTTGAGGTTTTTAATCCGGCAGACACGACATTGTGTATCAGTCGGTTAACGGCGCATCATTTACAGCAACAGCAACTCATTATTAGGCATTGGTTCAGGCGCTTGGGGCTGAAAATGCCGACACAAGCATTGGGTAAACGGATTCTAAGCGAGGTGGTTGCGGCCGCCGCACAGCGTGATCCGGTATTGTCGGCGCAGGGCTACAGCATTCGCCGTTATCGGAATAAGTTGTATTGTTTGACCAATTTGCCGGGAACAGCGTTGCATTTATCTGTAGGGCGTCAGGCAGGAAAGCCTGACGTGATCCAAGCGCCGTCGGCAATGCCTCAGGATACTTTTTGGCCGGTCCGGCAAGCGTCTATAAAAACCGCTTATAACCAGATTTTATCTTGTGTCCCGGCATCAAAGGGAATACTTCGTGAACGATGGATGTGTGCCAAGGTCGAAATAAGGTTTCGCCGGGGCAGTGAAAAAATCTGTTTGCCGGGCCGGCAAGGACATCATTCGCTGAAAAACCTGTTTCAGGAAGCAGGTGTCCCGCCGTGGGAACGGGATAGGATTCCTTTGATTTATCTGGATGACAGGCTTGCTGCCGTCGGTGATAAATGGATCAGCGCGGCATTTTATCATGAGCAAACACAGGGTTGCGTCAGTCTGTTACTGCAAAGTTAACAATTAAACCCAAAAGACAATGACGACAAGGGCATTGTCGATTAAAATATCACAGTTTTAGCTAACTTCATCAGAGCCCAGTATGGATTCCCACGCTGGAGTATGGGAACCAGAAAAATCCTACATGACAAAATACATTTTCATTACCGGCGGCGTCGTTTCGTCTCTTGGCAAAGGTATTGCCGCATCTTCACTGGCGGCTATTCTTGAGTCGCGAGGCCTTAAAGTCACTATGACCAAGCTCGATCCTTATATTAATGTTGATCCGGGCACGATGAGTCCTTTTCAGCACGGTGAGGTATTTGTTACTGAAGACGGTACCGAAACCGACCTTGATTTAGGCCATTACGAACGCTTTATTAAAACCGTTATGACCAAAAAGAACAGTTTCTCAACCGGTCAGGTCTACGAAAGCGTGTTGCGAAAAGAGCGCAAAGGCGACTATTTGGGGGCGACGGTTCAGGTCATTCCGCATATTACCGATGAAATTAAACGCCGTGTTTATGAAAGCGCTGATGACTGTATCGATGCCGGTGGCAGACTGACTCAGGGAGCAGTTGATGTCGCCTTGATCGAAGTCGGCGGCACCGTAGGCGATATTGAATCCTTGCCGTTTCTGGAAGCCATCCGGCAAATGCGCTTTGAACTGGGTTCTGAACGATCCTTGTTTATTCATTTGACCTTGGTGCCGTATATTCGTTCCGCCGGTGAAATAAAAACCAAACCGACCCAGCATTCGGTAAAAGAATTACGTAGTATCGGCATTCAGCCGGATATCTTGATTTGCCGTTCTGAACAACCGATACCGCCCAGTGAACGGCGTAAAATTGCCTTGTTTACCAATGTCGAAGAAAAAGCCGTTATCTCTGCGGTCGATGCGGCTTCGATTTACCAAATTCCGTTGTTACTGCACGATCAAGGCCTGGATGATATTGTCGTTAACAAGCTTCGACTGGATGTGCCGCCAGCTGATTTAGCCGAATGGGAAGCCGTCGTTGAGGCTCTGGAACATCCTAAAGGCGAAGCGACTATCGCCATCGTCGGTAAATATGTCGATCATTCCGATGCTTATAAATCGCTGCATGAAGCCTTAATTCATGCCGGTATTCGTACCCGCACCAAAGTTAATATTGTTTATATCGATTCCGAAATCATCGAGGATGAGGGCGTTGCCAGGCTGAAAGGCATTGATGCGATTTTGGTGCCAGGCGGCTTCGGTGAGCGCGGTGTGGAAGGCAAAATTGCCACGGTTAAGTATGCACGCGAAAACAAAGTGCCTTATCTGGGGATTTGTCTGGGGATGCAGGTTGCAGTGATTGAATTTGCCCGTGATGTCGCCGGATTGGAAGGCGCGCACAGTACCGAATTCTTACCTAAATCGCCGCATCCGGTCATTGGTTTGATTACCGAATGGATGGATGAGGACGGCCAATGGGAGACCCGTAATGAAGCATCCGATTTAGGCGGTTCGATGAGATTGGGCGGGCAGCAATGCCGATTGCAATCCGATTCGCTGGCATTTCAGCTGTATCAGAAAGATGTGATATCTGAAAGACATCGTCATCGCTATGAATTCAATAATCTGTATCTGGGAAAACTGGAACAAGCCGGGATGCGTTTTTCCGGTAAATCGATTGATGGACGACTGGTTGAAGTGGTGGAAATTCTTGATCATCCCTGGTTTCTGGCTTGTCAGTTTCACCCGGAATTCACTTCAACCCCCAGAAAAGGCCATCCGTTATTTTCCGGTTTTGTAGCCGCAGCATTTGAACATAAAAAAGGTACAGTGTAATGAAGTTATGTGGTTTTGAAGCCGGTTTAGATCAGCCGTTTTTTTTGATAGCCGGTCCTTGCGTTATTGAAAGCGAACAAATGGCGCTGGATACCGCAGGTTACCTTAAAGAGTTAACAACACAGTTAAATATTCCCTTTATTTACAAATCGTCGTTCGATAAAGCCAATCGCTCATCACATGAGAGTTATCGCGGTCCCGGCGTAGAACAGGGGCTTAAAATCCTGGAAAAAGTGAAACAACAAATCGGCGTGCCGGTGTTAACCGATGTGCATGAAGATACGCCGCTGGCTGAAGTCGCCTCGGTCGTTGATGTGATGCAAACGCCGGCATTTTTATGTCGGCAAACCAATTTTATTCAGCAAGTCGCTTCTCAAGGCATTCCGGTTAATATTAAAAAAGGCCAGTTTTTGGCGCCTTGGGATATGGTGCATGTCGCCAATAAAGCCAAGGCAACCGGAAACCGGCAGATTATGGTCTGCGAGCGCGGCGTATCTTTCGGTTATAACAACTTGGTTTCCGATATGCGCTCGTTAGCGGTCATGCGCGACACCGATTGTCCGGTGGTTTTTGACGCGACGCATTCGGTGCAATTGCCCGGCGGACAAGGTACGGTATCGGGCGGTCAACGCGAATTTGTACCGGTGTTAGCCAGAGCCGCTGTTGCAGTTGGTATTGCAGGATTGTTTATGGAAACCCATCCGAATCCTGAGGACGCAAAAAGCGACGGCCCCAACTCCTGGCCTTTACACCGGATGCGGGAATTGTTGGAAACCTTGGCAGTTATAGATAATGCCGTTAAAAAACAGGCCTTCATCGAAACGACTTTATAAGCGTATGAGTCGCATTATCCGGTTATCGCAACTTGATTTATTCGCCCCAACTATAGCTAGTCGGATTATTTAACCGACGCTATGTAAAGATGTGTAGTTGAGGTTCAAGGATGAAGGTAAAGCGGGTGTGTGTTTTTTGCCTTGAACCTTTAATCTTGAACCTTTTTTATTTTTTTAACCTGTAACAAAAAGAAAAATCATGACTCAAATCGTTGATATTAAAGCAAGAGAAATTTTAGATTCACGCGGCAATCCTACCCTGGAAGCTGATGTTATTCTCACTTCAGGCGTAGTCGGCAGCGCGATGGTGCCGTCCGGCGCATCGACCGGCGAGCGTGAAGCGATAGAGTTGCGTGACAATGACAAAGGCCGTTACTTAGGTAAAGGCGTATTAACCGCAGTCAATAATGTGAATACTGAAATTCGCGCTGCGATAGTCGGTATGGATGTTGCCGACCAGGCAGGCATCGACCAAAAAATGATCGCACTGGACGGCACCGAAAACAAAGGTCGTTTAGGCGCTAATGCGATTTTAGCGGTATCGATGGCGGCGGCTCATGCGGCGGCTAAACAAGCGGGCGTCCCTTTATACCGTCATTTAAACACCAGCGGTAAATTCGTGATGCCGGTACCGATGATGAACATCATCAACGGCGGTTCACATGCCGACAACAGCGTTGACCTGCAAGAATTCATGATTCTGCCGGTCGGCGCGCCGAGTTTCCGCGAAGCCATCCGTTACGGCGCTGAAGTGTTCCACAATTTGGCGAAAGTTTTAAAAAGTCGCGGTTTGGCAACAACGGTAGGCGACGAAGGCGGTTTTGCGCCGAACTTGTCTTCTAACGAAGAAGCGATTGAAGTTATTCTGGAAGCGATTGAAAAAGCCGGTTACACCGCAGGCAAAGACATTTTCTTAGGCATGGATGCTGCGGCTTCCGAATACTACAAAGACGGCAAATATGTATTGTCTGCGGAAAACAGAAGTTTCGATTCTGTCGAAATGAATGACTTCTTGGCCGCCTGGGTAGAAAAATATCCGATTATTTCTATCGAAGACGGCCTGGACCAAAACGACTGGGCAGGCTGGAAAGATCAAACCGAAAAATTGGGCAACAAAATTCAATTGGTTGGCGATGACTTGTTCGTGACTAATCCGGCTACCTTGAAAGAAGGCATTGAGAAAGGCATTGCCAACTCAATCCTGATTAAAGTCAATCAAATCGGCACCTTGACCGAAACCCTGGAAGCGATTAATACCGCTCATGCAGCAGGTTACACAGCGGTTGTATCGCATCGTTCCGGTGAAACCGAAGACACTACGATTGCCGATTTAGCGGTAGCGACAGGTACCGGTCAAATCAAAACCGGCTCTTTAAGCCGTTCCGATCGTATCGCTAAATACAACCGTCTGATGAAAATTGAAGATGAGTTGGGTGAGTTGGCAACCTACGCAGGTCGTAGCGCGTTTAAAATGCTTTAAAAAAGCAGGAGAAAGGTGAAGGGTGATAAATAGCAATCTTTTGCCTTTTGTCCTTCGCCTTTTTTATGTCGTCTATGAAAATCTTTATTGCACTTATTATTCTGTTAATCATCCATTTTCAATACCGGATATGGATTGGCGATGGCAGTATTAACCAGATTAATGCTTATCAACAGCGTCTCGATGACCTGAAAAAACAGACTGAGGAGAAAAGAGAGCGCAACGAAGCGCTTTACGCCGAAGTGCTGGATTTGCGGAAAGGACAGGAAGCGATCGAGGAGCGTGCTCGGGATGAATTAGGCATGATTAAGGAAGATGAGACGTTTTTTCATGTGCTTGAGTGATTGGACGAAAGGCTAAGAACGAAAAAAGCATCAATCCTTCCTGAAAGCGCGTTAATTATTATAAAACCAATGTCTGAACCGCAGAATACACATCTTCATCAAATTAAACTTAAAGGGTTTAAATCAATAAAAAATCTTGATTTGAAGATGAATCCAATAAATATACTTATTGGCGCAAATGGAGCTGGCAAGTCTAATTTTATTTCGCTGTTTACTTTTTTAAGAAATTTATCTGAAGGGAAATTGCAGACCTACACTGAGAAACAAGGTTTTGCAAATACGTTCTTCCACTTTGGCTCAAAAACTACTCCAAAAATTATCATTGACATTGATATAGGAAATAATGGTTATCACGTAGAATTTGTTCATGGTGAAGCCAACGACACACTGGTATTTGATACGGAATATTGCACCGTTTATTCATCGCCCAGAGTATCGCAAATTAAAGGCAAATTAGGAGAAAGTGGTCTGCTTCCTGGATCGGAGTCAGCTAGCGACTATGTACGAAAATATACCCGCGAGTTTATGCAAGGATGCAGGGTTTATCATTTTCACGATACCAGTCCCACTGCTGGATTTAAACAGGCTCAACGACTGAGTTCAAGTGCATTTCTTGATTCTGATGCCAGTAATCTAGCACCATTCCTCCTGTATCTGAGAAAACATTACCCGTCTAATTATCAAGAGATCGTTTCAACTATCAAAACTGTAGCTCCTTTTTTTCACGACTTCTACCTTGAGCCAAGAGGCGAGAAAGGCGATGAATCCCTGTTATTGAGGTGGATTCATCGTGATCATGACACGCCCTTTTCAGCGAATCAGCTTTCGGATGGTACGGCTCGTTTCATTTGTATGGCTGTATTATTTCTTCAGCCTGAATGGTCTCGACCAAAAACTATTGTGCTTGATGAACCGGAGCTTGGTTTGCATCCTGCTGCTTTGAATGTACTTGCTGAAATGGTCAAAACAGCATCAAAGAAAAACCAAGTCATTTGTTCGACGCAATCTGTAGCCTTTGCAAATCAATTTGAACCCGAAGATTTTATTGTAGTTGATCAACAAAAAGGGGTGTCTACGTTTAAAAGACCAGATAAAAAGGCTCTCGTACATTGGCTTGAAGATTATGGAATGGGTGATATTTGGTCGAAAAATCTGATCGGAGGTCGGCCTGAATGGTAAGGATAGGAATTTCCGTAGAGGGGACGACTGAAGAACGCTTCGTCAAAACTTTACTGGTGCCCTATTTATCTCAAAAAGGAATATATGTTACTCCGGTTTCAATCCATGGAAATGTAAGCGTTGACCGTGTAAAGCGTGAGCTAGAAAATCTAGCTTATAGTTTTGATTATGTCAGTACTTTCTATGATTTTTATGGCTTCAAACGCAAAGTTGAAGGGGAAACTAAAACGACTTTGGAGTCCAGAATTAAGGAATCAATAAAAGAGGGATTAAGAGAAAAGCTTATACCTTACATTCAAATGTATGAATTTGAAGGATTGTTATTTTCATCTCCAGAGGCCATAGCCATGGTGCTACAGAATGACTTACTTAGTGATTGGGCTAACAACATTTTGGAAAGTTTTAACAATAATCCTGAAAAAGTGAACGATTCTCCAGAAACGGCCCCATCAAAGCGTTTAGAGGCGTCTACGAATTATAGAAAGACTACACATGGGCCAAATATTGCGGAACAGATTGGTTTAACAAAAATGCGGGCTATGTGTTCAGGGTTTGATGATTGGTTAACAAAGTTGGAAGGACTTGTTTCGTGATGTAGCATAGTTAATGCGGATTTTAATTCGGCCATCCACTGTTGTAAGGTGTGCTGAAAAAATGTTTACACAAAAATATCAACGCGCTTATAGAGTGGCCTGAAAATATTACACCATTTCTTTTTACCAATGACCCATTCAATAAAATTCTGGGCTATCGTGCCCGCTGCCGGTGTCGGCAAACGTATGCGGGCCGACCGGCCTAAACAATATCTGGAACTTGGCAGAAAAACGGTTATCGAACATACCTTGCTGCGCTTGTTGCAGGCCGATGTTTTTTCCGCCATTGCCGTTGCAGTGTCTGAAGAAGACCCTTATTGGCCTGATCTGGCTATTTCACAACACAAAAACATTATCACCGCTCCGGGCGGTAAAGAGCGGGCCGATTCGGTACTGTCGGGGTTAAAGACCATCAGGGAACAAGCGGCCGATGACGACTGGGTATTGGTGCATGATGCGGCCAGACCCTGTATCACTGCGTCCGATATTCATCATCTGATTGATACTTTAATTAACGATGACGTCGGCGGGATTTTGGCCTTGGCTTCGCCGGACACCTTAAAACAGGTGCAAGGCAACGGCATTACCGGAACGCTGGATAGAAGCCATATCTGGCGGGCATTAACGCCGCAGATGTTCCGTTATGGCAGGTTGAAAGCCGCGTTGGAACAGGCGCAAGGCAATCCGGCCATCACCGACGACGCCAGCGCCTTGGAACTGCAAGGTTTGCAGCCGAAAATCGTCGAGGGTCGCCCCGACAATATCAAGATCACCCGCCCGGAAGACCTGGCGCTGGCGAAATTTTATATGGAGCAACAATGATTAGAGTAGGTCAAGGCTACGATGTACACCGTTTTAAAGACGGCGGCGAGGTCATACTAGGCGGCGTAAAAATACCTTACGAACAAGGCCTAGAAGCACATTCCGACGGCGACGTGGTGTTACATGCCTTATGTGACGCGATACTGGGCGCGGCGGCTTTGGGCGACATCGGCAAGCATTTTCCCGATACCGATCCCGAATTTAAAGGCGCCGACAGCCGGGTGTTATTGCGCCATGTCTACGCTATCGTGCAGGACAAAGGTTATCAACTGGTTAATGCCGACATCACCATCATCGCCCAAGCGCCGAAGATGTCGCCGCACACCGCCGCCATGTGCCGTAATATCGCCGATGATTTGCAGGTGGATATCGATTGCATCAACGTCAAGGCGACCACCACCGAAAAGTTGGGCTTTGAAGGGCGCAAAGAAGGCATTGCCGTACAGGCGATTGTTCTGATCGAAAAATAGCCGAGCCATCCCTAAAAATCCTAAACATCGCAGTTGTCCACCCAATAAATCAGTGCATTGCTGCTTTTTAGCCTAAAGTTTAGTGACTATGTGGAGGTTTTCGTGTTGTTCGTGGACAAAATTATTCATTTAAGCTTATGCAAAACATTGAAATTCCCGTCTGGCCTTACGTTTACGGCGGGCCGTCCGGCACCGGCAAAATCCGCAGTATTGCGCAAGACTTTATTGTTAAAGAAAACCTGTCTTTTGAACCGTCTGGCGCGGGCGAACACGCTTTTTTGCACATACAAAAGCAAGGCGAAAATACCGAATATATAGCCAGACAGCTGTCCAGATTTGCCAATGTCAGGCAACGCGATGTCAGTTACGCCGGTCTAAAAGACCGGTATGCGCTTACCGCGCAATGGTTCAGCGTCTGGTTGCCGGGCAAGGCAGACCCGGATTGGGCGCAGTTTGACTCGGACAGCATCAAGGTGCTGCATGCTGTCCGTCATGCCAGAAAACTCAAGCGTGGCGTGTTGTCGGGCAACAGTTTTAAGCTGGTTATTCGCGATTGGCAGGGGGATCGAACGAAAACTGTTCGGCAACTGGAGCTGATTAAAGCCAAGGGCATCGCCAATTATTTCGGCTCGCAGCGCTTTGGCAACGAAGGTCAAAATGTCAATAAGGCTTTGGCGCTGTTCGATGGGGCTAAAGTGGGCCGGGAGCAGCGCAGTATCTATTTGTCGGCGGCCAGATCGTATCTGTTCAACCTGATTTTGGCTGATCGGGTGGCGCAAAATAATTGGAATCAGTCATTGACTGGCGACAGCTATCAATTTGACCTGTCGCACAGCTGTTTTCAATCGGATCAGCCGGATGCCGACATCATCCGGCGACTGGCGGATAAAGACATTCATCCCACCGGGGTGTTATGGGGCAGGGGGGATGCCGATGTGTCAGCCGATGCGCTAGCTATTGAGCAAGCAGTCATTCAGGCGCATCAGGCACTGGCTCAGGGTTTGATAGCCAATGCCGTTGATCGCGACAGACGCGCATTAAGAGTGAATGTGCAGGATTTATACTGGCAGTTTATCGACGACATTACGCTGGAGCTTGGGTTCACCTTAGCTGCAGGGAGCTACGCCACCTCGGTATTGCGGGAAATTATTGCGTGTTAACGCAAGCTCGCGACGACGCTCCGTACGCTTAGGGATAAACAATACTGGCTTGCGGACCGCGATCGTCGCTTTCTTCGATATAGCGGATTTCATCATCAACCTTTAACGAATCAAATCCGCTTCTAACGAATCAAATCCGCTTCCTGCCACGCTGTTTCGGTGAAAATATATTTCACGGCCATCCATTGCCGCAATAAAGCCATGATCTTTTTCCGGTAACAAACGGATTACGGTTCCGGTACTTTCCAGGTCATGCGTTTTAACTTGGCCACGCTGAATCCGTGCGTGGTTGCCTTATTGCTGCATTAAAGGCATCGCGCATGGCCACATAAACATCTTCATCAGGCCTGTTTGTCATATGTTCCCGACTGATGACCAATTCTTTGCGGGGCGTGGTGATGTCAATACGATATTACCTTGGTGGTCGGCGATGCTCGGCCTCTACCGCCACTCTGCAGCTCATAATATGCGAATGAAACTTATCCAATTTTCTTGCTTTTTCACGAATTTTAGCTTCTACAGCATCAGAGTGAGGTATCCCACGAAACGTAATTCGTAATGGGATTTGCATAATTTGGTCACCTTATTGAGGTTAAATACAAGAATAGATTATCTATTGCCGTATCAGAGGATAATGAGGTCTTCAGCTTGCGGACCCTTTTTTCCCTCCGAGACATTAAATTGGACTCGTTGTCCATCAGTTAATGATTTGAATCCTGTGCTGCTGATATTGCTGTAATGAACAAAAACATCAGGCCCCTGTTCCTGCTCGATGAAGCCGAATCCTTTGCTGGCGTTAAACCATTTAACTGTACCGGTGTTTGTTTTTGTAGACATGATTAAGAATCCTAAATTTTTATTAAGTCATTATTAAATAACTTAATTTTTTGGTGGTTTAAAGTATATCTATTCGATAGTTAATCGAATGGATTTTTTGAATGATGGTGAATATTTTTTATAATATATTATAGTTAGAATACCTGCCAATAAAAATTATTTGATAGTTTTTATAAACCATACGTTTAGATCGTTCATTTTTACTACATTAGCTAATAAATTCCTGATACGGGTCAACATATTTTTTTTATGGCATGTAAAAAGTAAATGACTTGTTTATATTTTTAACGCTCATTGCCATGTCGTTTCTACCTGCGGCTAAGTTAGTTGATGAGTCCGGAGTCCTTTAGCTTAGGCATAGAAAATCTAAACCGTTGCCATTTGAACAAAAAAAACGGTATAGGCATATTAGTACAAATACCTATAATTTTTTTAACAAATACCGTAATAAATCAGTTTTTAACTGTACACGTTGAAGCATCATTAGATGCTGGTTTAGTAAAAGAGTAGATCAATAACAATATTCTGGAAATGCAGTTTAATAACGGTTATTATTAGAATGTGGTTTTTTCTTTTAATGTCATGCTTTTTAACTATTGATAGTTAAAAATATATTTTTTACCGATATTTAGCGCACTTGAAAAATAACAATTTAAAATCAATTGGTTGAAAGTTATATTGTTAGTCAAAAAATAATATCATTATTATTAGTCTCTTCGCCATCCCGCGGTGCGTATAGTTAACGCTACCCCTTAATAAACTGAGTTTTCCATGAGGGTCTATAACCATGAAAAATGCACCGTTAGATGCTTCGCAACTGTATAAGCCATGCAATGTTGAACAATTAAAATTCAGCTCCACCGAGGAACTTGAAGACATTGATATTACGGTTGGCCAACAACGCGCTGTGGAAGCCGTCAAACTAGGCATTCGCATGCATAAGAACGGCTACAATATTTTCGCCATGGCTCCCTCAGGCACCGGTAAATTGACCACGATTCGACAGTTGGTTGAACACGAAGCCCATCGGCAAGATGTGCCTTCCGACTGGTGTTATGTCAATAATTTTAGTCAGCCGGCTAAACCGACAGCGATTAAGTTGATGCCCGGGCAAGGCAAAATTTTTCAGCAGGATATGGCGCAGTTGATTGACGAATTGAGTATCGCCATACCTGCGGCGTTTGACGGTGACGAATACCGTTCCAGAACCGGCGAACTTGAAAGCGAGTCGCGACAGCGTGAAATAAATGAGCTCAGTCGGCTACGTGAAGAGGCAGCCAATGCGCATATTATTCTGACGGAAACGGTAACCGGTTACGCTTTTTCCCCGGCCGATGAAAATAACGAAATGATCGGTCCCGAGCAGTTTAATAAGCTCGATAAAGACAAGCAGCGTGAAATTCAAAAAACCATTTTCGACTTGCAGGTACGCCTAGCGAAATTATTGAAAAACTTTCCGATTTGGCGCAAGGAAACAAAACGCAAGCTGCAGGCGCTGAACCGTGAAATTGCCGAGTTGGCTGTCAACCATTCTATCGATGAGCTGATCGAAAAATACGCCAAACAGGAAGCGGTTCTTGCTTATCTGAATGATGTTCAAAAAGACATTATTGAGCATGTTCTGGATTTTCTGCCGCATAGCGAAAAAGTATCGCCTTTTATGGAATTGTCGCAGGAATCCAATCCATTTAAACGCTATTACGTTAACCTGATAGTGGATTTTAGCAACAAGAAATCGGCTCCGGTTATTTATGAAGATCATCCGAATTACAGCAATCTCATCGGCCGTATCGATCATCAGGCTTATATGGGTTCGCTGGTCACCGATTTCACTATGATCAAACCCGGCGCACTGCATCAAGCCAATGGCGGTTATTTAATTATTGATGCCAGAAAACTGCTGATTCAACCGTATGCCTGGGATACTCTAAAAAGAACCTTGCAGTCTGGCGAAATCCGTATTGAATCGCTGGAACGGGCACTCAGTCTAATCAGCGCCTCATCGCTGGAACCTGAACCCATACCGCTTAATGTAAAGCTCATCCTGCTGGGTGAGCCGCTGATTTATTATTTGTTATGCCAATATGATCCGGAGTTCCACGATCTGTTTAAAATCGCAGCCGATTTTGACGAATCGGTTGCCAGAAACGATGGTAGCGCTGACTATGCCCGGTTACTGGCGACTATTGCCCGCCGAGAGAAGTTGCGGCCGCTAAGTTCAAATGCAGTCTCAAGGGTTATCGAACACAGTTCCAGAATGGTCGGCGATGCGGAAAAACTGTTAACCCACCTGCGCAGTATTACCGACTTATTGACGGAATCCGATTATTGGGCGGAAAATAATGGTCACGAACATATTGCCAACAGCGATGTGCAGCAGGCCATTGACCATAAAATTCACCGGTTGGATAAACTCAGGGAAAAGCTGTACGAGCATATATACCGGGGTACGGTATTGGTTGACACAGAAGGCAAGGTCACCGGCCAGGTCAACGGTCTTTCGGTATTGCAGTTGGGCGAGTTTAGCTTTGGGCAACCCTCGAGAATTACCGCAACCACCCGTTTAGGCAGCGGAAAAGTGGTGGATATTGAGCGTGAAACCGAATTGGGCGGTGCCATTCATTCAAAAGGCGTATTGATATTATCGAGCTTCATTGCCGCCCGGTATTCCCGGAAAACGCCATTCTCGATTTCGGCCAGTCTGGTATTTGAACAATCCTATGGCCACATTGAGGGCGACAGTGCTTCATTGGCTGAGCTTTGCGCTATTTTATCGTCGATTGCCCAAATTCCGTTACGGCAGGATCTTGCTATCACCGGTTCGGTCAATCAACTGGGGAATGTGCAGCCGATAGGCGGAGTGAATGAAAAGATTGAAGGATTCTTCGATGTCTGCGCTAAAAAAGGGTTGACCGGTACTCAGGGCGTTATCATTCCCGCCACCAATATTAAACATTTGATGCTACGCTGGGATGTGGTTCATGCCGCTCAATCCGGTCAATTCAGTATTTATGCGGTAAAAACCGTAGATGATGCGGTTGAGTTACTTGCAGGAATGGAGGCAGGCGCGGTCAACGAACAGCAAGGTACTTATCTGCCAAAATCATTTAACGGCCAAGTTGAAGCCCAGTTGTTGCAATTTACTAAAATTAAAAAAGAGTTTAGCAGTAAATCCGAGGATTAGAGAGGGGTTGAATGGGCAGGGTTGCGAAAAGACGCCGCTTAAACTTGACATCGAATGCTTAGCAGCATTCGATGTCTAGGGAATCGAGCATAAACCATTGGCTAAAGCGCCTGTATAACTAACGACTGATATGCTCGCTATGCAAATAACTTTCCGACTGCATATCGATTAATCTCGACACCGTCCGTTCAAATTCAAATGAACCTTCGCCGTCGGTGTAAAGTTCCTGAGCCGGTACTTCGGCAGTACAGATTAATTTTACTTTATGCTCGTAAAGCGCATCAATCAGCGTTACAAAGCGCTTGGCTTCGTTGCATTTTTCGGTAGTCAGTTTAGGAATGTCAGCCAGGATGACAATATCGAACCGGTTGCCGATTTCCAGATAATCGGCAGGGCCTAAAGGCTGTATGCACAGTTCATTAAAGGAGGTGATGGCGATATTGCCGTGTATCGCCGACAGCACTACTTTTCGGCCTAGCACTTCCACAATACCCGATTTAAGCGGGGCAGAGTGGGTCAATTCCTTATAACTATCCCGTACGAATTTTTCGGCCTGTTCATTCAGCGGGTAATAATAAGTCGTCTTTAGTGCGTGTAAATGACTGAGTCGGTAATCCTGCTTTGCAATCAACTCGATAACGTCGGTTTTTTGTTGCAGCAGCCGGATAAAAGGCAGGAATAATTCTCTTTGCAAGCCGTCATGATACAGCTCATTGGGATGACAGTTGGAGGTGATTACGACGACGATACCCAATGCGAACAGCTTGCTGAACAGTCGTAGCAGAATCATTGCATCGGCGATGTCAGAGACATGAAACTCATCAAAGCAAAGCAGCAGTTCCGATTGCCGAATATGCCTTGCTAAGGCTGAAATGGCATCGCTAGTATTTTGCTTGCGCCATTGGTGAATGAATGCGTGTACTTCCAGCATAAACGCATGAAAATGCACCCGTCTTTTTTGGCTGATCGGGCAGGCATCAAAAAACAAATCCATTAACATCGACTTGCCGCGACCGACGTTGCCGTAAATGTACAGGCTTTGGTAATTGGCGGGTTTGGTTACGAATAGTTTCTGCAAAGAGGATTTTCGATCGTATTCAACAGCGGTCTTTAGGTTGTCGAGTAAGGTTTGCAGATGCTGTAGTGCCGTAATTTGAGCAGCTTCTCGTTGAAGATGGCCCTGGATGACTAAGGCGTTGTATTGCTTTTCCAGTAAGTCGATGGACATCATGGGAGGGGAGCTATAGGCGCTTGATGAAAAGACTGTTTTTGCAGTGTTGCCTTGCTGCACGCCATTCACGGTGTTGTCCTGGCGGCGGCGCTAAAAGGTAGCGCAAAAATCAGGCTGTAAGTCATGCGGATAGGGTGATGCTTATATTTTTTCAATATGAATCATCGTTGCCCGCAAGGAAGCCAGTACATCGATAAACAAACAAACCATTGAGCTGAAGATAAACAGCACGCTAAGCACAACAAATAAAATCAAAAAATCAGCGCTGATATGTCCGATGAATCGTGAGGATATTGAACCCAACATAAACACGCCGCTGCTAATTGCACTGCATAACAGTAGGCCGAAACTCCATTTAAGTACGTGACACCGGTACACCATGGTATTAAGTTCTATTTCCAGTTTTTGTGATTGCGAACTGGCTTTTAATGTATCGTAAATGTCTCTGACCCGGCTTATTGCATGAGTATAACGCGCATTTAAGGTCAGCACGAAAATACCGATGCTGGAAAACAAAACCAGTGAGCTGGTAACCAGCTCAACAATACCGTCAAATTTGGATAACATTAACCGTCCTGACCGTCGAGTCTGGCGCTACTTAATATCGGCGCATAAACGAAGATGAATAACGAGAATGCCGCCAGCCAGCAAAGTGTCGATATGTAGATTAAGATTTCATACCAGTCCGGCATCGCTATTGGCAATAAAACCCGAAACAAAGCGGCGATATTCAGTAAAGCAAAGGCAATCGCTATCGCATTGGAAGCTTTCAGCGCATGACCGGTGTGGCCTAGTGAGACCCTGGCCATCATGCCTAAGGTTAATACGCCGATACCTCCGAGCGTAAAAGCATGCAGGGCCAGCGACGGCAATACTATTGAATAGGCCGATAAAGCGGTCAGAATAAAGCCCAAAATAATCCAAGCGTATCCGGCATAAAGCACCCATAACAGCGGTACGTAGATGATGCGCGGTACATACCAGACTGATAGTCTGGCAATATTAACGACCACGGCAAGCATAGCCGCCAAGGCTAACCCGCTTCCTGAAATATCGAATAATTGCAGAGCAAAGACAATAACGGCCGACACTACAGATAGGTTATCCAGTGTCGGGTTTTTGATGATCAGTGTTCCGGGTATGCCGCGTTCGGTAAAGAAAGGAAATACGCGTCCGGCGATGATTAAAATCAAAATAATGATAGTCGCAACAACCAGTTGAATGCCGGTGGTGGCGGTGTTGTTTTGTAAACCCAGCATTTCAGCATGGATCAAACCATTGCCCAGCGCCAACAGCAGTATCAGACCGATAAAAAATAGATTTCTGTATTGCTTTACCGCCATGATCGGTTTGCTGACTTGATAAGCCAGGGCAGGCAAAAAAGCGAAATCGACCAGTGCAATCAGGGCGTCGGGTAATTCGCCTGCATAAAACGGCAGAATACGCCCATACAACCATAACAGGCACAGGCTTGCCAATTGATCGCCGGTTACTGTCGGCTTGCCGGTCCAGTTTTTAACTGCCGTCAATAAAAATCCTGCAATGACGGCTACTGCATAACCCAGAAGCATTTCATGCGCATGCCAGTAGTTGTCGGGAAAATAATGTTCCGCAGTCAAGGTGCCGTTGAACAGGGCGTTCCAAAAGACGATGAGAACCAGTGCCGCGAACCCGGCCAAGGCGAAAAAGGCTCTAAATCCTAGAGCAAAAAGGGGATAGTCGAAGATAGATTGTGATTTCATTACGATGTTTTCCAGCCGGTTTAACTCTGTGTTCGAGAATGTCGTTAATTATACGCATTTTTGCTAACGATTTAGCTGCCATGCTCATTGATAATAGCATGACAGCGGGCGGTGACTTTACATAGCTTTCTGAGATTCCATGATGATTTTGAGTTTTCTCAGCACTTGCTGTTGCTGCCCCGAAGGCAATTTATCAAAGTCTTGTTGAAATTCGCTCAGCGTGTAATCAGGCTCATCGGTTGCGTTATCGGAAAGACCAAGGCTGCAATCGGTAACAACCTGTTTAATAGATTTGGCAGCATTTTCTAAGGGTATTTTTGCAGATAGAACCTTACGTATCATAGTGGTGACGCGAATAAACAGAGATTTCCCTGTCAATAGGTCATTGACGATGCGTTGGGCATATTCTTCTGTATAGCCTCTACGCTTGGTGTCCTTAAAAGTTGTCATTTGTAACGTAAAAGGGGGGGCATTGTCTATTTGATATTCAAAATCAAAGGTCCTGCCTTGTGAGGCAATCAAGCTGTTGGCGTCAATAGCCACTTGCAAGGTATTTCCCTTGCAGATGATTTCCAGTCTGATGTAGTCATAAAGACCGCGAGGCGGTAAAGGCGATTGGGCAAAACTATAGGTTTCATTGTTTAACCGTCTGATCTCCTGATGATAGCTCCAGGTGTCGGCGGCGAATACGTTAATGGGACAAAAGATCAACAGCGCTAAAATAAACCGTGATGCGGTTTTGTCGAATAATGCCGACAGCATGTAGCCGTTTAAATCCATCGCTCCCGGCTCGTGCCGCTTGCCTGCGTTGCAAAAACTACGGTGACATTTCATTTTTGATATTCCCGGGGTCAAAAGCGTCGAACACTGATAAAAACCAACGATTATTCCATTAATTTGAAAAAATCTTTTGGCGCACCGCATATCGGGCAAGCCCAACTAGCGGGGATGTCCGTCCAGCGGGTACCTGCTGCGATACCGCTATCAGGATCGCCCTTGGCTTCATCATAAATATGTTCGCATTCCAAACACTGGTATTTTTTAAAATCTGACATGGTTTATTTTTTTAAGATAATTGAAAATCCAGCATACCCTTTTTTACAGACCGGACGCACGGTTAACCTTTGCCGCGAGTACGGGTTCGGGTGTCGGTATTGGTAGGCGATTTATCTTTAGAGATTTCCATGGTCGCAAAGCGTTTTTCAATGAATTTAATAATCAATTCGGCAATATCCTTACCGCTGGCGCTTTCAATACCGTTCAATCCGGGTGATGAGTTTACCTCCATAATAACCGGGCCGTGATTGGAGCGCAGTATATCGACGCCGCAGACATTGAGTCCCATGATTTTAGCAGCGCGTACCGCAGTAGAGCGTTCTTCCGGCGTTAATCTGACTAAAGTCGCAGAACCGCCACGGTGCAGATTCGAACGAAATTCGCCGGTTGCCGCTTGCCGCTTCATTGCGGCAACCACTTTATCGCCGACCACAAAACAGCGGATATCGCTGCCGCCGGCCTCCTTAATGAACTCCTGTACCATGATATTGGCTTTGAGTCCCATAAACGCCTGAATAACACTCTCGGCGGCATTATGAGTTTCCGCCAGAACCACGCCGATACCTTGCGTACCTTCCAGCAATTTAATCACCAGAGGCGCTCCGCCAACTTGAGCAATCAAATCTTCAATGTCGTCAGGATTATTAGCAAAACCGGTTACCGGCAGACCAATCCCTTTTCGGGCCAGTAGCTGAATCGACCTTAATTTATCGCGAGAGCGCGATATGGCCACCGACTCGTTTAAAGGAAATACATTCATCATTTCAAATTGTCTTAATACCGCAGTTCCATAGAAAGTGACGGAAGCGCCAATCCTTGGAATAACGGCATCGAATCCGGTCAAGTCTTCACCCCGATAATGGATAGATGGATTATGCGAAGTAATATTCATATAACAACGTAATACATCCAGCACCCGTACTTCATGACCTCTTGCTTCTGCAGCGGTAACCAGCCGGGAAGTCGAATACAGTTTTGAATTTCGGGACAAAATAGCAATTTTCATAAAGACTTAAATTCTCAATTTAATATATGTTAGGTAAAACATATTTTGACACGAAATAACACGGGATGCTTTATAAATGGAGGCGGCTCAGGACAATAGGGTAAAACAGCTTTAAAAAAAATACCGATTGTCATAATACCCGGGTTTAACGATTGGCTGTTTAATGCCAATCGATGGGTTATTTTTTATGCTGTTCGTGATGAATAAAAGCTCCCCAATTGTCTGATAAAAGCTCCCCAATTGTCTGTAGCTAAGGCTGCGATCAACGGCGGGTGTTTTTTTGAATGTTTTTGCGGATTTATTGGTTTTTTTGATTCAACCGGAATGCCCTTAGGAACGCGCACAAAATAACTGGAGCAAGTTGCCAATAGCTTGCACTCCCGCTGAAAACTTACGCCGCGAGTTGTTCAAATTGTTTCATGCTCATGCCTTAATATTTAGGCTGCCATGCAGGAACACGTCAGTGGCCTGTCGCACCCAGATATCGATTTCACCTTCGCTTGGCGTGGGCTCTAAACCGAGTTGCAGCTTTTGAAAGCGTTCACTACGCAATACGCTTAAGAAGTGGTCGGCGAGAAAGCGGGGGTCTATTGCGGAAAAATAGCCGGTTTTTTGATGCTGGGCGAAAAACTGTGTGAGGTGATTGAGGGTGCGCTGCGGACCTTGTTCATAGAATTGAGTGGCGAGATCGGGGAAGCGTAGCGACTCGCCAATCAGTATGGCGCGTATGCGTACTACGTCCGGTCGGGTGATGCGATACAAGAACTGCTTAGCAAAAGATATCAGCGCTTCCTCGGGAGAGCGCTTTACGATGTGCTCATCTAACAGACTTGTGACGAATTGGTCGCTGCAGCGTCTTATCACTGCGCCAAATATCCCGGCCTTACCGCCGAACTGATTGTAGATGGTTCGCATTGACACGCGCGCATCCCGAGCGATGGTTTCAAGGCTGAGATTGCCGTATCCGTATTCAAGGAAAAGATTGAAGGCGGTATCCAGCAATCGATCGCGACTGAGAAGCTCCTCTCCTTTGCGAGGTCGTCCGCATTTAATCATGGTGTTGTGCTCACTAAATTAATGTATTTAAATTATAAAGCATGCCTCGAGTTAAATGGTAATATGTCTTACCGTTTTTTTAATTTAAAGAGCAGAGTGTAAACAGGATGGAAAAAGAAATTCATATATCGGTTGTCATCCAGCGTATTCGAATCGGCTTGTTAGCTGTCATCAGCCTGATGGCAATGAGCGGCTGTGCCAACCACGATGATTCGACTACTGGGCCTGGGCCAGAACAGCTGCTCAAGGTCAAAATCGTACAGCCCCTGTTGCAAGAAGTTACCGAGTGGGACGAATACACAGGGCGTATTGAAGCGGTTAATTCGGTAGAGGTGCGCGCCCGGGTGAGCGGTTATCTGGAAAAAGTGAATTTCAAGGCAGGAGACAAGATAAGCAAAGGCGACCTTTTATTTCAGATTGATCCGCAACCGTTCGTCGCCCAACTCAACTTTGCCGAAGCTGAACTGGAGCGTGCCAAGTCCAAACATGAATTGGCAAAAAACGACTTGTCGCGTGCCAAGCGTTTGTTTCGTGCCAAAGCCATTTCCGAAGAAGAGCATGATGCCCGCAGTAAGGGGCTTAGAGAAACTGCTGCGGCAGTTCAGTCTGCAAAAGCCCATGTTGACACCGCACGCTTAAACCTGGGGTTTACCCGGATACGTTCTCCGATAAACGGCCGGATCGGGCGTGAGTTAATTACTGCCGGCAATTTAGTTAACGGTGGCGGAGCTGATGCAACCTTGTTGACCTTTATCGTTTCCACCGATCCAGTTTATGTCTACGCGAATGCGGACGAACGTTCAGTACTGAAGTACCGGCGTCAGGATCAGAAAAAAGGTCGCGGTAATCTGGGAGACGAACAGACGCCCGTGGAATTGGCGGTGGCTGATGAATCGGGCTTTCCTCACCAAGGCCGTCTCGATTATATGTCGCCTCGTGAAGATGCGGCTACCGGTACTATCACCTTGCGAGGGGTGTTTGCCAACCCGGACGAATTGTTAAGCCCCGGATTTTTTGCCCGGATGCGGGTCCGCGCGAGCGCTCCGTACCCCGCTGTTCTGCTTCCTGATCGGGCTATTGGCACGGATATGGCGCAACGCTTCATCTGGGTAGTGAATCAGGAAAATCAGGTGGAATATCGCAAGGTGGCGCTCGGCGCGCATATCGGCGAGTCCCGGGTGATCATCGAAGGGCTGAAGCCTGAAGAATGGGCGGTTATCGAAGGCATCCAGAAGCTTAAGCCGGGTATCAAGGTGAATCCGGAACGCATCTCGCCCACCGGACAAAAGACTGAGAAATAGATTATGAATCGATTCACTCACTTTTTCATCGACCGCCCCATTTTTGCTGCGGTATTATCCATCATCATTGTCCTGGTCGGAAGCCTCGCGCTGATCAACCTGCCTATTGCCCAATATCCCGAGATTGCACCTCCCACCGTAGTCGTGAGCACGGTTTATCCCGGTGCCAACGCCAAGGTGGTGGCCGAAACTGTGGCCACGCCTATTGAACAGGAAGTGAATGGTGTCGAGGATATGTTATATATGTCTTCTCAGTCCACCAACAGCGGCAACATGGCCTTAACCATTACCTTTAAGCCGGGCACTAATCTGGATAAGGCTCAGGTGCTGGTGCAAAATCGGGTCGCTTTGGCCGAGCCAAAATTACCCCAGGAAGTCAGCCGACAAGGCATCAGCGTCAAAAAGCGCAGCCCTGACTTGAGTCTGGTGGTCAACCTGGTTTCTCCAGATAAACGCTATGACAGTGTGTATTTGAGCAATTACGCGTTGTTGCAAATCAAGGATACGCTGGCGCGACTGCCCGGTGTGGGTGAAATTCTGGTATTTGGCGCCCGAGACTACAGCATGCGTATCTGGCTGAATCCGGAGAAAGTTGCCGCGCGCAATCTGACTGCCAGCGACGTGGTTAACGCTATCCGGGAACAGAATATTCAGGTCGCTGCGGGCGTGGTGGGGCAGCAACCCACTCAGGAAAACACCGATTTTCAGTACACGGTCACTACCACGGGACGACTGATGGAAGCGGAGGAGTTCGCCGATATCGTGATCAAAACCGGGAAAGATGGCCAGGTAACTCAGCTCAAAGACGTCGCCCGCATTGAGTTGGGCGCTAAGGATTACAGCTCTGGACTGCTTTTGGACGGCGAACCTAGCGTGGGTCTCGCGGTCTTCCAACTGCCCGGCTCCAACGCGCTAGACACTAAAAAAGCGGTGGTCGCCGCGATGGAGCAGCTGAAGCCGCGTTTCCCCGAAGGTCTTGATTATCTGCTTATTTACGATACCGTTGTCTTTGTACAGCAGTCGATCGGCGCGGTAGTCAAGACGCTGTTTGAGGCTATGCTGTTGGTCGTTCTGGTCGTGGTGATATTTTTGCAGAGCTGGCGCGCGACCGTTATCCCGCTGCTTGCGGTACCGGTGTCTTTAATCGGCACGTTCGCGGTGATGTCGGTATTGGGTTTGTCGCTGAACACCTTATCGTTATTCGGACTGGTACTCGCTATCGGCATTGTGGTGGACGATGCCATCGTGGTGGTAGAGAACGTGGAACGCCATATAGCTCGGGGTTTGTCGGCTCGGGATGCTACCCGAAAGGCGATGACAGAAGTCGTAGGTCCGATTATTGCGACGTCTCTGGTTTTGGTCGCGGTGTTCATTCCCACCGCTTTTATCACTGGCGTTTCCGGCGCTTTCTACAAGCAGTTTGCCCTGACTATCGCCATTTCCACGGTAATCTCGACGTTCAACTCGCTGACCCTGAGTCCGGCTTTGTGCGCGCTGCTGTTGGATCGGGCGCACGGCAATAAAGATGGGTTCACGCGGCTGCTTGATCGACTGTTCGGCTGGTTTTTCAGAGCCTTTAACCGGTTCTTTGATTCATTCAGTGCGGGCTACGCGCGCTTAGTCGGCAGGCTGGTTCGTATGACGGCGGTGGTTTTAGTGGTCTATGTCGGTCTCAACGGACTCAACTTTCTGGCCTTTGAAAAAGTGCCGACCGGTTTTATTCCTCAACAGGACCAGGGTTACCTGATTCTGTATGCGCAGTTACCCGATGCGGCATCTTTAGCACGCACCCAGGACGTGGTTCAGCAGGCTACCCGTATTATTAGGGAAACTAAAGGCGTCAAGCATGTCATCGCCTACGCCGGCTTTTCGATTCTGAGCGGTTCCAGTCAGTCCAATGTCGCAACGATGTTTACGCTGCTGGATGACTTTGACCAGCGCGTCGGTCATCCTGAACTTTATGCCGAAGCCGTCATTACCAGCCTCAATGAGCGTCTTGCTCAGGTCGAAGGCGCCCATATTGCCGTATTTGCTCCGCCGCCCATCCGAGGCATGAGTTCGACCGGCGGCTTCAAACTGCAAGTTCAGGATCGCGCCAACGCGGGTGTCGACGCACTACAGAGCACGGTCAACGAACTCATCGCCAAGGGTAATGAACAACCCGGTTTGGTCGGACTGTTTACCACTTTTCGCGCCGAAGTGCCGCAACTTTTTCTGGACGTAGATCGTACCCGAGCCATGTCTATGGACGTGCCGTTGAAAGACGTGTTCGATACCTTGCAGATCTATCTGGGGTCGATGTATGTCAATGATTTCAATAGTTTTGGCAGAACCTATCAGGTGGTGGCGCAGGCCGATTCGGATTTTCGGATGAAACCGGTAGACATCACCGCTTTGAAGACGCGGAATCTTCAAGGCGGTATGGTGCCGCTGGGTTCCCTTATGTCGGTTAAAGAAATTACCGGACCTGATAAAATTACACGCTACAACATGTATCCTGCAGCCGAAATTAATGGCGGTACCTTACCGGGAGTCAGTTCCGGTCAGGCGATCACCATTATGAATCAACTCATGGGCGCAGAGTTGCCGCCGGGATTCGATTTTGAATGGACTGAACTCAGTCTGCAACAAGTGTTGGCCGGAAACGTCGCCCTGTTGGTTTTTCCGCTGAGTGTCATCTTTGTATTTTTGGCCTTGGCAGCCCAGTATGAAAGCTGGTCATTGCCATTTGCGGTGATTCTGATCGTACCCATGTGCATCCTGTCTGCCTTGGCCGGCGTTTGGTTGCGCGACATGGACAATAATATCTTTACCCAAGTCGGCTTCATCGTGCTGGTGGGCTTGGCCAGCAAGAACGCCATCCTTATTGTGGAATTTGCCAAGCGGCGCCAGGAAGCCGGTCTTAATCGCTTTGATGCGGTAATAGAGGCATCAAAAATTCGGCTACGGCCCATTTTGATGACCTCGTTTGCTTTTATCATGGGTGTGTTTCCGCTGGTGATCGCTCAAGGCGCCGGGGCGGAATCGCGGCAGCTGCTGGGTACCACGATGTTTAGCGGCATGTTAGGCGTGACCGTATTCGGTCTGCTGTTAACGCCGGTGTTCTACGTGATCGCCCAGGGTTTTTCGCAACGTAGGCACGCTTCCCGGCACAAGTTGTCTGATGATATGTCTTCGGGTCACGATTTATGAAAAATCCCTATTATTCGTTAACTGTGAAAGATGATGCATGTCCCATCATGCTGGGGCAAAGCCGGCAACACGTTGTCGCAGGAGCGCAAGCTTTGCTTGTACATGCAGGCAGAGCCTGCATTCGTGGAGTGGATAATGCTTTCGTCGTTATGCTTGAACGTAGCCGGATTTTCGGCTTAGCCTTGCTGTGTACAGCGGTACTCAGCGGCTGCGCGGTAGGTCCGGATTATAAGATGCCGACAACCGATACCGGTTCAGCTTTCGTCAATGCCGATAACCCGGAGTTTTCTGAACAGGATATTGAAGTGGCATGGTGGAAGCTGTTTGAAGATAAGAGCCTAACGGAACTTGTCGATCAGACGGTACAGCATAATCTTAATCTTCAGGCCGCTCGAGCCAATCTTCGCGAGGCACGGGCTTTGTATATGGAAGCGGGGCTGAATTTGGCGCCTATCGTCAGCTCGCACGCCAATTATATCGATCAGAAACGCAGTTTCGGCGCTATGAGCAACAGGGACTTCGCGCCGCGCGAACTGAAGCTCTACAACATCGGTTTCGACGCTTTTTGGGAAGTCGATTTTTTTGGCCGCGTGCGCCGCGACGTGGAAGCGAGCAGCGATGAAGTCGATGCGCAGCAAGCCAGTCTTCGGGATCTCGGCGTCAGCCTGATCGCCGAAGTAGCCAGAAATTATTTTGAATTGCGAGGCCTGCAAAACCAGTTGGCAACGGCAAAAAACAACGCTGAAAATCAGACTAAAACACTGAAAATAACCCGTGTCAGACTCGAAGGCGGGCGCGGTACCGAACTCGATACATCAAGGGCAATAGCTCAGCTCGATTCCACCCTGGCGACCATTCCGCCGCTGGAAAGCGCTATTCATCAAACTATGCACCGGCTCAGCGTACTCTCCGGACAGTTGCCCGGCGCTCTGACAGAGAAATTGTCGCAGACTGCGTCGCTACCCAAGATTCCCAAGACCATCTATATCGGTCGACCGGCGGAATTGTTGCGTCGCCGCCCCGACATCCGCATCGCCGAACGGACTCTGGCAGCGGCGACTGCCCGTATCGGCGTTGCTACCGCCGACCTGTTTCCGCGCGTTACCTTTGTCGGCACCATCGCATTAGAGGCCAGCACCTTTACCGGTATAGGGGCGGCTCGTTCAGATGCCTATTCCCTGGGTCCAAGAATCAGTTGGGCAGCATTTGACCTGGGGCGTGTGTATGCACGTATCAAGGCCGCAGATGCCCGTGCCGAGTCCAGCCTGGCCCAATACCAACAGACGGTGTTGAGCGCTTTGGAAGAAACGGAAAACGCTCTGGTGAATTACAATCGGGAGCGTATCCGGCGAAATTTGCTGGTCTCAGCGGCTCAGGCCAGCGAAACAGCGCGTGATCTGGCTCATCTGCGTTTTGAGGAGGGCGTGAGCGACTTTCTGACGGTACTGGATGTCGAATTGCGTCTATTACAAGATCAGGATCGTCTGGCCCAGAGTGAAACCGCCACCGCGACTGCGTTGGTAACATTGTATAAGGCTTTGGGCGGCGGTTGGGAATCGAACCTTGATTTAAATAAAACAGAATAAGGTGCAGCTTGGTTTAAACGCTAGCCGTAATGCGTAACCCGACACTGATAGACGCACATGTCGAAGCAAGCTTCCAAGGCTGGTTAACGATTTAAAGAAATCAGCAGTTATGTGTTTCGCGTAATCCTAAAAGCCGCAGTCAGTCCGCAAAAAGCACGAAAGCCAAAAGTAGGCGCCTTGACCTAAAGGACAGGGTAATTCACATAAAATAAAGCCTCGTCACCAATATAGGCGCTTAAATCCGCAATAATTTTTTCGGCATCGGTGCAAAACAACAACCGACCGGTTGTTTTGCACCTTAAAGCTGTCGGATTTTTTTGGGTGAATAATAAAAATAACAAATAAAATCAGTTTGTTGTATGAGTAAAATAGGCTTGGCATACTAATCGCATAGTCCTCGATATAATTTTATCATTACGAGGATTTTTATGAGCGAGTCGTCTCCGTCTGGGTTGCCGAAGTTAGGCTTAGCCGGTTTAAAAGAAAACTGGCGTAGCGATTTGCTATCCGGTTTTTTGGTTTTTCTTATTGCGTTGCCACTGTGTTTGGGTATAGCAATGGCGTCCGGCTTTCCTCCGATGGCCGGTATTATCACGGCTATTATCGGTGGGGTGCTGGTTTCACGTGTCAATGGGTCATTTGTTACTATTAACGGCCCGGCAGCCGGGTTAATTGTAGTCATTCTGAGCGCGGTGCAGGAACTGGGCGCAGGCGATGCGATGGCTGGTTACCGCTATACGCTGGCTGCCATTGTTGTTGCCAGTATGTTACAGATTCTGATGGGTTTTTTTAAGGCGGGGCGGCTGAGTTCGTTTTTTCCGGCATCGGTGGTTCACGGCATGTTGGCGGCTATTGGTATTATTATCATGGCCAAGCAAATCAACGTAGTACTGGGGACTTCGCCGGAAAAAGGCAGTAGCCTGTTTTCGACTATCGCGCAGATTCCACATAGTATTGTTAATCTTAATCCGGATATTGCCATTATCGGCGGATTAGGATTGGTGATATTGATAATCTGGTCGGTCATAAAAAACCCAACTTTAAAGATGATCCCGGCCCCGCTTATCGTGGTGCTGGTTGGCATGGGGTTGGCTCGGTATTTCGATTTGCAACATGAACACATGTATTTGTTTTTGCCGGACGCCCATTTTTTGCCACATCACGAGGCAACTGTTGGGCCGAAATTTTTGGTCGCAATTTCCGATAATTTCATGTCCAGCTTTTATTTCCCCGACTTTTCAAAAGCTGCAACCCTTGAGTTTTGGGAAGCGGTGGTGAGCATTTGTTTGGTGGGCAGTCTTGAAAGTTTACTCAGTGCAATGGCAGTCGATAAGCTTGACCCGTATAAACGTCATTCTAATCTTGATCGTGATTTAACCGCAGTGGGTGCAGGTAATCTGGTGGCCGGTTTAATTGGCGGTTTGCCGATGATAGCGGAAATCGTGCGGAGTTCGGCCAACGTCAACAATGGGGCAAAGACCGGTTGGGCCAACTTTTTTCATGGCATATTATTATTGCTGTTCGTGGTGTTGTTTCCGCGCTTGATACACAGTATTCCACTCGCTTCGTTGGCTGCACTACTGGTCTTTACCGGTTTTCGTCTGGCTTCGCCTAAAGAATTCGCTAAAGTCATGGGGGTTGGTAAAGAGCAGTTATTTATGTTCGTCGTGACGATTATCGGGATATTGGCAACCGATTTATTAATCGGTGTCGGCATCGGAATTTTAACCAAGTTCGCTATTCATATGTTACGCGGGGTCAGGCCGAATAATCTGTTCAAGATTCACTTTGTTATTGAGCAGAAAGATACCGAAACGGTTGTTGTATCGATAGTCGGCGCTGCGATTTTCTCGAACTTCATGTCTTTAAAAACGGCTCTTGCCAATCTGGAAAATGGCAAAAGGGTTATGTTTCAACTGAATAACGCTTATTTGATCGATCATACCGTGATGGAGTTTATTCATGATTTTCAACATAACTATGAAGGGCAGGGTGGGCAATGTCAGTTTTTCGGCATGGAATATCATGACACCTTTTCTGAACACCCTTTGGCGGCACGAAGAATGAAGCGTAACAACATGAGTCGCCGTAGAAGTGATCATTATGGCGTGTAAGACTTGTATCGTTGCCAAGCCTAAGCGTGGCAACGATATACATATTTTCCAATAGTGAGATTTTCATGACTCTTTTATTCGCTTATAGCGCAGTTCTTTTAAGCTTTGCTTCCGGGTTGTTGGCGCTGATGATGAATCAACGCCAACATCTGCAGGAGTTTAGTCAATATTGGTTTAACAAATTCCCGGGCTGCAAGGAAGGTTTTCAGTCGGTAATTGCCGACAATCTGGATGAAAAGCCGTTTCCGATTATGTTGCGGCAGGCGGTGTTTGTTTTACTCGGTTTGTCAGGTGTTGTTGCGATACTGGCCGGGTTGAGTGTATTGATCGGTAACAAGGTGATTACCGATCAACTTAGCTTGGGATTACCTTGGCTGCCCTGGCATGTTCGTTTCGACGGCTTGTCCGGTTTTTTCTTTTTAATCGTCGGTATTGCCACCAGTGCGATCAGTCTTTACGGGCCGGGCTATGTGAACGGTTACGACGAAAGTCAGCATCCGTTTGCGGTCTTGGGCTTGTTTACCGGGCTATTTGTTGCCGGGATGTTGCTGGTGCTGCTGGCTGATGATGCGTTCTTTTTCATGATTGCCTGGGAATTGATGTCGGTTGCCAGTTATTTTCTGGTGGCCTTCCAGCACGAAAATTCTGCCAATCGCCGCGCCGCTTTTATTTACTTATTGATGGCAGAAGTCGGTGCTTTAGCCATTATCCTGGGCTTCGGCGTACTGGCCGGTTTTAGCGATGGCTTTACTTTCGATGCCTTGCGCGAGGCTAAATTATCGACTAGCTGGGCCAGCATCGCCTTTGTTTTGGCGCTGCTGGGTTTCGGCATGAAGGCGGGAATCGTTCCAGTGCATGTCTGGCTGCCGGAGGCGCATCCGGTTGCGCCTTCGCATATTTCGGCGTTAATGAGCGGGGTGATGCTGAAAGTTGCCGTCTATGGTTTGATCCGTTTCTGCTTTGATTTGCTAGGCGATGTCCATTGGCAATGGGGCGTGGTGTTGTTGATACTGGGTACGTTCTCGGCATTGGGCGGTATTTTGTACGCGATGATGCAGACCAATTTAAAGCGGCTTTTGGCTTACAGTTCGGTCGAAAACATCGGTATTATTTTTATGGTGTTGGGTTTGTCGATGATTTTTATGGCTAACGGTCATCCGCAATTGGCGGCGCTGGGTTTGTTGGCGGCGTTACTGCATGCCTTTAATCATGCTTTGTTCAAGAACTTGCTGTTTTTGGGAGCGGGGATTATTCATCATCAAACCCATGAATTGAATATCGATATGATGGGCGGGTTGATTAAAAAGATGCCCAAAACCAGTGCGTTATTTTTGATCGGCTGTATGAGCATTTCATCATTACCGTTGTTTAACGGCTTTGTTTCCGAATGGCTGGCGTTTCAAACCGCATTGCAGGTCGATGTGCTGGACAACGGTGTATTGCGCAGCTTGATACCGGTCGCTGCCGCTGCATTAGCGCTGACGGCGGCATTAGCTGCGGCCTGTTTTGTCAAAGTATTCGGCTTGATCTTTTTGGGCTTGCCTCGGTCGCATCATTGCGAGAAAGCTCGCGAGATACAAGACCAAGGCATGCTTGCCGGAACGTCTCTGCTAGCCGGTTTATGCTTTTTGTTCGGTATTTTTCCCGGCCTGATCATTAGTTTGATTAACAATGTTTCCGGGCAATTGTTGGGCGAAACCTTGCCCAATGATGCCGCTTTGGGTTGGTTGTGGCTGGCGCCGGTTGCTAAGGCCCAAGCTTCTTATTCCCCGCTATTAGTGCTGATCGGTGCGCTGATTGCCGGTTGTATCAGTTTTTGGTATTTGCGCCGTAATCCGGCAACGGCGATACGTACAGCTGAAACCTGGGATTGCGGTTTCGGCGGCTTAACGCATCGCATGCAATACAGCAGCAGCGCTTTTACCATGCCGTTTCGACGAATTTTTGCCAAAGTCTGGATTATCGACGAGCAGATCGACAAAGACATGCAAGGCGCAATGAACCAAGACGTTGCGGCGGTTCATTATCGCTTGCAGATTCATGATCATAGTTGGCCGCGTTTGTACGACCCGATCGCACAGGGGGTAAACACGCTTGCCAAAGTCGTAGGACGCATCCAAACGGGGAATGTCCGGGTTTATCTGGGCTATTCGTTTGTGACCTTAATTATTTTGTTATGGGTGATCAGCTGATGAATTGGTTAATCGCTATTTTACAAACCACGTTGTTTGTCGCACTGGCCCCGTTATTGGCAGGTTGGATCAAATACTGCAAATGTCGGCTACAGAACCGTAAAGCGCCGTCTATTTTTCAGCCTTACCGGGATTTGATTAAATTAACGCATAAACAACCGGTAGTGTCGGAACAGGCTTCGTGGTTATTTATTAAAGCGCCGTACATTATCTTTTCGGCAACGGTGCTTGCTGCAACTGTTGTGCCGTTGATTGCGGTCGATTTACCGACTTCGGCCAGTGCTGATGTGATCGTGATGGTGGGTTTTTTTGCTTTTGCCCGGTTCTTTCTGGCGCTGGCCGGTTTGGACATTGGCACGGCATTCGGTGGCATGGGTTCTTCAAGGGAGATGACCATTTCATCGCTGGCGGAACCGGCAATGTTGATGGCTATTTTTACCCTAACTATGACCGCCTCGACCACCAATTTATCGTTTGCCATCGCTCATGTGCTGAATGAGGGCTTGGTTTTAAGGCCGTCGTTTGTCTTTGCTTTATCGGCGTTGATATTGGTTGCCGTCGCTGAAACCGGGCGCATTCCCGTGGACAATCCGGCGACGCATTTGGAGCTGACCATGATTCATGAGGCGATGATTCTCGAATACAGCGGACGACATCTGGCGCTGATTGAATGGGCGAGTCAGTTAAAGTTGATGTTGTATGGCGTACTGATCGCCAATATCTTTTTTCCTTGGGGTATCGCAGAAACTTTTGCTGTTAAAGCTCTGGGCTACGGCTTGCTGGCTATTATGGGCAAGCTTGCCGTATTGGCGATGATTCTGGCAGTGTCCGAAACTTTGGTGGCAAAAATGCGCTTGTTTCGAGTGCAGGAATATTTGAGTTTCGCCTATCTATTAGGCTTGCTGGGGATGTTAAGCCATATTATTTTGGAGGCATCGAGATGATTGAGGCGAAAGACAGCACACACAGCACGAAAATAATCAAGGAAGAATTCAGCAAAAGAAACGTCCACGAAAGGCACGAAAAAACCGGCAACACGATTATTTCGACGGCTTTTGTTCGTGTCTTTCGTGTTTTTCGTGGACAAATCTCTTTTAGCTTTTCTGGATTTTACTTATGAATATCGGGCAACTTGATTTTTATACGCAAGCCATTTTATCCATGGCTGCATTGGTGGGACTGACCTCGTTTCTTATGTTAGGGCAGGGGCGATTGCTTCGGCTGATTTTTGTGTTTGCGATGCAGGGTTTTTTATTGACTCTGACGACGGCGGTAGCGGCCTACAGCCTAAATAACCATCATTTGTATATTTCTGCGGTACTGACTTTTGTGTTGAAAGTCATTTTTATCCCGTGGATGTTAAGACGGCAGGTTATGCAGATGAATATGCATCGCGATATTGAAGCATTAAAAAATAACACGGTTGTGATGCTGGGCGGTGCCAGTCTGATGGTATTCAGTTATTACGTGCTGCATCCTATCGTGCAATCTTCATCGGTGGTCATGTTGAATGCCTTGGCGGTCAGCTTATCGGTTGTGTTGTTGGGCATGTTGCTAATGATTTCGCATCGACAAGCTATCGCTCATGTGGTCGGTTTTATGTCGATAGAAAACGGCTTGTTTTTCGCCGCTATCGTCGCTACCAACGGTATGCCTATGGTCGTTGAATTAGGGGTCGCGTTTGACGTACTGGTGGCAGCGGTACTATTCGGCATCTTTTTCTTACATATCCGCACCAGTATTGATTCTCTGGATGTCGATCAGTTAAACAAGTTACACGAGGTGGATCAATGATTGCCGCTTATTTAGTGTTGTTAATACCGTTAATCGGCATCGTTTATTTTGCGCTGGCCGGACATAGAACAGACACCGGAAAACTTAACATTCGTTTCAATGGGGCCAACTTTTTGGCGACTATCTGGCTGGCGATTAATGTACTCAATCAGGGCACGATAATTTCATCGGGTAAGGCTTTTTTAATCGATTCGTTTAATGTTTATTTGATTGTGTTGACGGCTTTTGTCGGCTTAACCACTTCGATATTTTCATCGCCCTATATGGCCCATGAAAAAGAGATAGGCAAACTCACCGATAGACGCTTAAAGCTATATTACTCGATGTTTCAGGGGTTTATGCTGGCCATGTATCTGGTGTTGACCACCAATAATATGGGCATCATGTGGGTGGCGATGGAAGGCGCGACGCTGGCAACTGTGCTGTTGGTTAGTTTGTATCGCACGCCTGAGTCGATTGAGGCGGCGTGGAAATATTTTATATTGTGCGGCGTGGGCATTGCCCAAGCGCTATTCGGCACTATTTTGCTGTATTACGCGGCGGTGCAAATCGGCGATGGCGAGAATGCCTTGTTGTGGTCGGTACTTTATGAAAATGCCGGTCAACTCAATCCGGAAATCCTTGAGATTGCTTTTGTTTTTTTACTGATCGGTTACGGCACAAAAATCGGCTTAGTGCCTTTGCATAACTGGTTGCCCGATGCGCATTCCGAAGGCCCTACGCCGATGTCGGCGGTATTGTCGGGCTTGCTGTTAAACGACGCCTTGTACGCGGTAGTGCGTAATAAGATGCTGGTGGATGGCGCGACCGATTCCAATATGGCAGGTTACCTGATGATGGGTTTCGGTCTACTGTCGTTTCTGGTGGCCGCAATATTGTTGCACCGACAAAAAGATATTAAACGGCTGTTCAGTTATTCATCTATCGAACATATGGGGCTGATGACTTTTGCGTTCGGCATCGGCGGTCCGCTAGCGACATTTGCCGCCTTATTGCATATGACTGTGCATTCGCTGACCAAATCGGCCATTTTTGTGACCGTAGGTCATGCGGCTCAGCTTGCCGGAACTCAGCGTATAGACCAGATACGCGGCTTGATAAAAACCCAGCCCAAGATCGGTTGGGGCCTGTTGATCGGCACCATTGCCATTGCCGGATTTCCGCCGTTCGGTGTGTTTACCAGCGAGTTTCTGGTGCTGCTGGCGACCATGCGCAGTTATCCGTGGTTAGCGCCGTTCTTGTTGTTGGGGATTGGTATAGCCTTTGCCGGACTGTTCAGGCATATCCAGCCGATGGTGTATGGCGATAAACCCGAAGGTCAGCAAGCGATTAAAGCCAACTTATGGCCGGTTACCCTACATCTGGCTTTGGTGCTTTGGCTGGGTTTGGCTATCCCCGGTTTTCTGGCGAATTGGTTTTCACAGGCGACGTTGTTAATTTCAGGGAGTATGCCGTTATGAATTCTTCAAACTGGACCGCGGATTTTTTAAGTCGATTAAATGCCGATATTAGGGTCTCAGAAATCGATATAGCTTCCATTACGCTATGGCAAATCGAAAGTGACGCATGGCAACGCTTTGCAGAATTGGCTGTGCAGCAAAACTTGCGTTGGGCTGCCGGATGGGCGGAACAAGTTCAGAGTCGGTTTTTGGTCAATGCCTGTTTTGAAAAAGAAGGGAAGTCTATTCTGTTGCGCACGATTGTCGAAGCTTCAAATCCAGCGTTGCCAAGCCAGGCTACGGTTTATCCTGCTGCCAATCGTAGTGAACGTCATACTCAGGATATGTTCGGAATCAAGTTTATCGGGCATCCCGATAACAGGCGTTGGACCAGGCATCAAGCCTGGATTGAAAACAGCTATCCGCTACGCAAAGATTTTCCCGTTCAGGGTACGCCGGTCGGTATCACACCGCCCGATAGGGATTATCCGTTCATTAAATCGCATGGGCAAGGTACCTATGAAATTCCGGTAGGGCCGGTGCATGCCGGTATTATTGAACCGGGACATTTCAGGTTTCAGGCCGTCGGCGAACTTATCTTAAATCTGGAGGAACGTTTGGGCTACGTACATAAAGGTATAGAGAAAATTGCCGAAGGCAGAACTCCCGAATCTTTAGCGAGATTGGCAGGACGCATTTCCGGCGATACCACAGTTGGGCACGGCTGGGCAGCCTGCATGGCTATGGAACAAGCGGCGGATGTTGAAATACCGCCTCGCGCTGCTTTGATACGCGGCATTCTGGCAGAACGGGAACGTATTGCCAATCACATGGGCGATATAGGCGGGATCTGTAACGATGTCGCTTTTGTGTTCGCGCAAATACAGTTTACCCGGATGCGCGAACTCTGGTTGCGCACGAATGCAAAGGTGTTCGGTCATCGTCTGCTAATGGATCAAATTGTTCCCGGCGGCGTTGCCTGCGATCTATCGGAGGAATCCTGCGCTCTGATTAAGAAAGATATACTCGAATTAAGGGTGGAACTGGCGGACGTCATACTTGCACTGGATCTTAATTCATCACTGGAAGACCGTTTGTATACGGCCGGTCATTTATCTGAAGAGATAGCTTCCGCTTTTGGAACCCTGGGTTATGTCGGACGTGCCAGCGGACAAGATAAGGATGTGCGCCGTGATGCGCCTTATGCCCCTTATGATCGGGTAACGGTTAAGGTTGCACTGGAAAATCAAGGCGATATTGCTTCCAGAGTGTGGGTTAGGTACAAGGAAATTAGAACGGCTTTACGCCTGATAGAAGAGTTCATCGGTCAACTCGAAGTCGGCGATATTCGCACTGAGTGGAAAACACCGCCGATAGGTAATGAAGGGCTGGGTATAGTCGAAGGCTGGCGCGGTGAAATCATCAGCTATATCCGTTTCGATGCCGATAATAAAATCGCCCGTTTTTATCCGCGCGATCCCAGCCAAATAAATTGGCCTGCGTTGGAAAAACTGGTACTGAATAATATCGTGCCGGATTTTCCTGTGTGCAACAAATCTCTGAATGGTTCATATTCAGGCAATGATTTATAGGAAGGGACCATGCTGAGAATCTTTAAAAAAATACTGACTACGGGTGTCGTCACCGAACGATTTAGCCTACGTTCCCACGCAGAGCATGGGAACGAGGACGAGCTGGAGCCATTGGGCATCCAAATAAAACAGCACATCGACCGGCAGTTTTCCGGAAGCTTGGCAATACGTGCCGTCGATGCCGGGTCCTGTAACGGCTGCGAACTGGAAATTCATGCTTTGAATAACCCTTTTTACGATATTGAGCGTTTCGGCGTCCATTTTGTGGCATCGCCAAGGCACGCCGATGTGCTGTTGGTCACCGGGCCCGTGTCGAGGCACATGCAAACAGCGTTGCTTCGTACTTATGAAGCGACGCCGAATCCGAAATGGGTGGTTGCCGTCGGCGATTGTTCGGCTTGCGGCGGCGAGTTCGGCGTGTCTTATGCCAGTTGCGGTGCAGTATCTAATGTCATTCCGGTTGATGCGGTGATTTCCGGTTGTCCGCCCACGCCGTTGGTATTGATGCAGGGCTTGTTGGGTTTAATGAATATAGAGAAGTGAGCATATGATCAAGAAAAAAATGAAGTTATGGGGTATTACCGCAGTGTGTCTAGGTTTTATCAGCGGGGTTTCTATGGCAGACGACTTGCTTCAGGATGCCGGTAGCTGGCTGCAAATCGTAGGCGAGGGCAGTTTGAAAGTCATCGACCCTAAACTGGAAAAAGGGCGTATCTGGTTGGAAGGCCAATCCCGCTTCGATGACGACTGGAATCATTGGAACCAAGGCGTGGTACGCGCGGCGGTAGGCTATTCGCTCAGCGACCGGGCAACTATCTGGGCTGGCTACACGTGGGTGCCTACCCAAAATGTCGGCAAGAACACTATTTCTCAGCAAGATGTCTGGCCGGCGTTTCGTTATATTTTGCCCACTGATATAGGGACTTTCAGTTTTAGAACTCTATTCGAAAGCAACTTCCTACAAGGCGATGATGTTCGTTTTAGACCTCGCCAGATGTTGCGGTTCATGCATCCTCTGGAGTTCGAGCCGCGTTTAAGCCTGATTACCTGGGACGAATTTTTCATCCGGATCAATTCAACCAAGTTCGGCGGACAGGCCGGTTTCGATCAGAATCGTGCGTTTGCGGGCCTGGGCTGGACCTTTAACAAAAGCTTCCGGGCTGAAGCGGGTTATCTCAACCAATATCTGGATGATGCCACCCACACCAATAACACCATGAATCACTTGGTTATAGGGTCGTTATTTTTCAACTTTTAATGCCATCCTGTAACTTATTGATAGTTAATCTATGGGTTTGTTGATTCTCGATTTGGTTAACAAGATAGAACGTATATTGAAAGATGATGCGATAATTAAAAAGTTTAAGTCGTTCCAAAGAGAGCTCAATGAAACCGATTTTTTACCGTCCCGTCCAGTTGCGTGGCTTGGCCTTTTTAGGTTTATTGCTGATGGCTCTTGCCATACTCGGCGGCATGATTTGGCGGAATGTACATCACTTTGAAACAGTTTTTTCTTATGTTAATTATTCGCACCGTATTCAAAATGTATCGGTGGGATTACAGCAATCGTTGATTGAATATTTAACCGAAACGGTGTCGGATTCGCATCCCGAGGTACTCACCAACACCCTGGACAAAATGGACGTTTTGATGATGGATAAGCGTTATTTGTCGGCGGAGACCCGATCAAGTCTGGAAACGGTCAGAACTATGCTGGCTGATTTGACGATACTAGACAAAGAAGAGCAACACAATCAGCTGTTAGCGGCGCTTAAACTGATGAGCGAAACATTGGATAGCGAAGCGTTACAACGTGAAGAATTGCTGGAAAATATCAGCCTGGATACCCAAACCGAATTGTATATGGCTCTGGCCATATTCACGGCGATTTTGTTTGTGGCAGTATTATTTTTGCGCTACAGAATTCTGCAGCCGCTTAATGATTTGAGAGAGTTGCTGCAACGGTTGACTGAAGAAAATTTTACCCCGATCACTACCGACCATCTCGATCCGCTGCTATTGCCGGTATTTATCAGCTATAACGACATGGTTAAGTATCTCGCGGAATTGGAAGAGGTCAACCGCTTACATGCCCAATCGCTGCAACACGAAGTCAGATTGGCCACGCAAGCTTTGCTTGAACAGCAATACAGTTTAGCGAGAGCCGACCGGTTGGCGGCAATAGGCGAGGTCGCCGCCGAATTAGCGCATGAAATACGTAATCCGCTGGCTGGGATTCAAATGGCGTTTAGCAATTTACGCCGCGAAATTGATGACAAAGACCAATTGGAAAGACTGGATTTGATTAATGCCGAACTCAAGCGGATGGCGAGACTGCTGAACGATATGCTCGATCAGAGTCGTCATTCGCCGGAAGAGGCCACCGCTTTTGATGTAAGGACGCTAATTCGGGATTTGGTGGCGTTGACCCGTTATCAGATTGCCGAATCCATCTGCCTGGAAATAGAGGCCCCCTGCGCCTTGCCGGTGCATTTGCCTGAGAGCGGGATACGGCAAGCTTTGTTGAACCTGATACTGAATGCAGCCGATGCGCTGGAAGGCAACCCAGGGACTATTCAAATCAAAGCGCGTACCAACCCGCAGGGATTACGCATCGACGTACAGGATGACGGTATCGGTTTTTCTCAGGATATGCTGAAGCATGGTATCAGGCCTTTTCGCACTAGCCGTCAGCGCGGCACCGGTTTGGGATTAGCTATGGTGCAACGCTTTGTCAAAGATGTGGGCGGTACCATCAGCCTAAGTAATCAACCGAATCATGGGGCATGCGTATCCATATTGTTGCCCAATAAATGCATAGACAGAGATAAATCATGATAGAAACCCTGCTCATCATTGAAGACGAGAAACTGTTAGGTTCCGAGTTATCCCGTCATTATCGGCAGTCCGGTTGGGAGGTGGTGATCGCTACCAATTTGGCCGAGGCCGGGGAATTATTGCGGCATAAAAAACTAGAGCCGTTACTGATTCTTTCCGATATGAATTTGCCGGATGGTAACGGGCTGGATTTCATGGAAAAGATTAAAAAAGAGGTGGGCTATGCGAACGACACCGAATGGTTATTCTTAACCGGCTACGGCAATGTCCCGGATTCGGTTAGAGCATTACGGCTGGGCGCTTATGATTTTTTAGAAAAACCCTGCGATTTGGATCGCCTTGATTTGATCGTCGCCAGCGCCGCGCGTAGTGCGTCTATTCAGCGACGGGTTGTCGATCAAACCAAGCAAGGTCATCGGCGTTATTCGCCGGAGGCTTACGTTGGCCATAGTCAACAGGCACAGGGCATACGACAGCTGCTGGTAAGACTGACGCAAGTACCGTTCAGCGCCCTGATTATCGGCGGCGAGAGCGGCACCGGCAAAGGCTTGGCGGCGCGCATCTTGCACTACGGCAGTGCCCGTGCCCAGCAACCGATGATTGAAGTGAACTGTGCAGCGTTACCTAGAGAATTGCTGGAATCGGAATTATTCGGTCATGAACCCGGCGCATTTACCGGGGCCGCAGGACGGCATCGCGGTTTGCTCGAACAGGCCGATGGCGGCACCTTATTCATGGACGAAATCGGCGAAATGCCGCTGGATTTGCAGGCCAAATTGCTTAAAGTGATTGAAGATCACAAAGTCCGGCGCTTGGGCGGCGAAAAAGAAATCCAGGTCGATGTGCAGATTGTTGCCGCGAGTAACCGTAATCTGGAGAAAATGGCTGAGAACGGCAGCTTTCGTGCCGATTTATACCACCGTTTAAGCGTGTTCAAGCTGATCTTGCCGCCGCTACGCGAAGCGCTAGAAGATCTGGATGAACTGGTGCCGCTATTTGTCGCCGAATATAACGCAAAATCTGGACGACAGGTTAAAGACATACCCGATGCGGTGTGGGATAAACTGAAAGCGCATTACTGGCCGGGCAATGTCAGGGAGTTGCGTAACGTGATCGAACGCTGTGTATTATTCTCCGATGGGCCGACTTTCCCCGGACAATGGCTGCAATTGCCCGGACAGCCTTCCGCTTCGGCAGTGCAAACCGAACAGGGGATTTGGTTGCCCTTGGATGGCACTATGGCGCTGGACGATATGGATTGCTTTATTATCAAAACCGCCCTGGAGCGGGCGGATAACAACCTGACCGCCGCAGCCAGAGACCTTGGAGCCACCCGTGAAACATTACGCTATCGGGTGCGGAAATATCATTTGAAAATAGCGGATTGATTTGGAAGCATTGTCCGGCAGGGCTGAAAACATTCCCTATATGTTTTAGTTATCCGGTCAGCGCAGCACTAAATTTATACGTGCGCGGCGAAAACCTGACCGATAACCGTCAGATGCAGAACCTTGGCCGGGATATGCCTGAAGCAGCTTTTTATGGCGGCTTCAAGTGGTTGATTTTGTAAGGATCGAACAGGGCATCAAGAATCGTAATAAAATGTTACTTATGGTTTTTAAGCGCAACCGCAGCGCCATGCAGGGCTTTTGCCAGGGTAGGGTGGGCGTGTATGGTTCTGGCCAGGTCTTCGCTGCTGGCGGAAAACTCCATGGCCAGCACGGCTTCGGCAATCATTTCTGAGGCCTGTGTACCGATAATATGAACCCCGAGTATGACATCGGTATCGGCGTGAGTGATGATCTTAACCATGCCCTCGGTTTGGCTAATGGCGTGAGCGCGGGCCGTGGCATTTAGCGAAAATGTGCCGATTTTAATGGGTTCGCCCATCGCCCTTAAACCTTGCTCAGTCTGGCCTACCCAGGCAATTTCAGGGTCGGTAAAAACGACGCTGGGCAGGAGATCGTAGTTGATAGGGTTACGAATACCGGCGATTTGTTCGGCAACAAATAGGCCTTCTTCCATGCCTTTATGGGCAATCATCGGGCCGAGCAGGGTCAGGTCGCCGATGGCGTAAACGCCGGGCAGGTTGGTGCGGCAGTTTTCATCGACATGAACATAGCCGTTTTCATCAAGCAGTAAATCAGCTTCGTCTGCGGCCAGATTTTCGGTGTTGGGTCTGCGGCCGGATGCAACAATCAGTTTGTCAACGTGGAGCGTATGGGTGCCGTCACTGTCCTGATATTCGACGGTAACTTTTTTATTGGCTTTTTTGGCGGAAATAACCCGGGCGCCCAAACGCAGATCCAAGCCCTGTTCGGTGTAAATACGATAGGCTTCCAGTGAAATTTGCTGGTCTGTCAGGCTTAAAAATGACTCCTGCGCTTCCAGAAGAATGGTTTCCGAACCGAGTCTGTTCCAGATTCCTGCTAATTCAAGACCGATAACACCGGCACCGATAATGGCTAAGCGCTTGGGTACGGCGTCGAGATTTAAGGCCATCGTGGAATCGATAATAAATTCATTATCAATTGGCGCACCGTGCAAATCAATTGGCGAGGAGCCGGTAGCCAAAATAATATGTTTGGCTTCAAGGATTGAGGCAGTTGATTGATTAGTCGGTGTGATTGCTATCTGTTGTCCGTTAAGAAGCTTAGCTTCTGCCTGAATGAAGTCAATATTATGCTTAGCAAACGAATCGGCAATTTGCCGACTGAGTACGCCGACAATGTTGTTTTTTCGCTGCATCATCAGCGCAATATCGATAGAAACCGCTTCTGTCAAAATGCCGTGCGCTTTTAGGTTGTGGTTTAGTGCGTGATAAATTTTCGCTGATTCCAGCAACGCCAGAGAGGCAACACAGCCGGCGTTAAGGTAAGTTCCTCCGGGGCTACTCCGACCTTTGTCATCGGACCAATTATCAATACAGGCTGTTTTTAAGCCTAGTTGGGCGCATCTGATTGCGCTGGAATAACCGGCGGGTCCTGCGCCGATGACGATGACGTCAAACGATATTTGCATGTGTTTTTTTGACATGGCTTTATATATTCAGTAACAGGTGAGCAGGCGCTTCCAGGCATTCTTTGATGGTAACCAGGAATTGCACGGCTTCTCGACCGTCAACGAGGCGATGGTCATACGATAAAGCCAGATACATGATCGGCCTGATCACAATCTGTCCGTGTTCAACCACAGGACGTTCTTTGATCGCATGCATGCCCAAGATTGCGCATTGCGGCGGATTGAGTATCGGCGTGGACAGCATCGAACCGAAAATGCCGCCGTTGGTGATGGTGAAGGTGCCGCCTTTCAAGTCGTCGTAGGTCAGGGTGCCGGCTTTGGTTTTTGCGCCGAAATCGACGATGCTTTGTTCGATGCCGGCAAAATCGAGTTGGTCCGCATCGCGCAATACCGGCACAATCAGGCCGCGTTCGGTGCTGACTGCAATGCCGATGTCGTAGTAGCCGTGGTAGATGATGTCGTTATCGTCTATCGAGGCGTTGATTGCCGGGAAGCGTTTTAGGGCTTCGATGGATGCCTTGACGAAGAACGACATAAAGCCCAGTTTGACATGGTGTTTTTGTTCAAAGCGTTCTTTGTACTGGTTGCGAAGATCGATCACGTTTTGCATGTTGACTTCATTAAATGTGGTCAGCATTGCTGCATTTTGCTGCGCCTGCAACAGGCGTTCGGCTACCTTGGCTCTTAGTCGAGTCATGGGTACGCGCTGTTCGGGGCGTAGATTTGAAATTCCTCTGTTTTCTGCTTCCTCTTTAGGTAAAGGGCTTGGAGTATCTTGCTCTTTTATAGGGGAACCGGCAGGAGGTTCGACTTTGGTTGCTGCTGGCATGATCAGTTGAGCATCTTGCAGGGTTTTTTTGTGCAGATAATCCAGTATATCGGTTTTGGTCAGGCGGCCGTCTTTTCCTGAGCCCTTGATAGCGGCAGGGTCCAGTGAGTTTTCAGCAATTAACCGGCGCACCGAAGGACTCAATGGTATGTCCGCTTCCTGGTCAGCTTCGTGTTCAAGCGCTGCTGCCGGATTTGCCTCTACGGTTTGAGGCTCCAGCAAGGCCAGTATATCGCCGCCGACCACTATGGCACCGTCTTGCTGGAGGATTTTGCTTAGGATGCCGGATTCAGGTGCCGGCACTTCAAGTACTACTTTGTCGGTTTCAAGGTCGACGAGATTTTCGTTCTTAATGACAGTGTCGCCGGGTTGCTTGTGCCAGGTGATTAGCGTGGCATCGGAAACGGATTCGGGGAGGTTGGGGACTAGGACTTCAATGCTCATTGTTATTTTCCTGAAGGTTTGCCGTAAAGAGCCGAGTGAACGACGGCTTTTTGTTGCTCTATATGGACGCGAAAATTACCGACCGCAGGTGCTGCCGAGGCCTCTCTGCCGGCATAAGTCATGCTGATTTTTAGGTCTAAGTTGTCGGTAAAGTGGTGTCTGGATTGATACCATGCACCTTGATTTTGAGGTTCTTCCTGACACCAGATAAATTCTTTAAGTTGCGGGTATTTGCCGACTTCCGCTCTAAACAATTCGTCGGGGAAAGGGTAGAGTTGCTCTATGCGGGCAATGGCGACGTGCTTGAGATCGTCCTGACGCCTGGTTTCGATTAAATCGTAATAGACTTTTCCGGAACACATGACCAGTCGGGTCACTTTTTTGGGGGGGATGTCGTCCTGCTCGCCGATCAGTGGCTGAAACTGACCGCCGGTTAAATCTTCCAGCGTGGAAATTGCGAGTTTATGGCGCAGCAGGCTTTTAGGGCTCATTACTATCAACGGCTTACGGTAGGGTCGCAGCATCTGACGACGCAATAAGTGAAATATTTGCGCAGGCGTCGTCGGACTGCAAACCTGGATGTTATGCTCGGCACACAGTTGCAGATAGCGCTCCAGTCGAGCTGAGGAATGTTCAGGTCCCTGGCCTTCAAAGCCGTGCGGAAGCAGCATGACTAAATGGCACAAACGTCCCCATTTGGTTTCGCCGGAGCTGATAAATTGATCGATGACGACTTGTGCGCCGTTGGCAAAGTCGCCGAATTGCGCTTCCCAGATAACCAGAGTATTGGGCATGGTGGTGCTGTAACCGTATTCAAAACCTAACACGCCAGCTTCGGAAAGCAGGGAGTCGAAAATCTGCGCTTTACCCTGATCTTTGTCTAAATGTTTGATCGGTGTATAGGTTTTATTATTGATTTGATTATGCAGCACAGCATGGCGATGCACAAAGGTGCCGCGACTGACATCCTGGCCGGTTAAGCGCACGTTATATTTGTTCAGCAGCAGTGTTGCATAGGCCATGTTTTCAGCAAAGCCCCAGTCCAGCGGCATGGCTCCCGCCGCCATTTTACGACGGTTATCCATCACTTTAGCGACTCGGGCATGTAATTCAAAACCGGTTGGCAGTCGCTGCATTCTATCGTTACAAAAGCGCAGATGATCCATGGAAACTGCGGTATTGCAGGTTGACTTCCAATCGCTGCTCAGGAATTTATTCCATTGATTGGTGTATAGGTAAGGACCGTTATCCAGAATAGGTCTGGAAACGACTTCACCGGCTTCGAGCAGTTTTTGATAATGTTGTTCCAACTCTGTGGCTTGTTCAGCAGTAATAAGTCCGGCGTTGATGAGCTTTTCGGCGTAAAGCTTTCTGGTCGACTTGAGTTTACGGATTTTTTTGTACATCAAGGGCTGGGTGGTCGATGGCTCGTCGGCTTCGTTATGCCCCAGTCGGCGATAGCAAATAAGGTCGATCACCACATCTTTATTAAAGGTCATTCGGTAGTCCATGGCCAGTTTGGTGACAAATACGACGGCCTCGGGATCATCACCGTTAACATGGAAAACAGGTGCCTGGATCATGCTGGCGACATCGGTGCAATACAGTGTGGAGCGTGCGTCTTTGGGGTTGCTGGTGGTAAAGCCGATTTGATTGTTAATTACAATATGTATGGTGCCGCCGGTAGAGAAAGCACGGGTTTGCGACATATTCAAGGTTTCCATGATGATGCCTTGCCCGGAAAAAGCCGCGTCTCCGTGGATTAAAATGGGAATGACCGTATTTTTGCCGTTTTTTTCTGTTCTGTCCTGACGGGCCTTAACTGAGCCTTCGACCACTGGGTTGATGATTTCCAGATGCGACGGGTTGAAAGCCAGCGTCAAATGCACCGGACCGCCGGGCGTACTGATGTCGGACGAAAAGCCCATATGATATTTGACGTCGCCGGTACTGACGCCTGGCGAAAGCGGCGAGGTACCGGCAAATTCGTTAAACAGACTGGCGGGGCTTTTTCCCAAAATGTTGACCAGTACGTTTAACCGGCCTCGGTGAGCCATACCCAGTACGATTTCATTAACGCCTTTTTCGCCCAGCCCTTGGACTAATTCATCCAGAATGGGGATCAGCGATTCCCCGCCTTCCAGGGAAAAACGTTTTTGCCCGACAAACCGGTTGTGTAAATGGCTTTCTATGCCTTCGGCGGCGGTCAGTAATCTTAATAACCAGAGTTTTTTTTCAGGTTTCAGTTCCAAGTTGCTTTTAGAACTTTCCAGGCGGTTTATAATCCAGCGCCTGATTTGAGTATCGACTATGTGCATGTATTCAGAGCCGATACTGCCGCAGTAAATCTCTTTCAGGCTTGTAATAATATCGCGTAAAGGCAAACGGTCAATGCCATAAAGTGCGCCGGTATCGAACAAGGTATCCATGTCGGGTTCGGACAGTTCGTAGTAAACAGGATCCATATCGGGGGGAGGGGGCATGGTTTTCCCCAATGGATTATTGGCGGCAATTTGATGTCCGCGAACCCGGTAATGATTAATAAGCCGGGCAACAGCCGATTGTTTTTTAACGCTTTCCTCGGTAAATCCTTGTAATTTGGCCAGCCTGCCTTGAGATTTAACGGCAAGTTGCGCAAAGCGTTCTATAACGGGGCTGTGCGGCGTCTCAAAATCAGTGCGATTGTGGATTTTACTGAATTCTTTTTGCCAGCTCGGTTCAACTGATTCCGGGTCTTCCAGGAATCGTTCATATAAATTTTCAACAAAGCTGGCGTTGCTGCCGTAAAGAGAAGAAGAATCTTGAAAAATTTTAAGCAGCTTACTCATTTTGAATATCCAATTTATTCTGTAAGGATTTTGTCTTTATTTGAACGCTTAAGTAGTATATTACCAAGGTTTAACGCATTCGCTGACTAAAATATGCGGCGTTAAGCTAACAAAGGCAATCACGTGTTTTTGCCTAAACTCAGGGTTAATATGATTTTATGACAGACAAACGAAATATTGTTATTCAGGTTAAATATCCGCTACCTGGAAAACCGACGGCAAATTTGGCGCCCAAGATGATAACGGAGTGGAACATTAAAAGGATAGTGCTGGCGGCGAGTGTGCTGGTTCTAATATTAGCATCGTTATTTTATGCGGGTAATAAAAATATGCAGAATAATACATTAACGACAGTTAATGCTGTAGAAAAACAGGTGACATTGCCGACTGATCTTAAGGCCGCCGGGATAAAAAATGGATATATCGACGTAAGTGATTTTTGGGCTAGTCCCTTAGATAAGTCGAAAAAAGAGCTGAATAATAAAAGCAAATAAACCGCCTTTTTTATTCTGGAAAAAAGTGTATAAAAAACCAGCCGACGAGAAAATTATTCAATGAGCTGGAGCATTCAAAAGTTAATGCTAATCAAATGAGAGCAGCATTAGCTTACGGGATTAATAATAAACAACCGGTAAATAAAATAGTGGAGGCTGTGAAGGTTGGCAATAACAAGCCGATATGAATTTATTATTTTACTTCAATGAAAGCAATGAAAGGCAGCCGGGTCTATCGATGAATGATAGAAGAATGGAGTTGTTGTTACGGGGAAGACATTAACTATATCGGGTAATAGATGGCGTGCATTAAGTCGTCAGTTATTTCCGATGCCGAAAAAGATAACTGGACGGTAAGGCTGTTTGATAAAAACGACCGGTTATTAAATTTGAGGTTAAATAACTACTTTCGGCGGTACGATGCATCGCTTGTTTTTGTAAAGCTTAACTTGAACTGATTAAAAGAACGTCATATTTTTTTAAAGTAAGGCGTACAGGTATATATTTGATGTTGAATAATTTAATATGTTTATTTAAAATTAATGATAAAATTAATAGGTATATTTTATTTATTTTAAGGGCTAAAAATGACCGAGTTTCAAAATCTTTCTGAGCATGAATTACAAGATGTTATTGTAAACGCAGAAAAAGCATTAAAAAATATGCAGGCTAACAAGCGTAAGGAAGTTATCGCGCAGATTAAAGAATTAGCTGCCTCTATTGATGTCATTGTGGAAATCCATGAGGCCGAAAAGAAGTCGGTTCGCAAGGGCGTAAAAGTTGCCATTAAATATCGTCATCCTGACGATTTCAGCAAAACATGGACAGGACGCGGAGTTGCGCCAAAATGGATGCAGGAATTACTCAATGCTGGGCATCAACGCGCTGAATTTGAAGTATAGCGTTAGGTTCTTCTTTCTTAATTTAACGTATTTCTTGTGCTTATTCATTGGGTACGAATACGTTATTCGCGCCCAATGACTGTTATTTTCGGCTGACTTAAATAACAGTGTGGTTCTGTGTTTATTCAGCCTGAGCGTTACAGGATTTTTCTTTACCAAAGAGTCCGTAAAGTCCCTTCCTTACAAGTTATTTTCCCGAGGGGCGATCCGGCACTTGTATGATCAAAATTAATGAAATTCACTCATGCCGTGGAGTATCCAAGGCTTAGATCCTGCATACACAAGGAAGGTAGGTGCATGTGCAGGGTCGGGAACCGATGATAATCTACTTTCTTTAACCCCCATCAGATCACACCATGATGCGAGTCATGGCGATGTAAACTCAAGCTTCGTCGGTGCGCATTAGTTGTTGCATAGCGCAACGGGACAGGGATAAAAAACGGGTCAAAGCGATTCATGCCAAGATTAAGCATCGACGCAAGGATGCGATCCATAAATTCAGTAACAAAATTGTTCGTGAAAACAGTTTAATAATCGTTGGCAATGTCAGCGCCTCCGGCCTTGCGAAAACTAACATGGCGAAATCCGTTTTAGATGCAGGCTGGGCGATGCTGAAAACACAACTTGAATATAAGTCGATAGCGACGCAAGGTGTGTTTATAGAAGCCAACGAGTCGTACACTACCCAAGCCTGTTCGTGCTGCGGCTGTATAAGCGCCAGTAGTCCGAAAGGTAGAGCAGGACTTGGAATAAGAGCATGGACTTGTGCCGAGTGTGGCACCATGCATGATAGAGATATGAATGCAGCAAAGAACATTCTCGCGCTTGGGCATAAGCGTCTAGCAGTAGGAATCCCGGTCCTTTAGGGCATAAGTATCTACACAAGTTATTTGCCCATTCCCGGATGTTGTTGTCCGAATCAATCTATACGATGCCACGTGGCGAATAAATTCGCCCCTACAACTTTCGGACGGGATGCTGCGCCACATTTGACTAAGGAACGTGCACAAAATAATGTGAGCAAGTTGCCAATAGTTGGAATGCAGGCTTCGCCTGTAAGCGCAAGCAAAGCTTGCACTCCTGCTGAAAACTAGGGCGGGGAGGATGTCAATTTAATTTTCAGCAGTTATTGAAACTCGCCTTGGAAAAAAAAAGGCTGGAATTTTTTATAAAAGTCTATTATCAAATAATATACTCTATTTATAAGTGCTTATTATTGGGATTAGAAACGCTGCTAACGCTGGCGAGGTTATCGGCAGGATTGATTTATTGTTTCTGGACGAAAACGGTTTCAGTGCCGATGCTTACATCCCTTACGCATGGCAATCCCAGCGGAAAACGCTTGCGCTATTGGCGAATAATCCAGTTCAAAGGTAAATACCTTTGAACTGGTTAGCTTGCAAGGCACCAGTTATTTTCATACGGTTAAAACCACTATGACGTTGGCGAATATCACCGAGACTATAGCCGGTTTTATGCGTTCTCGCTCCATCGAAAAATTGACAATATAGCTCTTGTAAATAACTATTATTTGATAATAGATTCTTTATAAAGAGAAATAACTTATATAAACTCAAGAAAGCTAATCCAAAAAATTAAAACCATAGGATACAATTTACTCTCTATTGAAAATACCGATTATATAATTTGGTTATATGATATAGTTATCTTAAATGAGAATGATTGTTGATAACTACGGGAGCGGTTGGTTTTAATGCACTTTATTTCAATGCTTAATTTATGGCCATAAGTTTAAAAGATCTGGCAGTGGGTGATTCAGGTAAAATCATCGGCTTTGAATCATCGGGAAAAGCTTATCGAAAACGCTTGCTGGCTATGGGCTTAACACCTGGAACCAAGTTTAATGTCACCCGTTTTGCGCCGATGGGAGATCCTGTTGAGATTAAATTGCGTGGCTTTTCATTAACTCTGCGCAGGGATGAAGCGGAAATATTATTGATAGAGAAACTCTGATGAACACTGATTTTACGGTTGGCGTAGTCGGTAATCCGAATTGCGGCAAGACCACACTCTTTAATGCATTGACGGGTGCCAGGCAGCATGTCGGCAATTGGCCCGGCGTTACGGTTGAGAAAAAAACCGGTGAATACCGCTTCGATCATAAACTGATCGAATTGGTCGATCTCCCCGGAACCTATTCTTTAGAGGCTGCCGATGACCAGGTTTCTTTAGATGAAAAAGTGGCCCGTGATTATGTCGCCTCCAAGCAGGCCGATCTAATCATTAATATTGTCGATGCCTCCAATCTGGAACGAAATCTGTATTTAACCTCGCAACTGATCGAGATGCGGGTGCCGATGATCTTAGTGCTTAATATGATGGATGCCGTTAAACAACGCGGCATTAAAATTGATATTGATTTTCTTGAGCAGTTTCTTGACTGCCCGGTTATCCCGATTACTGCCTCAATAAAAGAGGGGCTCGACAGGTTAAAGGCAGCGATCAATAGCGCCGCTATCACTAAGCCGATACCTTCGGTCAAAATCAGCTATGTCGACGCACTAGAGCAAGCCATCGATAAAATTTCGCCATTATTAACCGAAACCGCACAGCAGCATGACTGCAACCTGCGTTGGTTGGCTATTCGCTTGCTGGAAGACGATACCCTGTCCAAACAGATTGCCGGATCAACCTTATTGCCGACAGTTGCACAATTACAGCGCCGGGTAGAAACCGAAACCAATGATGAAATCGACATTCTTGCCGCCGATGCCCGTTACGGCTTCGTTAATGAATTAACCCATGGCGCAGTCTGCAAGCTAAATGAAGTGAGCCGCCATACCACCGATAAAATCGACAACATCATTTTAAACCGCTTTCTGGGTATCCCGATTTTTCTGTTAGTCATGTATGCGATGTTCATGTTCACCATTAACATCGGCAGCGCTTTCGTCGATTTTTTCGATCAAGCCGCAGAGGCTTTATTGATCGATGCGCTAAGTCTGGCATTGACGGATCTGAACTTGCCGCAATGGCTGATCGTATTAATCACTAATGGCGTAGGCGGCGGTATACAAGTGGTCGCTACTTTTATTCCGATTGTCGGCTTCCTGTTTATGTTTCTGTCGGCACTGGAAGATTCCGGGTATATGTCCAGGGCGGCTTTTGTGATGGACCGATTCATGCGCATGATCGGCCTGCCCGGCAAATCCTTCGTGCCAATGATTGTTGGTTTTGGCTGTAATGTCCCGGCAATTATGGCAACACGGACGTTGGAGAGCCAACGTGACCGGATATTAACCAATTTGATGAACCCGTTCATGTCCTGCGGTGCCAGATTGCCGGTTTACGCCTTGTTTGCCGCCGCATTTTTCCCGGTCGGCGGTCAAAATCTGGTGTTCGGTTTGTATTTGTTGGGTATTGCCATCGCGGTGCTGACCGGTTTAATCATGCGCCACACCTTATTTAAAGGCGAATCATCTCCTTTTATTATGGAGTTGCCCGCCTACCACATGCCGACAGTGCGCGGCGTTTTTATCAGAACCTGGGATCGGCTCAAGTCCTTTTTGTTCAATGCCGGCAAGGTTATTGTACCGATGGTGCTGGTGTTGAATTTTCTGAATGCGCTGGGTACGGATGGTTCGTTCGGCCAGGAAAACAGTAATAAATCGGTATTGAGTGAGATCGGCCGCAGCCTGACGCCGGCGTTTAAACCGATGGGCATAGAAAAAGACAACTGGCCGGCAACAGTCGGTATATTTACCGGCGTTTTAGCTAAAGAGGCGGTAGTCGGAACCCTGGATGCTTTATACAGTCAGCTTGCCGCGACAGACTCGAGCGTCGTCGATCAAGCACCGTTCAATCTTCAACAGGCTTTAATCGATGCCTGTTTGACCGTACCTAAAAACCTGCACGACGTTGCCGATAATCTGTTGGATCCATTGGGTTTGAATATCGGCAATGTCGACGATATGACAACGGCAGCCGGTGAACAGGAAGTCAATGCCGGTACTTTTGCCGCCATGCAGCAAAGTTTCGATGGCAAGGCCGGGGCTTTCGCCTATCTGTTATTTATTTTATTGTATGCCCCTTGCGTTGCGGCAACCGCTGCTATTTACCGGGAAACCAACATGAACTGGACGGTGTTTGTGGTGTTCTGGACCACCGGTATCGCCTACATGACCGCCACGATTTTTTATCAGGCGATGACTTATAGTGAGCATCCGGATTATTCGTTGGTCTGGATAAGCGGATTAATCATTGCCTTTTCAGCAGTATTGCTCGGCCTATGGTTACTGGGTAAAAACGCTGAGACCACAGAGATAAAACATCGGGAGGAATCTTTACATGATCTTATCTGATTTGAGAGACTATTTAAGGGAACAGCACCGGGTTGCGTTGGCGGATTTAATTATGCATTTCGACATGGATGCCGATGCTCTCCGAGGTATGCTGGGCAAATGGATCAGCAAAGGCAAAGTGCGCAAACTGCCGTTGAGCGGATCTTGCGGTACCAGTTGCTGTCAATGCGATACCACTTTGACCGAGATTTATGAGTGGGTTGATGAGTTGCGTGCAAGACGTGATTTAAGTTAGGCCGGAAATGGTTGTGGTTGACTGTCGTGGGCGCGAATTTATTCGCGCCCACATTTTATAAATATTCCTGCTACTCAAAAAACCGCTTCAAATACATCCCGGTATGCGAGGCTTTATTTTCAGAAACCTGCTTAGGCGTACCTTCTGCAACCAGCATTCCGCCGCCATCGCCGCCTTCGGGTCCTATATCGATAATCCAGTCTGCGGTTTTGATCACATCCAGGTTATGTTCGATCACGATAACGGTATTGCCGTGATCGCGCAGAGTATGCAACACATGCAATAATTGCTTAATGTCGTGGAAGTGCAGGCCGGTGGTCGGCTCATCCAGTATATATAAGGTTGTGCCGGTATCGCGTTTGGATAGTTCCTTGGCGAGTTTTACCCGCTGCGCTTCGCCGCCGGACAGGGTGGTCGCATTCTGTCCCAAGGTGATGTAACTTAAACCTACCTGAACCAGGGTTTGTAATTTACGGGCTAATGTTGGCACCGGACTGAAAAATTCGGCCGCATCTTCTACGGTCATGTCCAGCACCTGATGGATGGTTTTGCCTTTATAGCGGATCTCCAGTGTCTCCCGGTTATAGCGTTTACCGTTGCACAAATCGCAATGGACGAAAATATCCGGCAAAAAATGCATTTCGACTTTAATCACGCCATCGCCTTTGCAGGCTTCGCAGCGGCCGCCTTTGACGTTAAAACTGAATCTTCCTGGCGTATAGCCGCGCGAACGCGCTTCGGGCGTTGCCGAAAATAATTCGCGTATCGGTGTGAACAGGCCGGTATAGGTGGCCGGATTCGAGCGTGGTGTGCGACCTATCGGGCTTTGGTCTATATCGACGACTTTATCGAAATGCTCCAGGCCTTCGATCGCATCACAGGGCGCGGGGATAACGCCGGCCCGGTTGATTAACCGGGCCGCATGACGGTACAAGGTATCATTAATCAGCGTTGATTTTCCGGAACCGGATACGCCGGTGATGCAGGTAAACAAACCGATAGGGAAGGCAATATCGACATTTTTCAGATTATTGCCATGGGCATTGCGGATGGTGATTTGTTTGTCTTTATCTGCCGGCGTTAATGTTTCGGGCATGGTAATGCCGATTTTTCCCGATAAATATTGGCCGGTTAACGAGTCTTCATTATTCAGTATATCCTCCAGGGTGCCTTGCGCAATGATGCGTCCGCCATGGACACCGGCACCGGGGCCTATATCGACAATATGCTGCGCCGAACGGATCGCATCTTCATCATGCTCGACCACGATCACGGTATTGCCCAGGTCGCGCAGGCGGAACAAAGTGTTCAGCAGGCGCTGGTTGTCGCGTTGATGCAGGCCTATCGACGGCTCATCCAATACATACATTACCCCGACCAAGCCAGCGCCGATTTGGCTGGCAAGCCGGATGCGTTGCGCTTCGCCGCCGGAAAGCGTATCGGCGCTGCGATCCAGGGTTAAATAGTCGAGGCCTACATTGACCAAAAAATCCAGTCTTTCCTGGATTTCCTTGACGATTTTTGCCGCCACTTCGCCGCGTTTTCCAGGCAGGTTCAAGTGCTTAAAAAAGTCTAAAGACCTACGAATCGGGAGTCGGGTCAGATAATGTACCGGTAAATCTTCAATAAACACGTTTCTGGCGGAAATATTCAGTCTGGCACCCTTGCAAACGTTACAGGGTTTTTGGGATAAATATTTAGCCAATTCGTCGCGCACCAGTTGCGAATCGGTTTCATGATAACGCCGCTCCATGTTGGCAATAATGCCTTCAAAGCTATGGCATTTCTTTTTGACCGAGCCGGTTCCGGCCATGAACTTGAATTCAATAACTTCAGGGCCGCTGCCGTAAAGAATCATGTCCTGTATTTCTTTGGACAATTCCGAAAACGGCGCTTCCGGGTCGAAGTTATAGTGCCTGGCCAGCGAACAGATGATCTGATAATAATAGGCATTGCGTCGATCCCAGCCGCGAATCGCACCCCCGGCAAGGCTGATGTCGGGGTTATGGATAATCAGCCCGGGGTCGAAATGCTGGCGCAGCCCCAGGCCGTCGCAACTGCTGCATGCGCCTTTGGGGTTGTTGAACGAGAAGATGCGCGGCTCCAGTTCGGTCAGACTGTAGCCGCATTGGGGGCAGGCATAGCGCTCGGAAAACATCAGTTCGGTTGTGTTATCAATACAGGCGGCAATGGCGATGCCGTCGGCAATACGCAGCGCGGTCTCGAAGGATTCGGATAAGCGCAAGGCGATGTCGTCGCGAATCTTAAAACGGTCGACAATGACTTCAATGGTATGTTTCTTTTTTAAATCCAGCACCGGCGGCTCATCCAGGTCGTACACCGTGCCGTTGATTCTGGCGCGGATGAAGCCCTGGGCGCGCAGGTCGTCGAGCAACTGGATATGCTCGCCCTTGCGGTCGTTGACCACCGGCGCCAGCAACATCCAGCGCTGATCGGGTGCTTGCGACAAGACATGGTCAACCATCTGGCTGACCGTTTGCGCTTCCAGCGAAGCCTGATGCTCGGGGCAGCGCGGCGTACCGGCGCGGGCATACAGCAGTCGTAAATAATCGTAGATTTCGGTGATGGTGCCGACCGTGGAACGCGGGTTGTGCGAAGTGGATTTTTGTTCAATGGAAATGGCCGGTGACAGACCTTCGATATGGTCGACATCGGGCTTTTCCATAATAGCCAGAAACTGCCGGGCATAGGTAGAAAGGGATTCCACATAGCGTCGCTGGCCTTCGGCATAAATGGTATCGAAGGCCAGCGATGATTTACCCGAACCGGAAAGCCCGGTGATCACAATGAGTTTATCTCTGGGCAGATCGAGATCGATATTTTTCAGGTTATGCGTTCTGGCTCCACGAATGCTGATGGTATCCATTAAGTAATTCCGGCAATTTATACAGCCGTATAATATACGAGCAAAGCCGCCTTAATACAAACGGCGCGGACACTGACCGACTTTAAATAATAATCATCAATAAATTAAATTCATTCGTTTTCAGAATATATTCGGTTTATCGAAATGCTCGGCGTGCTGATGCGCATTTTCAGCTTTTCTCTGGTCAGTTGACTGGACCAGGAAAGTCCTTTTCTGTTTTTATGTGGGCTTTTAATTCCACAGATGCATTGATACTTTTCTGATGTTCGATACTCAAGAAAGACAGTGCTTATACCTTGCTGTACGTGTTCTGGATTATGGTCGGAATAGTTAGCGCCAGTCAAATTTCAGTCATTGATGTTAAAATCGCCTAGCGGCATGTAATAACCCAGACCATAGGGCGGTTCAGTTAAACAGCAACCCAAACACAAATGAGCCAAACCTATAAATAAAGCTTGTTATAATGGACGCCATTAAAATAGGCTATGTCATCGTTAAGTGTCGAGGCTACTGACTATCGGAGTGCAGACTTCGCCTGCTAGCACAAGCAAAGCTTGCACTCCCGCTCTGCCTAAGCATAATACAATTAAGTTACTGTCAATATTTAACGATGGCACAGCCTTAAAATAATGAGATAAACCACTGAGTTAGTCCTGCCTTTACAGGTAATGATAAGGTCGATGCTAGGTAGGGTTTATTTTTCTTGATAATCCTGATTTAAAAAAGGAGCAGCTGGTTTTGACAACAACGCAAGACATTACAAGTTCGATGACTTTATCGGAAAAACGCGCTACCTGGTCTTTGGCGGGCATTTATGCTTTGCGGATGCTGGGGCTATTTATGATTTTGCCGGTGTTATCGTTATTTGCCGGGCAGCTTGAAGGCTCAACGCCTGCGCTGATCGGTCTGGCGATGAGTATTTACGGTTTGCCGCAAGTTCTGTTGCAAATCCCTTTCGGTTTGTTATCGGATCGTTTCGGTCGCAAAAAAATGATCATTATCGGCCTGGTGCTGTTTATGATCGGTAGCATAATTGCGGCACTATCGACGACCATTTACGGGATTTTGGTAGGGCGCGCTTTTCAGGGGGCGGGGGCAGTTTCGGCTGTTATCATGGCATTGGTGGCCGATTTGACTCAGGAAGCTCATCGCACCAAAGCCATGGCGATTATCGGGATCAGTATCGGTGCCTCATTTGGTGTCGGCATTATAGCCGGCCCCATCATTTCAGGATTCGGCGGTGTACAGAGCGTTTTTGCGGTAACGGCGGCGCTTACCGCCTTGGCTATTTTAGCGATTATTTTTATCGTCCCGGATCCGCGTCAGTCTAAATTGCATCGGGATGCAGAGTTTGTTCCCGAAGAAACCATGCATGTATTGAAAAATGCGGACTTATTGCGACTGAATTACGGCATTTTTACCCTGCATATGATTTTAATGGCCATCTTTGTTGTTGTGCCCTCGTTGATGCGTGATGCGGGTTTATTGCCCGGGGATGAATGGCAGGTTTATTTGCCGGTTTTTGTTATTTCGATGGCGTTTGCCGTACCGTTTGTGATCCTGGCGGAAAAGAAACGTAAAATGAAGCAGGTGTTTATCGGTGCAATTGCCGTGCTGATAATAGCAGAATTGGGCTTGTCGGCAATACATCAAAACCTGACAGGAATTATAGCCTTCTTGTGGCTGTTTTTTTGCGGTTTTAACCTGCTGGAAGCGACACTGCCTTCCTTAATATCAAAGACCGCGCCAGCCGATTTAAAAGGCACGGCGATGGGCGCCTATTCAAGCTCCCAGTTTTTGGGGTTGTTTATGGGCGGACTGGTAGGCGGCTGGTTTAACGGCGCATTCGGGGTTACGGCGGTATTTCTATTTTGCGCCGCTGCGGCTTTCAGCTGGTTGCTGGTTTCTTTTTGGATGAAGCCTCCACGCTATGTGGCAAATCTACTGGTATCACTGGAAGAACTCAGCGAAGTTGATGCCAATGAATTTGTTGCCGACATGGCTAAACTCAGCGGTATAGAAGAAATCACGCTGCATTATGACGAAGCCTTAGCTTATCTGAAAGTGGATAATCAGCAGTTGGATAAAGATAAACTACAAGGATTGATTGCACGGTACATCAATGCTTAACCTGATAGAATTCGCAAAAATAATAGGAGACATAGATGCTGAATAAAGTGATGTTAATAGGAAGGTTAGGTGCCGATCCTGAGGTGCGTTATTTGCCTAGCGGCAGTGCCGTTACCACCATTCGTCTGGCGACTTCCAGACGCTGGAAAGATAAGCAAACAGGGGAGCGCAAAGAAGAAACCGAATGGCATCGCGTAGTGTTTTTTAATCGTTTGGCTGAGGTTGCCGGGGAATATTTAAAAAAAGGCAGCCAGGCTTATGTTGAAGGCCGTATTCGTACACAGAAATGGCAGGGTCAAGACGGTCAAGATCGCTATAGTACCGAAATCATAGCCGACAGCATGAATATGCTGGACAGTCGTAGCGGTAGCGGCGGCACCGCCGATTTTGGCGGTAATCAGTCGCAGGCCGGACATTCCGCATCCGCATCAAAACCGGCCAATCAGCCTCAGCCATCGGCATCGCACAACGATCCTGGCTCATCCATGCCGCCTGCGCCGCCACGTTATGATGATTTTGATGATGATATTCCGTTTTGAATGAGATAATATAATTATTGTAAAGAATGTAATCAAGCCCATGTTTTAGTGGGCTTTTTTTATTATCTTTTTGAATGTTATCGTGTTTTTTCGGATTAACGGATAGCGGGTTACGTTATTTCAAGTCACAAAAACGCTCAAACTCCGCCAGCGGCATGGCTTTGCCTATCAAGTGCCCCTGGTAGGTATGACAGCCGTGAAGCTCAAGAAAGGTGCGCTGTTCTTGGGTTTCTATGCCCTCGGCAATGATGTCCATCCCTAAATTGTTAGCCATGCCGATGATGGTCTGTACGATCACTGTATCGGCATGCTTGATGCCGATATTGCTTACAAAAGATTGGTCGATTTTCAGCTGATCGAAGGGCAATTGCGTTAGGTAGATCAGTGATGAATAACCGGTGCCGAAATCATCGATTGAGAAGCTCACGCCGATTTTTCGGAGAGTGTGCATTTTGATGATGGTTTCGGCGATGTTGTCGAACACCAGGGTTTCGGTGAATTCGAGTTTAAGCCGATCGGCTTTGACGGCATTTTTTTTTAGCATGGCGCAGACTTTCTCGGTAAAATCGGCTTGATGAAATTGGCGCGCACTGACGTTAACCGCAAGTTGTAAATGCTGCGTTTGCTGATGGGCTTGCCATTGTTTAAGTTGAGCGCAGGCGTTTTCCAGTACCCATTGTCCAATCGGAATGATCAGGCCAATGTCTTCGGCCAGTGGAATGAATTCAAGTGGCGCTATAAAGCCGCGTTCAGGATGTTTCCAGCGCAACAGCACTTCGGCGCCAATGGTTTGATCGTTGCGCGCTTGCCGCTGAAAATAAAGCTGAAATTGATTTTTCGCCAGCGCAAAATGCAAATCCGCTTCCAGGGCTGCACGCGTCGTAACCGCCTCATGCATGTCCCGGTCGAAGAAACGCAGGGTGTTTCGGCCTGCGGCTTTGGCTCCATACATGGCAATGTCCGCCCGTTTCAGTAATGTATTGATGCTGTATTGATGATTGATGAACAAGGTGATGCCAATGCTCGGGGTGTTTTGATATTGGTGATGGCTGAGTTGGTAGGGTTGATTGAGCGAGGTAATGATTTTTTCGCCTATGGTTTTAGCTTTGGCTGCGGCTTCTTCAGCATGATCGTCCAATTCTTCCAGCATGACTACAAATTCGTCACCACCTTGGCGAGACACGGTATCGCCCTCTCGCACACAGGCAATCAGACGCTGTGCAACCTGCTGTAATAATATATCCCCCATATCATGACCCAGATTGTCATTAAGAGACTTGAAATTATCCAGGTCGATGAATAGCAAGGCGCCGTATTTATTATTACGTGAGCTGGTTGCCAGTGCTTGTTTCAGTCTGTCGAGCAGCAGCCTTCGGTTTGGTAATGCGGTCAACGGGTCGTAGTAAGCCAGTTGTTTTATTTTTTCCTCCGAGGCCTTGCGTGCAGAAATGTCGGTATGCAGGCCCACATAGTGGGTGACAACGCCATTGCTGTCTTTAACCGCAGTGATGGTGACCCATTTGGGATAAATATCGCCGTTTTTGCGTCGATCCCAGATTTCGCCCTGCCAGGAACCGGTGCGATTAACACATTCCCACATATCGGCATAAAAGGCGGTATGGTGTCGTCCTGAGTTGAATAGGCGGGGCGTCTGGCCTATCAGTTCTTCGGCACTGTAACCGGTAATGTCGGTGAAGGCCCGGTTGACCCGCAAAATCGTCTTGTCGGCATTGGTGATCATAATGCCTTCTTGAGCCTCAAAGGCGACGGCGGCAATGCGTAATTCTTGTTCGGCACGCTTGTTTTCGGATATATCGGTCAGCGTGATGCGCAGCAATATTATGTGAGCGCCGTTCATTATCGGTAAACAATCCAGTCGGGCATTAAAGTAACTGTCGCCGCGTTTCAGCATCAGTTCGAAGTTTTTCTTCTCACCTTCGTGCTGTAGCACGTTTTTGAATAGCAGATACCAGCGATCGCAGTCTTCGGGCATGATCAAGCCGGTAAAATGGCGATTTAGCAGGCAGTTGCGTTCTTCGCCGAGCAGCGCGGCAGCGGTGAGATTGATTTCGATAATAGTACCCTCGGAGTTGAGGCTAAGGTAGCCTACGGGAGCAAATTCATAGAGATTGAGGTAACGGTTATGGGATGTTTCCAGAACGGCACGAGTACGCAGTAGCTCCTCATTTTGCATCTCCAGTTCGATCTGGTGTACCCGTAATTCATGCAATAGTTCTTGCTCTGTCTTGCTGGTGGTCCTTGGCTGTTGTCCCTGGTGGTTGGATTGATTGGCCACGTAAACTCCTCACGGTTATTGAAGACAGTTCGATAGGGAAAATTCAAGTGGCTAGGATAAGGCGATTAATGTCCTCAATCAATATGTGCTATCACCTACGGGCAGAGGCCTGTTGTTCAGATCAATCACGGCTTTGGGGGGTGGACGGATGATATTTAAACCCGGAAGTGAGATGTTTTAGACCAAAGTCCGCGTTGATGCGGACGGCTCGACGCATTTTTTATGCCTGGTCGGCGATATTTTCCATTGCCAGCAGGATCAATTGCAGTTCTCCGGTCCGGCTGATGATGCTGCGGGCATTGAGTTGCAATTTGCGCTGACCGATGGTGGGGAAATGATAATCCAGCTGATAGTTTTCAAAAGCCTGATTGTGCGACAAGACGGTTTCTAAAAGCTCGCGCAAGGCCGGGATATTCCATTGACCTTTGCCCAGTTCGTAGAACGAGCGTCCTAAGGTCTGTTCGGCAGTCACTTTAAATTGTTGGTAAAAAGAGCGACTGGCAGTGACCACCTTTAATTCGTCATTGAGTACAATAAGCGGCTCGCGTATGGTATCAACGATACCTTCGGCTAACAGTTGCGCTTCCTGCGCCGCTATAGCCCGGGTGCGTTCGGTAATGTCGGTAAAGGTCAGCACTACGCCGTCGATCATGTTTTCCAGTGTCCGGTACGGTTGGATGCGGGCCAGATACCAATTGCCATTCGCCGCTTTAACTTCGCGTTCTATGGGGATCAGGTTTTCGAGTACGGTGCGGGCATCGTCGAGCAAGTCTTTGTCTTCCAGTTCGGGATTGATGTCGCTCAGTGAGCGACCTATGTCCGAGGCAACCAGGCGGTAGATTTGCGTGGCATCTCGGGTGAAGCGCCGGATGATCAGGTTTAGATCGAGGAAGATGGTGCCGACATGGATATTGTCGAGCAGATTCTTCATGTCGTTTTGCATATCGGCCAACTGGCCAATTTTGGTTTGTAGTTCGGAGTTTACGGTGATCAGTTCTTCATTGATCGATTGCAGTTCTTCTTTGGAGGTTTCCAGTTCTTCGTTAGTGGACTGCAATTCCTCATTGGTGGACTGCATTTCTTCATTGGTGCACCTCAGTTCTTCGTTGGAGGCATATTGTTCCTCAATAGTGGCTTGAAGATTCTCTTTAGTGTAAGCCAGTTCATGCTCCAGTTCCTTGATATGATGCAGTTCATTGGGTTTGGCGGTACGTTTGCGTTTACTATGCGCCGACTTTTCCGATGCCGGGCGGTTTATATCTTGAAAACTCACCAGCAACAGGTTTTGGTGATCATTCGGATTCGACAGGTTTCTTATGCTGAATTGTATCGGGTGAAAATCGCCATTGGTCTTGACCGACAATTCCTGGTCCAGGGTCGGTTTGCCCTGGTTAGCGGCCAGGATAGCGGTGCGTAATTCCAGTTGCAGACCTTCACGCGCCATATCGGCGATATTGAGAGAGGCATGGCCTGGCGCCGGGCGCAGATATTTTCCGGTATCGCCATGGATGTAGAGGATATTGCCTTTGAGATCAGTGACTACCGAGGTGGGTGCGTAGAATTGCAGTAGCATATGCCGGGTCAGTTCGGCGATGTTTGTTTCTTTGGCGGTCTTTATGATGTCTTCCGGCGATTTGTGTGTCGGTTCCGTTGTCCAGTT
>JAGXGY010000021.1 GCA_024636505.1 Methylobacter sp. | reverse complement strand
GTCGTGCGTGGAGAGCCATATCAACTTATAGTCGAAGCGAAAGCAAGACAGAATAAGGGCTTGTTGAATCGCGGAAAATGAAAATTCAGTTTTAAGTCCGTCTGGAACGGCTTAAAACTGAATTAAGAATCAAACACCAATTTTGGTTTTGTAGATTGTTATAGAGACGACGGGTCGGTCGCCTTGTAACGATCGACATGAATGTTATTTTAAAGTCTAAATATGTCTTAGCGACATACACACAATGGAGTTAGTTATGCACGTCATCCTGTTAGGGGGGCCCGGTTCCGGCAAAGGAACTCAAGCGCAATTCATTACTGAAAAATATGCTATCCCGCAAATTTCAACCGGGGATATGTTGCGAGCCGCCGTGCGTGAGGGGACGCCGCTTGGCATTGCCGCAAAAAAAGTGATGGATGCCGGCGGTCTGGTTTCCGATGACATTATTTTAAGGCTTATCAAGGAACGTATTACCCAAGCCGATTGCGCTAACGGCTTTTTGCTGGACGGCTTTCCTCGCACTATTGCTCAGGCTGAAGGCCTAAAGGAGATGGGTGTAAGTATCGATACGGTGATTGAAATCGCGGTGCCGGATGAGGACATTGTAAAACGCATGGCGGGCAGAAGAGTGCATTTACCATCCGGGCGCACTTATCATATCGAATTTAATCCGCCTAAAGTCGAGGGGATTGATGATGTGACCGGTGAACCGTTGATTCAGCGCGATGATGATAAAGAAGAAACAGTACGCAAACGACTCAGTGTTTATCATCAGCAGACTAAGCCTTTGGTTGGCTATTATTCGGCGCCGGAGCGGCAGATTAAGTTCAGCTCAATAGACGGCGTCGGCGATGTTGACGATATTACCAAAAAAGTTTTTGCTGTGCTGGCCTAGCTTAGGATAGATAAAAACGTAATGGTCATCGGTGTTCAAATTCTAGAATAAAAGGTTTTTAAAGTTAATGACAAAAAAAGATGTAGTTTTACCGGCTGATAGGTATATAGATCTGGTTACCAAGCAATTTATCGGCGTAGCCGTTTCCGTGATACATAAAGGAGCTTAAGATGACCAAACTCTATAATGTTGCTGTGGTGGGTGCTACCGGTGCAGTAGGCGAGACCATGCTGTCTCTTCTAGAAGAGCGTAATTTTCCTGTCGGCGAGGTTTATGCCTTGGCCAGCAGCAATTCGGCAGGCAAAAGAATTTCTTTTAAAGGCGGGTCTTTAGTCGTAAAAGATTTGGCTAGCTTTGATTTTTCAAAAGTGCAAATCGGTTTATTCTCGCCGGGTGCCTCTGTTTCGGCAGAATATGCGCCTAAAGCTGCTGCAGCCGGTTGTATTGTTATTGATAACACCTCGCAGTTTCGCTACGACGACGATATTCCACTGGTGGTGCCGGAGGTCAATCCTGAAAAAATCGCCGACTATAAAAATCGCGGCATTATCGCCAATCCGAATTGTTCAACGATTCAGATGTTGGTGGCGTTGAAACCTATTCACGATGCCGTGGGGATTGCGCGTATTAATGTCTGCACTTATCAGGCTGTTTCAGGTACCGGCAAGGAAGCGATAGAAGAACTGGTTCGGCAAACCACCAGTCTACTCAACATGCAACCCATTATCGCCAACGTCTATCCCAAACAGATTGCTTTTAACGTGTTACCGCAGATTGACGTGTTTATGGACAATGGTTACACCAAGGAGGAAATGAAAATGGTGTGGGAAACTCAAAAAATTCTGGGTGACGACAGTATTTTGGTTAACGCAACCGCAGTGCGGGTTCCGGTTTTTTACGGACATTCCGAGGCAGTGCATATTGAGACCCGTAAGAAAATTGATGTCGCTACAGTAAGAGCTTTGCTTGAACAATCGCCCGGTGTAACCGTGATGGACGACCATAAAGACGGCGGTTATCCAACGGCAGTGACAGAGTCGTCAGGTCATGATGATGTGTTTGTAGGACGCATCCGCGAAGATATATCGCACCCTCAAGGAATTGATTTGTGGGTGGTAGGTGATAATGTTCGAAAAGGCGCGGCCTTAAACAGTGTGCAAATAGCAGAAGTGCTGGTAAAAAATTACATCTAGGCTAAGCTTGTCTACATATTTGACTGGACGCGGTAAAAAACTGTGGTAACTATGGTGAAGAAGAGCAAGGTGCGTTTATTAGCTAAAGCTTTAGCGGTTATATCGTTGCTGGCTCCAGCTGGCGGACAAGCATTAGGGATTGGCGAGATTACATTGCATTCGGCCCTTAATCAGAATTTGGACGCTGAAATTGCTTTAGTTTTGTCAGGCGAAAGTGTGTCTGATATTAAGGTGAAATTGGCTCCGCCTGAGAAATTTGATGAAGCGGGCGTTTCATGGACTTATTTTCTGTCGAAAATTAAATTTGAAACTATTGCCCGGTCTAATGGTTTAGCGATTATTAAACTGACGTCAACAGAGGCATTAAAGGAACCTTTTTTGGATTTTTTGCTCGAAGTCGGTTGGCCAAAAGGTAATTTATATCGCGGATTTACCGTATTAGTGGATCCGCCGTCAGTTTATAAGCAGGCAACTCTTCCGGTTTCAACCCGTACTGAAAGTTATGCGCAACCGGCAGTGGCTACGCCTCAAAGTCAAGCGCGTGCCAATGGACAAAGTAGCCGCGGCGAATACGGCCCGACGCTTTCGACTGATACGCTTTGGAATGTGGCTGAGCGAACCAGAGGACGCAGCGACGTTTCTGTAGGACAAATGATGATTGCAATTTATCAGGCAAATCCTCATGCATTCTATAAAAACAATGTTAATGCGTTAATAGCTGGAAAAATACTGAAAATACCGGAAAGAGAGGTTGTTCTAAAATTATCGAGAAATCAAGCATTAACAGCATTTAATCAGCACACAAAAGCTTGGAAAAATGATTTGGCTCTTGCTAGCGTTGATACGGCAAAGAAAAAATCCGCTCAGAGCGAAGTCGACGCATCTGTTGATAATCAGCTAACCTTAGCAGCTCCAGTCAATCAGCCAGAAGATTCTAATAAGAATCCGGCTGATCAGACGGAGAGGGTTAAGGATGATGCTGAAAAAAATATCAGTGTAACTGCGTCGACAGATGATGCGTTACAAAGGAAAGTAGCAGAACTGGAAAAGCAACTGGCGATGATTCAGGAGCTGATCGCCATAAAGGATCAACAGTTTGCTGCTTTGCAAAAACAATCTCAGCAAAAGCCGGTTAGTCAACAGCTGACAGTGCCAAGTGAGGACGTGGTTGTCATGCTTGAGGATCAAAAAAAGCCTGTTTCTCAGCAAGCAGTTGAGTCGGCTCAGTCGCTGACAGACGAGGTTATCGCTGCTAAAGCCGCAGATAAATCCCGTGCGGCCGTTGTTCAACCCGTTGAACCAGCGGCTCAGCCGGAACCTGAAGCAAGTAGTTTGCAAGATCCGTACTATCAGGTCGCGGCTGGCGCCGGAGCAGTAGTCTTGGCCCTGTTAGGCTGGCTTTGGTGGCGAAAGCGCAAGGTTGATGCGGAAACCAATATTGAGAGTATGTTTGCTTCTACCATTATGGTTGACGCATCTGATGTCGACGAAAATATTTCTGTGCCCGTTGTTCAAGATAGCTTAGCTGATCATGATAACGAAGCGGGTACTGTGGGCGAAAGCTCTTTCTTAAGTGAATTTACACCCAGCGACTTTGACTCATTTGACACTGATCAGGGGGAAATTGACCCAATATCCGAGGCTGATGTGTACCTTGCTTATGGTCGATATCAGCAGGCTGAAGAATTAATACGACAGGCAATTAAAGATCAGCCCGATCGAGATGAATGTAAATTGAAATTGCTGGAAATTTTTTACGCTAATGAGAGTAAAACAGCTTTTGAAGCGTATGCCGCTGAACTGGTGAAATCCGGCAAGCGCAATGAGACTGGATTTTGGGAAAAAGCAGCGGAAATGGGGCGTGAAATTTGTCCGGCTTCGCCCTTATTTTCATTCGCTGATAATGAGGAACATAGTGGTGAAAGCCTCGCTGAGGATAATGTCCCCGATATAATAGAAGGGGGAATGGCGGGATCTGTTTCTTTTGCGAAGACCGATGATGACTTTGTCAAAGAAGCCGCTGAGCCAAGGGACGATGGGCTTGATTTTGACTTAACTTTACCGAATAAAACTAAGGATGACGGTATTGTTGAGGAGCCGCGAAATAATCAAGATATTGATTTTGATTTAAGTTCGTTTTCTATGGAAGCGGATAATGCTGTTATAGCTGCCGATACCCAGGAAGACAGGTTTTCAGAAACGCAAATAGAAGAGCTTGATTTTAGTTCGTTTTTAATGGATACCAACGAATCAGATAAGGTCGATCAAGATTTTATCGGTTCCGGTGATTTATCGTCCGCCATCCCCGAGACCAGTACAGACAATAAACAGCAGGAATATGAATCACATGAATTTGATTTTAGTTCCGACCAGACTGAAACAAAAGAAACGGATAGTCTGGATTTTAATGCTTTAGAGTCAAATGATTCGTTGGCTTTTAATGATGACATCGACGGGGATTTTGACTTTAATTTTGATTTGGATTTACCCTCAACAACAAAGGGTCAGAATTTCGGTCAGTATGAGGCGTTTTCTGCTGCTGCGGTACCTGCCGATATGGATGAGTTGGAAACGAAACTGGATTTGGCCAAAGCCTATATTGATATGGGGGATGCCGATGCGGCCAAAGATCTAGCCAGAGAGGTGCTCGATCAAGGTACGGCTGAGCAAAAAAATATAGCCCAAACATTGCTTGATGAGTTGGGCTAAAATATTTTTTCAGCCACTGGAAAAGCCCTTTAAGGGCTTTTTTTTGGGCAGGGATTTAGCATTTCCAGAGTTTTTCAGGATAAATTCCGCCTCTTATTATTTCGGATATGACGGGACGGCCGCCCTCATTTTTAATTTTTCTGCATTATGCGGCATTGATAATTGCGCGCTATATAGTTAATTATTCACATTTACAAGCATTCCTATCTTATTCTTTTAAAAGGATCTTTTTTCTTGTATGATTTGATTTTGTAATGTGAGGCAATGATAATATTTAGCCGTGCGATCGATATTCACAGCGATAACCACGATGTAATTGATGCGTAGCTTATTGTTCTTACGCATATTATTTTTTATGGTCTCTAAATTGCTTATTTACTGATTAAAAACGAAAGGGTTTGCAACATGGCTAAGCTTGAAGAAAACAATGCGGAGAAAGGGAGGTTCTCTAAGAAAACTATCATCATAATTGTCGCTGCAGTGCTTTTATTGGCAGCAAGCGGCGGTGCCGCTTATTTCTTTATGCGAGAAGATGATTCCGCTAAGAGCGAGAAAACTGAACATGCTGGTGCAGATAAGTCCGACGTTCCGATAGAAAAGCTCTATTTTGAACTGAGCAATCCCATTGTTATTAACTTTCCCAAGGGATCGACAGCCAAACACGGTCGGATTACGCTGTCTATGCTGGTTGAAGGCGCAGAAACTATTGATATTTTAACAAAGAATGAACCTATGATACGCAATAATCTGTTGATGCTGATTAGTGCGCAGGACAGCAGCGTGTTAAATACTGGAGAAGGAAAAGACATGTTACGTAAGCTCATATTGGATGAGGTGAGTGCTGTTTTAGTGAAGATGGCCGGAAAAGGTAAGGTTGCCGAGATATTTTTTACTTCATTTGTAATGCAATAACATGAGTGATTTACTCTCACAGGCAGAAATCGATGCATTACTGAATGGCGTAAGCGATGGAGATATCGACACCGAAGATGAGTCTGAGTTTTATGCTGAAGCGGATGCCGAAGAATTTTATGAAAAAGACGTCGTAAGAAGTTATGACTTTGCCAGTCAGGAAAGAATTGTTCGTGGGCGTATGCCTACTCTGGAAATGGTTAATGAACGATTTGCCCGATTTATCCGCATTTCGTTATTTAATTTTCTACGTCGGTCGGCAGAAATTTTTATATCGGGCATTCAGGTGCAAAAGTTTTCCGAATACATACAAGGGTTGCTGGTTCCGACTAATTTAACGATTGTCCGATTTAACCCCTTGCGCGGCAAAGCCTTAATTGTTATCGATCCGCGACTGGTTTTTACCGTAGTAGACAATTTTTTCGGGGGTGCCGGACAATTTTATAATCAGACTGAAGGCAGGGAGTTTACACCGACCGAAATGCGGGTGGTTCGGATTATTATTGACATGATTTTCAAGGATTTGAAGGAGGCCTGGAAGCCGGTTATGGATCTCGATTTTGAATACGTGGGGGCAGAAATCAATCCGCGGTTCGCCAATATTATCGGCCCCGGGGAAATTATTGTGATTTCCACTATTCATGTTGAGCTGGAAGGTGGGGGCGGCGATGTCAATATCGCTATGCCCTATGCGATGCTTGAGCCAATCCGGGAGTTGTTGGATGCTATCAGCAGTGATAGTGGTGAGGTTGACGGCAGTTGGCAGGCGTCGTTGCGCGGTGAAGTGCTCAGAGCGGAAGTGAGTGTGAACAGTCTTTTAGTGGAAAAAAACATGAGTATAAGAGATGTTATGCGGTTAAAAAAAGGGGATGTTATACCTATCGATATGCCGGATACCGTGATCCTTAAAGCGGAAGGAATTCCGGTATTTGAAGGTAAGGTCGGTATATCGGATGGCAATTACGCCATCCAGATTATTGATAAGGTGAAGTCCTGAATCAAGCTGATGCACTGTAAAATTCGATTATAACAATAGTAGGCTGGGAAATAAGATGAGTGAAGATCCGAATGCGCCTGAAGGTGCAGAAGTTGCGGGCGATTTTGAAACCGCTGCATTTGAGGAGTTGAATGATCCGTTTGAAAATAAAAAATCGTCTTCAGGACTAGGTGATGAAGTTAATCTGGATGTGATTTTGGATGTCCCCGTGACCATTTCAATGGAAATCGGACGGACGCAAATCAATATCAGGAATCTGTTGCAGTTAAATCAGGGCTCGGTTGTCGAGTTAGAGCGCTTTGCCGGCGAGCCGCTTGATGTATTGGTCAACGGCACCTTGATTGCACATGGGGAAGTGGTAGTGATTAATGACAAGTTCGGTATTCGTTTGACGGATGTGATAAGTCCGTCTGAACGGGTTAAACGATTAGCCTGATGCCTGGAAAAATAGGTGTCGCGTTAATGTTGTTCTGGTGGATGCCTGCCTGCTTTGCCGTGTCGGGTGCTGATGCTCCAAAACAGACGGTCAGGACGGTTTCTTCAGGGGATATGCTCCACTGGGGTGTTGGACTGCTGATAGTTTTAGCTGTTTTTTTTTTCTGTGTGTGGGCAATGCGTAAGTTAAGCGGTATTACCGTCAACGGTGCTGAAAAAATGCGTGTAGTCGGCGGTCTGTCGTTGGGTATGCGGGAAAGGATTATTTTGCTTCAGGTCGGGAAAAAGCAGCTTATTTTGGGTGTAACGCCAGGACGCATAGACGCCTTGCATGTGTTGGAGGGTGACGATTGCTTGAACAGCGAGCCATCTATGGCGAGGGACAGCGGTTTTGCACAAAAATTGATGCAAGTAACCAAAGGAAAGCATAGTGATTAAAAGCGCTTTATTTCGATCGGTGGCGTTTCGATTGCTGATGATAGGCTTGGCTTTATTGTTGATTGAAACACCCGTTTACGCGGCGGCAGGGATTGAAGCCGTCACCGTCACTACCGGTAAACAAGGCGCTCAGACTTATACGGTAACGATCCAGATTCTGGCGTTAATGACTTTGCTAACCGTATTGCCTTCGCTGTTGCTGACCATGACCTCGTTTACCCGGATTATGATTGTGCTCAGTTTGTTGCGCACGGCTTTAGGTACCGGGCAGGCGCCCAACAATCAGGTGTTATTAGGCTTGTCTTTGTTTTTGACGATTTTCATTATGATGCCGGTTTTTGATAAGGTAAATAGCGAAGCCGTCCAGCCTTATATGGAAGACAAGATTGATGTGGTTACCGCTATCGAAAAGGCTTCCGAGCCTTTCAGGCAATTTATGTTAAGACAGACCCGGGAAGCTGATCTCGAGTTATTTATCCGGATTTCCGGCAATGCAGAATTGGAGTCGGCTGAAAACGTCCCCTTTTCATTATTGTTACCGGCTTTTGTGACCAGTGAGTTGAAAACCGCATTTCAAATAGGCTTTTTGATTTTCCTGCCTTTTTTGATTATCGACCTGGTAGTAGCCAGCGTATTGATGTCTATGGGTATGATGATGTTGTCGCCGATGATTATTTCTCTGCCCTTTAAAATAATGCTATTTGTTATGGCTGATGGCTGGTCGTTGATTATGGAGATGTTGGCAGCGAGTTTTTATGTTGTGTAGCGGGCAGGTCGCCCGGGCCAGTAGATTATGACGCCGGAAACTATTTCCATTATTGCGCAGGATGCGATGATTATCGCCGTTAAATTGACGGCCCCGGTATTATTACCCTCATTAGCTGTCGGCCTGATTATTGCAATGTTTCAGGCGGCGACGCAAATTAATGAGGCAACTTTGACATTTATTCCCAAGTTAATTGTTATCGGGGCTGTGTTGATGATTATGGGGCCGGGGATGCTACAGTTGTTCCTTGATTATTTTCAGGGCTTGATCAGGGATATTCCGCAATTAATCGGCTGAATGTTGAACTTTTCTGAAGAACAGCTTCTTGATCAGGTGGCATTGTTTATATGGCCGTTAATGCGCATTAGTGCGATGTTTGTATCCATGCCGTTATTTAGCATCCAGGCAGTTCCGGCTCGGGTCAGACTGATTCTTGCGCTAGTCATCACCCTTGTGATCATGCCTTTACTCCCGCCTTTGCCTGCTGTTGAAATGTTTAGTTACACCGGATTTATGATGGCTATTACTCAGACCATGATTGGATTGACCACTGGGTTTATATTGCAGTTGGTTTTTTCCGCAGTCGTTTTTGCCGGGCAAGCGGTTGCATTAAGCATGGGCCTGGGTTTTTCGACTATGGTCGACCCTCAGAGTGGACAGCAGGTGCCGGTAATCGCGCAAGTCTACACGGTTATTACTACCCTGGTTTTTATCAGTTTAAATGGTCATTTGTTGATGATACACATGTTGCTGGATAGTTTTAAAGCGTTGCCTATTGGTATAGACGGTATAGATAAAGCGGGTATCTGGTCGATTATCGTCTGGAGCAGTCGTTTGTTCGCAGGCGGCTTATTGCTAGCCCTGCCGGTTATAGCCAGTCTGTTATTAGTGAATGTCATTTTTGGGGTGGCGGCCAGGGCGGCCCCGCAATTGCAGGTTTTTTCGGTGGGCTTTCCAACAACCTTGATGCTGGGGATGCTGTTGGTTTGGAAAACATTACCTGATGTGCTGGATCAGTTTTCCGGGATGTTGACGGATGCTTATGATTTAGTTGGCCAGTTATTGCAATTGTAGATTAAATTATGGCTGAAAATGACGATAAAACCGAAGAACCCACGGGTAAACGGCTAGAAGACTCCAGAAAAAAAGGCCAGATTGCCAGATCCAGAGAGCTCAATACTTTTGTGATGCTGATAGCCAGTGCCACTATGCTCCTTATGCAGGGTGGCGACATCGGTAAGGGTTTGATAGCGATGATGCAGGCTCAGTTTCAGTTGAGCCGCGAAATTATTTTCGATCCTAATAGTCCTGTGATCTTTTTTAAGCAGGCAATGATGGATAGCCTGTTGTTGATTGTTCCGTTTTTTGCATTGATGGTCTTTGTCGCCATTATTACCCCGATATCGATGGGCGGGTGGGTGTTCAGTTGGGAGGCTATAGCGTTTAAACCGTCAAAAATGAATCCTATTACCGGGTTCGGCAGAATGTTTGCGGTAAAGGGCTTGGTCGAACTGTTTAAAGCCTTATTGAAAATTTTATTGGTCTTTGCTGTGGCGGTGGCTTTGTACAAAAGCTTTATCAGTGAATTACTTGGCTTGGGTGCTGAGCCGCTAGGTCAAGCAATTAGTCATGGGCTAACTATTATTGGCATGTGTTTTTTAGTGCTTAGTGCTTCTTTGGTGTTAATTGTGATGATTGACGTACCTTATCAGTTGTGGGAGCACACCAAAAACCTGAGAATGTCCAAACAGGAAATCAAGGATGAAAATAAAGAATCCGAAGGGAGTCCAGAAACCAAGGGTCGGCAGCGCAGGGCGCAAATGGAAATGTCCCAAGGGCGAATGATGTCGGCAGTGCCGGATGCCGATGTCATTGTGACCAATCCTAATCATTATGCGGTGGCCTTAAAATATGATCAAGACTCAAGCAGTGCGCCGAAACTGGTTGCCAAGGGCGTCGATTTGATCGCCGCCCGTATCCGAAATACAGCGATTGGCGCTGAGGTGCCGCTGGTGGCATCCCCGCCTTTAGCCAGAGCGTTGTATTATTCAACCGAGATAGACAGCGAGATACCGCAAGGACTTTATTTGGCTGTTGCTCAAATACTTGCCTATGTCTATCAGTTAAAAGCGGCCCAAAAAAATCACTGGAGAGCGCCGTTGCCGCCGGCAGATATTAATGTGCCTGACGAATTTAAACGGGATTAACCGGGTATGGATTTTACTAAGTTAAAAGCAGCATTGGCAATAGTGGGCAAAGCCGAGTTGGGTGCGCCATTGGTTATCGTTATGGTGCTGTCGATGCTGATATTGCCGTTGCCGGCATTCGTACTCGATCTGTTCTTTACCTTCAATATCGCTTTTTCGTTAATCATATTACTGGTTGTCGTCTACACCATTAAACCGTTGGAATTTGCATCATTCCCAACGGTTATTTTATTGGCAACTATATTGCGATTAGCATTAAACGTAGCTTCGACACGGGTGGTATTGATTGACGGACATAAGGGCGGCGATGCGGCCGGGAAAGTGATTGAGGCCTTTGGTGCGTTTGTGATCGGCGGTAACTTTGCGGTCGGCCTGGTGGTTTTTGCGATATTGATCATTATTAACTTTATGGTCGTTACCAAAGGTGCAGGACGGATTGCCGAAGTTGGGGCACGATTTACACTGGATGCGATGCCGGGCAAACAAATGGCTATTGATGCCGATTTAAATGCAGGATTGTTGACCCAGGATGAGGCGCGTGAGCGTCGTGCCGAAGTCGCGACCGAGGCTGATTTTTATGGTTCTATGGACGGTGCGAGTAAATTTGTCAGGGGTGATGCAATTGCAGGGATTATTATTTTATTTGTCAACATGATTGGCGGTCTTGCCATTGGTGTTGCTCAGCATGATTTAAGTTTTTCCGAAGCTGGTGAAATTTATGTATTACTGTCTATTGGTGATGGTTTAGTCGCTCAAATTCCTTCGTTATTATTGTCGACTGCATCGGCGCTGGTAGTCACCAAGGTTGGCAGTAGTGGCGAAAATATTGGTCAACAAGTCACTACACAATTATTGGCAAATCCCAAGGTGCTGACAGTTACTGCTGTGGTGGTTGGTGCCCTGGGTGTAATTCCGGGAATGCCGAATATGGTCTTTATCTTGCTAGCTGTGGCTTTAGCAGGATCTGCTTATTTCATTGAGAAGAAACATAAGGAAGCGGAACTTGTTGCTATCGATTATCCTATGGAGTTAGCCCAAAATGCAGCTCCTTTGCCGGAAACTAAAGAATTGGGCTGGGATGATGTGATGCCGGTTGATGTGGTTGGGCTTGAAGTGGGTTATCGACTTATTCCGTTGGTGGACAAGAATCAGGGCGGGCAATTGATGGTGCGAATCAAAGGCGTAAGAAAAAAACTCTCTCAAGAGTTGGGTTTTTTAATACCTTCTGTGCATATCCGGGATAACCTTGATTTGAGTCCGACAGCTTATCGGATTTCGCTGATGGGAGTGGCGGTTGGCGAGGCTGAAATTATGCCGGAAATGGAAATGGCGATTAATCCGGGCCGCGTTTTCGGTACCTTGAAGGGCAATGCCTGTAAAGATCCGGCTTTTGGTCTGGATGCGGTGTGGATAGAGCCAAGCCAGAAGGATCATGCGCAAACCCTGGGTTATACGGTGGTTGATCCGGGCACTGTGGTAGCGACCCATTTGAGTCATCTATTGCAGGCGCATGCCCATGAATTGTTCGGCTACGAAGAGGCGCATAAAATATTGGATAACCTGGCGAAGTCTGCGCCTAAGTTGGTCGAGGACTTGGTGCCGAAAACATTGCCGCTGGGTGTGGTAGTCAAGGTATTGCAAAACCTGTTACAAGAGCGTGTACCTATCCGGGATATGCGCAGCATCGTCGAAACTTTGGCGGAGTACGGGCTTAAGAGTCAAGATCCCGACATCTTGACCTCAGCGGTACGTGCGGCATTGGGCCGATTAATTATCCATGAAATCAGTGGTATGCAAGATGAATTGCCGGTTATTACACTGGATCATGAGTTGGAACAGTTATTGCATAAATCTTTGCAGACGGCAGGTGAAAATGGCATCGGGATCGAACCGGGATTAGCAGAACAAATGCATACCTCATTACAGGAAAGTATGCAAAAAATGGAAATGGAAGGACAAACAGCGGTGTTGCTGGTTTCTTCTTATATCCGTCCTTGGCTGGCTCGATTCGTTCGCCATTCCATTCCCGGGTTACATGTCTTGGCATACAATGAAATACCTGCTGATCACCAGATTAAAGTGGTTTCAACTGTCGGACGAAGAACATAGTACATGAGGCTGAGTTATGAAAATTAAACGTTTTTTTGCAGAAGATATACGCCAAGCCATGCGAATGGTCAAAGAGGAATTGGGTGCCGATGCAGTCATCATGTCAAATAAGTCGGTTGATGGCGGTGTTGAGATCGTTGCCGCACGAGATTTTGATGAGCAGTTGATTCAAAACAACTTGAAAAAACAGACCGAAGAGCAACAATCTTCTGCTCAATCGCAGCGTTTTTCTAACGATAGCCGCAGTTCCGCCATCTCAGGCAGTCGTGAAACTAGAAAAATGGATTTGCCTGATTTTGAAACAGAAAAAAATCACTTACATGTGTTAAGCAGTTCAAGAAAACAAAGTACGGGTAGTTTTGTGGCCGAGCATGCCCCGGTGCGGCAGCAACGTTTCTCTACCGATCACGATAGTTCCTCTACCCCGGGTGGTCGGGCACATCGGTTTCTTACCGATAGCGAGGCTGCCATCACCCCAAGCGGTCGCCGGAATATTGACGAATATGTGGGCTATGCAGAAAAAGTACATCTACGCGGAAACCTGGAAACGGTCACCGCGAAACCGAGCTATAGTGCGCCCAGACCGGTTGCGCCTGTTGCCAAGGAACGGCCCATGCAAATCGCTATGCCGGAGGAAAAGCAGAGCAATCTGTCAGATAATTTATTGCTGGAAATGAGTAAAGAGCTTAAGTCCCTAAGGTCTGCGATGAATTCCAAGTTGTCAAATGCGAGTTGGTCGCATAATCCCCAAGCCAATCCGGTTAGGGCTGAATTACTGCAACATTTGGCCGGCATGAGCATTTCAAGAAAACTGAGTGTTAAAATTGCCAATCGTTTTGCTAATCATACGAATGCCGAGCTTGTTTTTAGCCAAGCTCAAGAGCTGCTGACCAAGGTATTGCCGGTAGCCGATGATGATTTGCTTCAAAACGGCGGTATTGCCGCCTTAGTCGGACCTACCGGTGTAGGTAAAACCACCACGATTGCCAAACTGGCCGCCAAATTTATTTTAAAGCACGGGCCAAGACAGGTTGCGTTGATTACCACCGATAATTACCGTATCGGCGCTCATGAGCAATTGAATACCTATGGACGGATACTGGGTATTCCGGTCCGGGTGGCATCCAGTGCCGCTGAATTATGCAATATTATCAATGGCTTTGCAGACAAACGCCTTGTTTTGATTGATACTGCCGGTATGAGCCAGCGTGATATGAAGCTGGTTGAACAGATTAATACCCTGCAACAAAGCGGACAAGACATTAAATCCTATTTGGTGATGTCCGCTGCAACTGAATACAAGGCCATGAATGAAATTATTAAAGCCTTTCAGGTTTTTAATCCGCAAGCCAGTATTTTGACTAAGCTTGATGAAGCGGCAACCATTGGTTCTGCCATTTCCGCAATCATTGAACATAACCTGCCGCTGTCTTTTATCGCCGACGGTCAGCAAGTGCCGGAAGATATGCATAATCCTTGCGCCCGGTCTTTAGTCGCACAATGCGTGGCTGAGTTGGACGAAGAAAGCGATTATAACGATGCAAATAATGAAGCGTGGGCGGCGCAAGGTTATGCATAAGCAATCTGATCAAGCAGCGGGGATAAGAAAGATGAATCAAGTTAAGAAGCCTGTTCGGGTTATGGCTATTACCAGCGGCAAGGGCGGCGTAGGCAAAACAAACTTGTCGGTTAACATTGGTATAGCCTTGTCGCAAATGGGGCAGCGGGTGGTATTAATGGATGCCGACATGGGTTTGGCTAATGTCGATATTTTGTTAGGCGTGTATCCTCAATTCAATCTTTCTCATGTGCTGTCAGGGGAAAAAACCTTAAATGAAATCATGATTGACGGCCCTTCAGGATTGAGGATAATTCCCGGGGCGTCCGGCATTCAAAAGATGTCTGAATTGACGACGATTGAACAAGCCTCGGTGATTCACGCCTTTAGCGAGATCGATCAAGATATCGACGTATTGATTGTCGATACGGCGGCCGGTATATCGGCGAGCGTAGTCAACTTTACCCGCGCCTGCCAGGAAATTATCGTTGTTGTTTGCGATGAACCGACCTCGTTAACCGATGCTTATGCGTTTATCAAGTTGCTTAACCGGGATTATGGTTTATCCAAATTTCATGTGATCACCAATATGGTTCAAACGGTTCAACAAGGCCAGGCGCTGTTTCAGAAATTAAATAAGGTTACCGATCGTTATCTGGATGTTGCGCTGAAGTTTGCCGGTGCCGTGCCTTATGACGAATATTTGCGGAAATCAGTTCAAAAACAAACGCCGGTTGTTACAGGCTTTCCCCAAAGTAAATCGGCTCTCGCATTGAAAACGATAGCCGCAAGAATTGACAGTTGGCCGCTGAAATCTCAGGCGGGCGGTTATATTGAATTTTTCATTGAAAGAATGATTCAGTACGGTTCCCAAAAGGATGTCGCATGAGTGGCGTGGCAATGTACACTGCGGTACAGGCAGGCGGCACTGATCAGCGTATCATGCAGCATGCACCGTTAGTTAAGCGCATTGCCTATCACTTACTGAACAGACTGCCCGATTCGGTTCAAGTCGATGATTTGATTCAGGCAGGAATGCTGGGCTTGCTGGAGGCTATTAAGAATTATGACGCTTCGCAGGGAGCCAGTTTCGATACCTATGCGGGTATTCGTATTCGGGGGTCGATGCTGGATGAGGTCAGGCGCAGTGACTGGACGCCTCGTTCTGTGCATAAAAAATCGCGCATGGTATCCGACGCGATACGGTCGATCGAAAACAAAACAGGACGCGAGGCAAGAGACATTGATGTGGCTGAATATTTAGGCATAGCCATTGATGAATACAATCATATTCTTCAGGATTCCAGCAGCTGCCGTGTGTTCAGTGTCGAAGAATTGACGCAAGATGGAGGTCATTATCTTAATGAATCCCTGAGTCGGGAAGAAGGTCTTGCCGACGGTCTAAATCGTGAAGGTTTTCAACAGGCATTGGCCGCCGCGATCAGCAACTTGCCCGAACGTGAGCGCTTAGTCATATCGCTTTATTATGATGAGGAACTTAATTTGCGGGAAATAGGCGAAGTTTTGCATGTGAGTGAATCCAGAGTCAGCCAAATCAGCACTCAGGCCGTGTTGAGACTGCGCTCAAGGTTGTCTGAATGGACGGCTTGTTAGACCTTGAACAACGCACTAAATTATTAAATTTGGAACCGGTAGCGACGACTGCTGATCAACCTAATATTCCTTAATAGGAGGCCGGTATGTTAGAGATACACCCCGTAGCACCGTCTTTTCAAGTAGTAAAGCCCAGAAAAATTAAAAGGGACGATAATCGTTCAGAAAAACAGCCGTGTAACAAAGAACGCGAAGTGAAAGAGCAAGATGCTGAACCGATACAACATATTGATGAAGTTGTTTAATGAATAACTCTTTGATCGCGGCGCTTATCATTGAGGCTATGGTGATTATTGTTATACTGGTGGTACTTTTTTGGCTGGTGCGTACTCACCGGAAGCTTAAATACGATTATCAGGTTTTACACGATATTGTTCACGGCAACACTAATGATATTGTCGGCTTGTGTACCGCCGCTTTAACGGTGGATAGTCGAATAGCCGCCGTGGATAGCCGGATAGCCGTTACCGACCAGCAAATTAACGATTTGGCAGTAAAGCTTTCCGAGGTCGAGCAATATGATCAGCCGGATCATGCATATAGCATGGATATCCGAAAAGTAAAAAGTGGAGCCGGTATCAATGAGTTAATGCAAAGCTCAGGATTAAGCCATGATGAGGCGGCTTTGTTGATTCGCTTGCATGGCTCTAAAAACCAGCTATGAGATAAACGACGATACATTAAAAATAAAAAAGCTCGGCTAACAAAAAATTAGCCGGGCTTTTTTAGGCGTCAAATATTATTTAGTCTTCGCCGCTGAATACACCTAACAATTGCAACAAGCTTAAGAACAGGTTGTAGATGGTGACGTATAAGGAAACAGTCGCCAAAATATAGTTAGTTTCGCCGCCATGAATAATTTCACTGGTCTGATATAAAATCATACCGGACATCAGCAGAATAAACATCGCCGATACCGCCAGCGATAAAGCCGGTATAGCGAAAAACATTGCGCCAAGACCTGCCAGAAATGCAACCAGAACGCCTACCATCAGGAAGCCGCCCATAAAGCTGAAATCTTTGCGCGTTGTTAGGGCATAGCCGGAAAGTCCCAGGAATATAACGCCGGTTCCGCCTAATGCGGTCATGATCAATTCGTGACCGTTGCTGAAGGCTTTAATGTACATCGTTAAAATAGGGCCGAGCGTTAGTCCCATAAAACCGGTCAAGGCAAAAACAAAAACCAGGCCTAAGCTGCTGTTACTGAATTTTGTCGTTAAGAACAGCAGACCAAAATAACCGACCAGGGTAACGATAGGGCCAAAATGCGGCAGATTCAGTGCCATCGCCGCACCGGCAGTCATGGCACTGAAAATCAATGTCATCGACAATAATAAATAGGTGTTTCTCAGCACTTTATTGGTTGCCAGGACGCTGGCTTCCGGGCGTGGAATAGCGGTATTTAGTTTCATTTTATTTGGATTCCTTGAAAATACAGGTTAACGGAACATATGACTTTTATATTTTACAAGAGTTTGGCGGTATGGGTAAGAATATTTAGTAGAATAGCGAATTATTGACAGAATGGTTTTTTCAGAGCGCAGCATTATGATAGAAAATAAACAAACAACACCTTATGAATTGATAGGTGGAGAAGCGGTATTACTCAACTTGGTCGAGCGGTTTTATTTTTTTATGGACACGCTGCCTGAAGCTTCAGGAATTCGAGTGATGCATGCGGGCGATTTGTCGGCGGCGCATCACAAATTATTCAAATTTTTGTCCGGTTGGCTGGGCGGCCCCAACTTGTTTATTCAGGAATACGGGCATCCCCGATTGCGGCAGCGGCATATTGCCTTTGCGATAGACGAGGCTGCAAGAGATCAGTGGATGTTATGCATGAATAAAGCCCTGAATGAAATAACCATGGATGCCAATTTCAGGGAAAACTTGAGCCAGACTTTGCAGCAACTGGCAAGCCACATGATTAATCAGGATAATTAGATTGACCCTTAAAAAAGAACGATTAGTCCGGGAAAGACGCGAAATATATCGGAATAATATAAAACCTTCAGTTAAAGAGAACCGTTATTTCTAACTTATCATTTGCTTATCAAATCCGACGCAGTCAGCGAGCCACGCAGACGCGAATCATGGTGACGCCCGGTAAAGTGGAAGTTGTCGCCCCGGTAAAAGTCGCCGAACATAAAATCCATCAATTCGTTCAATCCAAGCAGCAGTGGATAGTCCAGGCCTTGGCTAAAATAGCCACTAAAAGTCATCAGCATAAAACGTTGGCTCCGGCTGTTTACAGTCATGGTGCTGAAATTCCTTATCAGGGAGCATCGTACAAATTGGCGATAAGATCCACCCCATTAAAAAGGATAAAAATAGAATTCAGCCGGGAATTTATTGCCCATATTCCCGATGCCTTGATGATTAAAGATCACAGTGCCGAGATAAAAGAGGCGTTAATACACTGGATGAAAAAGCAATCGAAAAGCCGGGTAGAGCAGCTGGTAAATCATCATGCGGAAAAAAAACAGCTGCTTCCCCGGACGATCAAGATCAAAACGCAAAAAAGCCGATGGGGCAGTTGCGGCATTCATAACGACATTCATATCAACTGGCTGTTAATCATAGCTCCCCCGGAAGTGCTGGAATACGTGGTAGTGCACGAGCTTTGCCATATCAAGATCAGAAACCATTCCGCCCATTTCTGGGCGCTGGTCGCCGAACATCTGCCGGACTATCAAAGCAGGCGGCATTGGCTGAAAAAGCATGGCAGCAGTTTAATGATGGGCTTGTAATATCATCTGGTCATGTTTTTTTACGTTCTTTCAGTTGCTGCAAAACTTCAATACCTTTTTTCCGCTGTGCCCTGATAATTTCCAGTTCAGTTTGATAACATTTTATTAGGCAATCGTCGTCAGTCTGTTGCAAGGTATCGGCGATTTTTCGTTCTTTTTTCTTCAGTTGAAGCAGAATCCTTTTCAATTCCTCGATATGTTGTCTTTTTTTGTGTTTGTCGGTGTCAAAAAAGGCCTGTAATTTATGGAGCAGTTTTTCTATTTTCATAGCTGTAATGACGGGGGAGTGTAGTTAACTGGTGCGAAGATGATGTTATTGGGTGTCCATGGTGTGAATCACGTTATTGATTTCAGTTTCATTTAGGCTTAATTGTTGTTCGACATCGGTGTTGCTGATATTGCCGTGCAAAAACAGCGTTTCGGCGGCTTTGAGCAGATTTTTTTTAATGCTGCGCATATAGGCGCCGTCATTAATCAGCGAAGATCCGGTTTCAGGGGATATTTTTCGTTCTCTAATCAGCGTTTCAATGGCGCGATTCATTTGCATGTCGTCGTTTTTAATGGAGGTTTTTAAGGCGTCCAACGATAATAACGGTAATTCATTGCCTTCAATTTCATGCCTGAAAGTTTCAATTTTCTGGATATGCAAGACTATTTGGTAGGCAATTTTATTGTATTCAGTAATCCTGATTTGATTGGTTGACGATCTGGCTCGAACCCAGTTTTTTTGCAAATGCTTGGTGTCTTTTATGGCTTCGACAATATGTTTATTGGCTTCGCGTAGCCAGGAAAGCTTTGAGGACTGGGTCATTTCCCAGGTGAATCCGGCTTGGCTGATAAAGGCAATGATGGCGCTGTAGATACCTTTTATCCGCTTTTCATAACCCGCATCTATATTGTATTCAATGGCGTGTTTGTTTTGCTCTATGAGTTGTTTGAGTAAGTCGTTTTTTTGGAGGTCGCGTTTATGAAAGCCAAAAGTGTGCAAAATGACATGAACGGCATTTTCATATAAATGAATACTTTCCAGTCTGACCGATTCTACGACTGTTTCGGGAAAATCCATGGACGATAAGTCTAAATATTTCGGTTTGAAAATATTGCTGCGTTTTTCGATAAATATTTTTTCCAGTAGAGCAACTTGTTGATTAATAAATGGAAAAAACAAGATAATACCGGTAAGGTTAAATAGGCTGTGAAATGTTGCCAGTTTCATAGCATGATCAGCGTCGGCAATGCCCAAATTGTTGCTGATTATGTCAACAGCAACACCGAATTGTTTAATAAAAATCAGGGCAAGTATTCCGGTAGACAGGTTGATTAACAGATGTGAACCTGCTAGGCGTTTACCCTGAATATTGGCGCCAAGAGCTGCAATAATCGCGGTAATTGTTGTGCCGACATTGGCGCCTATTGCCAATGCCAGCGCATTGTCATAAGTAATTTGATGTACGGAAACCGCAGTAATGGTTAACAGCATAGTGGCATGGCTGGACTGCATGATAATGGTGGCGATGATGCCTAAGGCAGTATAAATAAACAGGCCTTTGACGCCGGACATGGCATATTCGGCCAGGTTTATGGTGCTTTCAAAATGCTCAAAACTTTCTTTCATGTAATGTATGCCTAGCAGTAAAAAGCCCAAGCCGGTCAGGATATAGCCGATGCCTTTTAACTGTTTGCTGCTCTGGAACACGCATAAAACGCCAAAAATCAGTAGCGGCATGGCGTAGGTGGCAATATCCACTTTCAGTCCCAGTCCTGCGATCAGCCATGCGCCGGTTGTCGTACCCAGATTGGAGCCGAAAACAATACCGATACCGGCAACTAAATCAAGCAAGCCCGCACTCAGGAATGAAATGGTGATCACGGAGACTAAGCTGCTGGATTGCATCAAGGAAGCCGATAGGAAGCCGAAGCCGAAACTTTTCCAGGTGGTGTTGGTGGTTTTTTGCAGGATCCGCTCCAGTGTTCCACCGGTAAAGGCTTTAAAGCCTTGCTCCAGAGACAGCATACCGAACAGAAAAATCGAGACACCTGCTGCAATGCCTTTAAATTCTTCGCTGAGCCAAAAGCCGTAAGACAATAGCGGGATGACAATCAATAATAGGGCTTTATGCATGAGGTTTTTTTACTTGACTGAGCAAGGTCAGCGTGAATGAAAGGCGGCTGTTTATTCGCCTGAACAGACTAGATTGGCGGTTGTTTTGCGCCGGTTCGTTTGATGTGTACAGCATCGCCGACAGTGAGTTGGCCGCATTGGTTATGCAGGGCATTTTGCCCGAAATAAACGTTATTTTGCCATTTTCTTGTGCGGTTGAGCGTGATCAGCGGTTCCTTGCCGGGTTGTGCGCTTTCAGGATCGATTGCTGGAATGGAGCAGCGGGCGCAAGCTTTGGGGAGTCTGAAATCGATAGTGCCAATGCGGATTTCGCGCCAGCTGTCTTCTGCATAGCCGGGACAGCCGGAAATAACCAGATTGGGTCTGAAACGGGTCATAGCCAAATTCAGCTGCATTTTATGATTCAATACAGCCAACGAGTTTTCTGAAATAATCAGGAAAGGAAAGCCGTCAGCAAATGCCACTTTGTCTGAAGGCTTGGCATAGGCGGGATCAACCGGTCGCATGACCTCGTCGGGCTGGTAAACCAGTCGGCAATCGTGTTTTAAAAAATCGCTCAGCCATTGGTCGGCTTGTTTTGAAACGCTACGGGCATCGCACTGGTCATGCCAGAGGGTGCTGTTAATACGTTGTCCATCAACGGGTTTAATGGGCAGCAGTAAATCTTCCATGCCCGGTGCTGACAGGATCAGGTTTTTAGCAGTCAGTGCGGTTTTAATTAAAGCCATTTCCGGCAACTTGCGCTGGCTAAGAAATTGCCGGTTAGGGTCGATAATCATCCATTTTCTGTCGTGCTGAAAGCCTTTTTCAGTGACAGGCCAGCTGGTTGCATGAATGCCTGCTAATGACTTTACCGGATAGACGGCAATTCCGCTTAAAATGAAATGTGTCATTGGCGATCAGCGGCGGGCTTAACCTAATAAAGATTTTACTGCGTTTTCAGTTATATTGCTGTGAGCTCCTTGCGTCTGAGCCGGGTTGCTTTGAAAATCGGCGATAATTTGGCTGGCCATTTGTTGAGCTTGTTCTTTATTTTCTATTGGGGCAGATCTGTCGCTGCTGTTTACCGGTGAAGATGCAGATAACCTTATTGAGGTATCGGAAAGCTGTATTGTTGGAGCCGACACTGTTGAACGGTCGTCCTGATCCTTAGTTGACTGGGTTGTGATAACGGACTCCTTACTTTCCACGTTTTTTGCGTGTTGAGATGTCGTGGTAATAAGGGATTCTTGTCGTGGCTGTACTTTGCTGGCGTCCATTTTGATGTCCTTTAGCTTAAGTTAATCGGGCCGTAAAAAGCGGCAATGGTTTGATCTTGAACCTAAGATTAGGCCTGAAATAATAGGTATTTTGTTGATGCTGAGCTCTTTGTTGAACGAAGTCAATAGACTATTTGTAGATGATGCTGGCTAACTCGAAAGTAAAGTTGGAAATGCTGATTTTACAGGCAGGTGCGGCAACTTTAGAAGGGTGCTGATTGCAAAAAATGTAATAAATTTTTACCATGAAGATCATGAAGAAATTGGTATTGGCTTCAGGTGTTATATTGAAACGAAGTCACAAAAACTAAGCTTTTTTATCCCTTACTTTGAGTATCATACGCGAGCAAGTACCTTATTCGGAAAAGCGCGTTAGCTCTTCCTCATTATCTTCATGTCCTTCATGGTCATAAAAACAGGTGAAAAATTTTATAAAAAACATTGTGCTGCATTAGCACCCCTTTAGAATGAAATGTTTGATGTCGGTTTTAGCAAACTTCATCGAAAAACTAAACAAAGTGAATGAATCCGTTAAAATTAGCGCCTGTGTGTTTTATTATTGAGTAGGAAATAATGCGAACAATTAACTTGTTTCTCCAGGTAGCTATTAAGTTTTTATTTATTATTCATTTGCTTAGCGTTAATTTTGTGTATGCCGGGGCTAAACAGACGATCAATATCGCTTATTTAACGCAAGAGCAGAAAGTTCCTCCGCCGATGTCTAATCTAGATGCGTTTATCAAAGATAAGGGCATTTTGGGGGCAGAACTGGCGACTGATGACAATAATACGACCGGACAGTTTACCGGGCAGCAGTTTGTGCTGAAAAAATTCATCGTGCCGCTGGATGGCAATGTTATCGATACCTTTAATAAGGCTATTGGCGATCAATATCCGTATGTCGTTGTCAATTTGCCTAGCGATACGATCAATAGCATCGCCGATTTACCCGCAGCAAAACAAAAACTATTGTTTGATGTGGCATCAATAGATGATGCGCTACGCAATGAGCAATGCCGCCATAACGTTTTGCATCTTTTGCCTAATAGGGCAATGCGTGCCGATGCGCTGGCGCAATACATGATGAAAAAACGCTGGAATAAGTGGTTCTTAGTCATCGGCGCTACCGAGGAGGATCGTTTATTTGCCGATGCGCTCAGGCGAGCGGCCAAACGTTTCGGCATGAAAATAGTCGAGGAAAAAACCTGGGAGCATACCTACGATGCCAGGCGCACCGCACAATCGGATGTGGCGGTATTTTCTCAGGTGGACGATTACGATGTGTTGGTCGTTGCCGATGAGCAAGGTCGGTTTGGCGAATATCTGGAATACAGAACCTGGAATGCCAGACCGGTGATCGGTACTCAGGGATTAGTCGCTACGGCATGGCATCGAACCCATGAGCAATGGGGCTCGGTGCAGATTCAAAATCGTTTTAAAGAGCAAGCGGGACGCTGGATGGAAGAGCAAGATTATGCCGCTTATCTGGCGGTTAGAGCCGTCGGCGAGGCGGCTACCCGGACTCAATCTACTGAGGTAAACCGGCTTAAAGACTATATGTTGAGCGATGCGTTTGCGTTGCAAGGCTATAAAGGCAATCCTTTGTCATTCCGATCCTGGAATGGACAGTTGCGGCAACCTGTTTTGCTGGCAGCGCCCAGGTCATTGGTCGCTGTTGCGCCGATTGAAGGTTTTTTGCATCCGAAAACCGAACTCGATACCCTGGGCTATGATCAAGCTGAATCGACTTGTAAATGGAGTAAATAATCATGAGAAATACCTTTGTATCCAGGAATGCTTGTGAGGGCGACTTTAGTCGCCCTTTAGCGCAATGGGCGACTAAAGTCGCCCCTACAGCCGTTTTTGCAATTTTATCGATTGCATTCGTTGCCAATGCGCAGGCTGAAACGGTGTTTGTTACGCTGGAAAAAGATAATGCGCTGGCGGTTGTCGATCCTATCGCCGGTAAACTCATCAAAACAGTAGAAATCGGTCAACGCCCCAGAGGCATCGCCATCAGTCCCGATAATAAGTTTTTGTATGTGGCAACCAGTGATGACAATACCATCAAGATTATCGATGCCGAGACGCTGAAAGCAGTGGGACAGTTGCCGTCCGGCGAAGACCCCGAAACATTTGCGATAAATCCTGCTGGCGACCGACTTTATGTCTCCAATGAAGATGATAGTCTGGTAACCGTCATCGACATTGCTGATAAAAAAGCCGTCAAACAGATTAAAGTGGGTGTGGAGCCGGAGGGCATTACCGCGAGTCCTGATAATCGCTGGGTGGTCAGCGCATCCGAAACCACCAATATGGTGCATTGGATTGATCCCAAAACCAATACTATTGTTGAAAATACCCTGGTTGATCCGCGTCCCCGGTCGCTGAGTTTTACTGCTGATAGTCAGCAGCTGTGGGTTACCTCGGAAATGGCCGGTACCTTGATGGTTCTGGATGTCAAAACCAAGCAGATCATCAAAACCATCCCGTTCGATGTACAAGGCGTGACCCGCGATAAAATCCAGCCGGTAGGCGTGGCTATCGATAAAGACAGTAAACGCGGTTATGTGGCATTGGGGCCTGCTAACCGTGTTGCGGTCATTAATGCGCAAACTTTTGAGGTGGAAAACTATCTGCTGGTTGGGCAGCGGGTCTGGAATCTGGCGTTTTCACCGGATCAAAAAAGGCTATATACCACTAACGGTACCAGCAACGATATTTCGATTATTGATCTTGATAGTCAAAAAGTGACTAAATCGGTCGGCGTGGGTAATTATCCCTGGGGAGTCGCAGTCAAGCCATGAACTCATCTGCAGCATTATCCGTCGAAGCTTTAAGTTTCTCTTATGGCGGTAAAAAAGCGCTAAACCAGGTTGGTTTTAAGATTCAGCCGGGTGAATGCACAATTTTGTTAGGCCCTAACGGGGCAGGGAAGAGCACGTTATTTTCCTTGATTACCCGCTTGTACGATACCCGTGACGGGCGTATTGAGTTATGCGGCTTTGATATTAAACAGCAGACACGATTAGCCTTGGCAAAACTGGGTGTGGTGTTTCAGCAAACTACCTTGGATATGGATTTGACGGTGATGCAAAACTTGCGCTATCACACCGCCTTGCATGGCATGGGTCGAAAACAGGCTACGCAAAGGATTCAGCAGGAGTTGGAGCGCTTGGCGATGTATGACCGCCGCGCTGAAAAAGTTCGCCAGCTCAATGGCGGGCATAGGCGGCGCGTAGAAATTGCCAGAGCACTATTGCATAAGCCAGCGGTACTGTTGCTGGACGAGCCTACTGTCGGCTTGGATGTGCCTAGTAGGCTGTCTATCGTCGACTATGTGCATCACTTAGCCGTAGAAGAAAAATTGGCGGTTTTATGGGCGAGCCATTTGATCGATGAAATTTATCCAGGCGATCATGTAATCGTGCTTGATAAAGGGCAGGTTAAAGCCAACGGAACGGTTGATGAGGTTCTTAATGCAACAAAAACGCCAACGATTAAAGACGCTTTTTATATCTTGACCCAAGGAGAGCAGGCATGAAGCTACTGCATTATTGGCGCGCCATGTGGGGCATCATCTGGCGCGAATTATGGCGATTTGTGACTCAGCGTGAGCGCTTTATTTCCGCCCTGGTCAGGCCTTTAGTCTGGTTGTTTGTGTTTGCGGCCGGATTTAGAGCCGCATTAGGATTGGCGATTACCCCGCCTTACGAGACCTATATTCTTTACGAGGTTTATATTACCCCCGGCCTGATCGGTATGATTCAGTTGTTTAACGGCATGCAGAGTTCATTATCGATGGTTTACGACCGGGAAATGGGCAGTATGCGTATATTGATGGTTTGCCCGTTGCCGCGCTGGTTTTTATTGCTCAGTAAATTACTGGCCGGTACCGGGGTATCTATTTTGCAAGTCTATGTGTTTTTAGCGATTGCATGGTTTTACGATATTCAGGCGCCTTGGCAAGGCTATTTATGGGTAATGCCCGTATTGTTATTGTCAGGATTGATGTTGGGCGCTCTGGGTTTGTTACTGTCTTCTTTTATCAAACAATTGGAAAATTTTGCCGGGGTGATGAACTTTGTGATTTTCCCGATGTTTTTTATGTCGACTGCATTGTATCCTTTATGGAAAATGAAAGAGTCTAGCATGCTGCTTTATCATCTGGCGCACTATAATCCCTTTTCCCGGGCGGTTGAATTAATCCGTTTTGCTCTGTACGGCCAGCTTAACAGCCAAGCATTTATTTATACCTTGGTTGCCTTTATCGTCTTTATGACGGCGGCCATCATTGGCTATAACCCGTCAAAAGGGATGATGACCAGAAAAGGCGGGGCTTGATACCTCGAATAATGCTGTTGGAAGTTGTATATGGGGCAGTTTTAGCCGCCTCACCCTAAAATAAACTCGGTGAATAAGTGAAGAATTCTTTTTTTCTGGTTATTCCAGCACAACAAAATAATCCTCAGCGCCTAAAAGAATTCCAAATAAAGGCGCTACAACATTGGATTGCTGAATTACCCACAGCTAATCCTGGCTTAGCCACGCGTCTGTTGCACGATTTTTTGATAGATTTTAACGCTATTGATATGGCTGTCCAGTTAAGATTGGATGCGCTGGAGCTTTTAAGTTCAAGTATTCATGTTATTGAAGATTATCTTCGTTCCAGGCTGATTAAAGCAGGTTTTCCAAAAGAAGAGGATGATAAGAAAATCTTGAATGTAGTGATTTCGCTAGAAAAGGAATTCACTATCGGTTACTGGATGGTGGTTAAAGAGCTAACCAAGCGTGATGTCGGCTGGTTTCAAGGCAAGAATGCAGCCTTGGCAATTCAGCGCAGCATTAAAGGACTGGGTAGTATTATTGTCAGTCATTTTATTATGGGGATGCCGATACCTGACTGGGTATGGATAGATTTACACTCACTTTACAGTCTGAGCGTAAAAATAAAACAGGATACGAGTAAAGTTGCCAATAATATAACCCGATCCACCAAATCAAGTAGCCCTGAAGAGTGTTATCGGCAGATACTGTTACTCAGTCTCGCTGATCCGACCGGCTTAATGCAAAAGGAAATTTTGTTAGCTTATCGTTTTATAGAAACAGTAAGCTCTTTGGCCAGCCTAAAAAAAGAACCGGTAAACGGGCAGAAAGTGCAGTGTATAGTTTTAACCGACGAGGATAAATCACCGCATTACCAAGTTGAAATCGGCGCTAAAAATGATTCAGCGATATTGTATTTGGATTTTTCTAAATTATTTAAGGCTTTTAAGCAAAAAGAAAAATTGATTAATGTGGCGGAGGCAAGGTTTAGTTCAATGCATGTATTGAACAATAATGCCGGGAAACCCGCAGCAGAATTACTGGATTATCTTGAGCAACGATGGCTGGGAATTGATCTGCAGGGTGTGCCTTTTTTTAGTGATAGAACCGATCGATATATTGCCGTAGGCTTGGAATCAACCCATGAGCTGCAAAATGCAATGGAGACTGCGGGCGGCAAGGACCTGGAAATTCTGGTTCAGTCGGCATCCGACCGATTATTGTCCGGTGTATTTGAAAAGACCGGGGTGCTGTCGGTGGGTAGTCTGGTCAGCTTCAGAAAAACAGGCAGTCCAGAGCATAAGCGTTCATTAGGGATAGTCAACAAGGTCATTGTCGATAAACAAAGCGGCAGAATAAATTTTGGTATGCAGTTATTGGCTGATCAATCCATTAACGTCGCTTATATTCAACAATTGGACGAAGTGGGAAAAGAGGTTCCACAAAAGGGCCTGTTTTATAGTGCAAAGGAATTGGAGGGTGAAAAAAGCTATATCATTACCGATACTTTTATGCTGAAAGATGGTGATGTTATTCGAATGTTTATCAATAATGAAGACTTTCCTGTTGTGTTGAGTAACCGGAAGAATGTCGGCTTGGGTTATTGGCAGTTTGAATGTCGACGGATAGCGGAAAAGAGCAGGTCGGTATCGGTACAGGCTAAGAAAGGCTATGATTTCATTTGAATAGCGTATGTTATTGAAATATATTGGTATATAGATATAGCGCTTGAAAAGTTTTTTTATCGTGGTAACTTGGGATGTCAAGTTGATTATTGATGATGAATTGTCAGCTTTTTAATCGTAGTGAGAATGTTTGTATCTATGAGTTATCGGGGTAATCAGATAATATACTTTATAGTCAGAACCTGAAAATAATAAAAATCATAATTGTGAGGATAAGAAATGAGTAATGAAGAGAATGCTAAAAAAACAGTAGATGCTGCAAAAGAAACGAGTAAAAAGTTACTTTCATCAATGATGGACTTTAAAGAAAAAAATCCAAAAGTATTTTTTGGTGTCGTTGGTGGGGTAGTCTTCCTGCTGCTTGTTATTATGTTAAGCGGTGGTGATTCAAGTACCATTTCCGGATCTTCTGCCAAAAATCTTGTTGCCGGGCAGCGGTATGTTTTGAAAAACCCCAATACTTATGAAATTGAATCGCCTATTAAATTACTTCCTGTGCCTGGGTCTATGGCGGCATTTGATGATAGCGAAGATGAAGGAAAAAGTACGGTCGAGTCTTGCAGGCGTATACCCCAGGGTACGCATGTCATTATCACCGGCTTCCAGGATTTTGCAGGAAAGAAAAATGCATTTGCGAATGTTCAGGTTGATGAGGGGCAATGTAAAGGCAGTTCAGGCTGGATTTCAGCAATTGATATTCAATAAAGATTGACAAGATTTAAATAAGCTCTATAATGAACGAATAAATTGAAGTGCGGGAATAGCTCAGCGGTAGAGCACAACCTTGCCAAGGTTGGGGTCGCGAGTTCGAACCTCGTTTCCCGCTCCAATTAATTTAAAAAAAAGCCGCGAACTATCGCGGCTTTTTTATTTCACTTTTAGGGCTGCGTAGCAAAATGGTTATGCAGTGGCCTGCAAAGCCATCTACGGCGGTTCGATTCCGCCCGCAGCCTCCATGAGTGAATTCAAACAGAGTCAAAGAAGTCCATAAACCTGCAAGTCATAAGGCTTAGCGGGTTTTTTATTGTCCAACGAAATACAATAAGATACGTTGGCAACCAGGGTTAAGGTGGGGTAACATTGGGGGGCAACACAGTTACCCCATGATGGAGTTACCCCCAATGCCGCTATCAGACACCGGGTAATGGGTCAAACCTGTAACTTGGTATGAATATCGACGCCAAACTCTACCTTATTGATAAGCAGTCCAATGACAGTATCATGCATCAAAGCTGACTTGGAAAAACAGATGGTTTTCCTTGTCAACCGTTTGATCCAGG
>JAGXGY010000020.1 GCA_024636505.1 Methylobacter sp. | reverse complement strand
TTAAGTGCATGCCGAGGACAGTACACCTCGTAAAATCTACTGAAACTAAAGTATTCGCAAATGACGAAAACTACTCAATGGCTTTAGCTGCTTAAACACAGCACCATTCCTTTGACCATCTGTGCTTATGCGGGTGGAGTTCAGTTCGCTGAACGCTCAGAGGTCATTTACATAAGATCGCGCTGAAGTCTGTCCGGTATGGATGCGCTAAAACCTGACGGAATCGCTGGTGATTTTCTTGGCCCGACGGGTAGTCACTAGCTAAATTAAAGAGCGGGATAAGCATGTAGACCTTGTGGCGGAGTACTTGCGGACGGGGGTTCAATTCCCCCCGCCTCCACCAAATTTCAAAAACCGGCAGAGCCTAAAAGTACTGCCGGTTTTTTTATGGCTGTCGACTTTTGACGGGCATATCAACAATATGATATTTTTTATTGTTTGAATTCTATTTTTAAATGTTTTTAAGCGCGACTGCTCTGGTTAAGAAAGCAAATGTACTGTTGTTAAAAATGCGTTTATGTTATGATCGGCGGTTTTAATTACCAAGGATTATTACATATGGCCAAAGAAGATCAAATTGAAATGGAGGGAAAGGTAATTGATACACTTCCTAATACCATGTTTCGCGTCGAATTAGAGAACGGTCATATTGTGACTGCTCATATCTCAGGGAAAATGCGTAAGCATTACATCCGTATTCTTACTGGGGACAGCGTTAAAGTCGAAATGACTCCCTATGACTTAACCAAAGGTCGTATTACATTCCGTATGCGTTAATCCTGTTAATAACAGGATTAACGTCAGGATATCTTGCCTGATGCCCTTCGGGTAAATGCAAATTTGTTCCAGACAAAAATTTATAACGCAAGTTTCTTGAATAGCCTACGGGACGGCAACTGTATTAGAAATTGGCTTCAGGAACAATCAAATCAGTGCTTTCTATAGCGAAATTCAGTTCGTTATCTTTCACGTAAATTCGCACATGCCCACCGTGCGCCAACTTACCAAACAACAAGTCATTAGCTAGAGGCTTCTTGATTTTTTCTTGAATGAGTCGCGCCATCGGTCTAGCTCCCATTTTGGGATCACAACCATTTTCAGCTAACCATAATCGGGCATCGCTATCCAACGTCAGTGTTACGTGTTTGTCTGTCAGCAAGGCTTCCAATTCAAAGATGAACTTGTCAACTACATGCCCGATAACGGAAATATCCAAGGGTTTAAATTGAATGACGGCATCCAGACGGTTACGAAATTCGGGTGAGAAGCCTTTTTCGATAACCTTTAAGCTGTCGGTGGCATGGTCTTGATGAGTAAAGCCGATAGAGGCGCGGCTGCCTTCTTCCGCTCCTGCGTTAGTGGTCATCACCAGAATGATGTTACGAAAATCGGCTTTCCGCCCGTTATTGTCGGTCAATGAGCCGTGATCCATTACCTGCAATAATAGATTAAAAACATCAGGATGGGCTTTTTCCAATTCGTCCAACAGTAATACCGCATGAGGATGCTTGTTAACCTGTTCGGTTAATAAGCCGCCCTGGTCAAAGCCTACATACCCGGGAGGTGCGCCTATCAGTCTGGAAACAGCATGCCGCTCCATGTATTCGGACATATCAAAGCGAATCAGCTCAACGCCCAGTACCTTAGCCAGCTGGCGCGTGACTTCGGTTTTACCCACGCCGGTAGGTCCTGCAAACAAAAACGAACCGATAGTTTTCTGTGAGTCTCTAAGTCCGGCTCGGGATAGTTTAATAGCCGATGCCAGTGCCGAAATGGCTTCATCCTGCCCAAAAACCAGCATTTTCAGATTTTTTTCCAGGTTGCTCAGCTTGTCTATATCGTTAGATGATACCGATTTTGCCGGTACCCTGGCGATTTTAGAGACGATGTCTTCTATTTCAGCAACATCAACAAGCTGTTTACGGTCAGCCTCAGCCGTCATACGCTGTTTTGCACCGGCTTCATCGATAACATCAATAGCTTTATCGGGCAAATGCCGGTCGGTAATATAGCGATCCGATAATTCCGCTGCGACACGTAATGCTTCAGCGGAATATTTAACATCATGGTGTTCTTCAAAGCGTGATTTAAGCCCTTTTAAAATCAGGATGGTGTCTTCAACGGAAGGCTCAAGTACATCGACTTTTTGGAATCTTCTCGCTAGGGCATGATCTTTTTCAAAAATGCTGCGATACTCTTGATAGGTGGTAGAGCCTATGCAACGCAACTGGCCGGAAGCCAGAGCCGGTTTAATCAAATTGGATGCATCCATCACGCCGCCGGAAGCTGAACCTGCGCCGATAATGGTGTGGATTTCATCAATAAACAGGATCGAATCAGGCTCCTTGTTAAGCTGATTTAACAGCGCTTTAAGTCGCTTTTCAAAATCCCCCCGGTATTTGGTGCCGGCAACCAATGCGCCCAAATCCAGTGAATAAATCACGCTGTTGGCCAAGACATCAGGCACTTGCTCTTCAACAATACGTTTTGCCAAGCCTTCCGCAATAGCCGTTTTGCCTACACCGGCTTCGCCGACCAGCAAGGGATTGTTTTTGCGGCGACGGCACAGCGTCTGAATAGTGCGTTCAACCTCCGCTTCTCTGCCGATTAAAGGATCAATTCGACCTTTTAGCGCTTCTTCGTTGAGATTGGTTGCGTACTTGTCCAGCGGACTTCCCGAAGCTTCGGCATCGGGATTGCCGGATTCCGGCAAAGAGCTATTTGGCGAATCATGATCAGGGTCAATTTTTGAAATGCCGTGAGCCAGATAATTAACCACATCCAGCCGTGAAATATCCTGTTTATTTAACAGATAAACCGCGTGGGAATCCTGTTCGCTGAATAAGGCGACAAACAAATTGGCACCGGAAACTTCTTTCTTATCCGATGCCTGCACATGAAAGACGGCGCGTTGCAACACTCGCTGAAATCCCAGGGTAGGCTGGGTTTCCCGCTGGATACCGACCGGAATTAGCGATGTGGTTTCGTCAATAAACTGCGTCAGTTCGCCACGTAATGCCTTAATATCGCAACCGCAAGCGATTAAAATCGGTTGTGCCGATGCATTTTCGAGTAATGCCAACAGCAAATGTTCAACCGTAATAAATTCATGGCGTTTATCATGCGCATTTTTAAAAGCATTATTCAACGTAATTTCAAGTTCTTTACTTAACATAAGCTCTCCAACCTACACTTCCTCCATCGAACACATCAATGGATGATGATGTTCTCGGGAATAGTCGTTAACTACATAGACTTTAGTTTCTGCAACATCTTTAGAATACGTACCGCACACACCAACGCCTTGCGTATGTACTTGCAGCATCACCTGGGTTGCTTTTTCTTCAGGCATCGCAAAAAAAACCATCAAAATTTCAATGACAAAATCCATCGGCGTAAAATCATCATTTAACAAGATAACTTTATATAGAGGCGGTCTTTTTAACTTGGGTTTGGCTTCCTGAATAGCCAAGTCGCCATCTTTATCTTTGTACGGATCGAAATCGGACATAATTAAAATAGTAAAATATTACAAGTCACTAACATAGTGCCAATCTTTGTGAATTTCAACTCTTAATGTTTTTCATCAGATTAATAAGGTCTTTATGAAGGGCTGGCATCATCTCTATTCAATCTTTTTTACCAGCATAATATCTCCAGATCTAGTAAAATGTCAGCTTTTATAGCCCGGAATTTTGCAATGGTTTGGAAGCCGCACGTTACAGTTGCCGCAGTTATTGAGCAAGACCAACGCTTTTTGCTGGTAGAAGAAGAAACCACTAGCGGGCTCCAATTCAATCAACCTGCCGGGCATCTTGAAGCAGGCGAGGATCTGATTGCCGCAGTAAAGCGCGAAGTTCTGGAAGAAACCGCTTGGCAGTTTGAACCTGAGCATGTCGTATCTATCCAGCTTTGGCGAAAAAACCCCGATTTTCCGAGCTTTGTCAGAGTGTGTTTTTCAGGCCGCTGCCATTCACATAACCCGACGCAAGCCCTGGATGATGGCATAATCGCCGCTCACTGGCTGACGCGCGATCAAGTCGAAGCCGAGCGGCATCGTTTGCGTAGTCCGTTAGTGCTTGTCAGTATAGACGACTATCTCAGCGGGCAACGCCACCCCTTATCCTTGCTTAAATCATTTATCGATGTTGACCATGAGTAAAAAAATAATCGTCGGTATGTCCGGCGGTGTCGATTCTTCGGTAACCGCTTTGCTGCTGTTAGAACAAGGCTACCAAGTCACCGGTTTGTTTATGAAAAACTGGGAAGAGGATGATGGCACCGAGCAATGTACCGCGATGGAAGATTTAGCCGATGCCCAACAAGTTTGCGATAAATTGGGCATAGAATTAAAAACCGTCAATTTTGCCGCCGAATATTGGGATGAAGTCTTTGAAGTATTCCTGGCCGAATTTAAGGCGGGCCGCACCCCTAATCCGGATATTCTGTGCAACAAACATGTTAAATTCAAGGCCTTTTTAAATTATGCGATAGAAGATTTGGGGGCGGAATATATTGCCACCGGGCACTATGCACAAGTTGCGGAGAAAGACGGCGAATACTTTTTGTTAAAAGGCCTGGATCCGAACAAAGAGCAAAGTTATTTTCTGTACACGCTGGGCCAAAAACAATTATCGCGCACCCTGTTTCCGATAGGTCATCTGCATAAACCGGAAATCCGGGCTATGGCCGATAAAGCCGGTTTTGCCAACAGCCGCAAGAAAGACAGCACCGGCATTTGTTTTATCGGCGAGCGCAAATTTACCGAATTTTTGCAGCGCTATCTGCCGACGCAACCCGGCGAAATGCGCACTCCGGAAGGGCAGTACATCGGCAAGCATCATGGCCTGATGTATTACACCTTCGGCCAACGCCAAGGTTTAGGCATAGGCGGCGTTAAAAATGCGCCGGATGAACCCTGGTATGTGCTGGAAAAAGACCTGGAAAACAATATTCTGATCGTCGGCCAAGGCCACGATCATCCATTGATGTTGCATAACACCTTGGAGGCCAGTCAACTGGATTGGTGCCGCAACCGGCCGTTGACAGAAGCCCTGCGTTGCACCGCTAAAACCCGCTATCGTCAAGCAGATCAGGCTTGTTATTTGGAACCGATAGGTAGCGATCGATGCAAGGCTACATTCGACCAGCCGCAACGAGCCATTACACCCGGACAATCCGTCGTTTTTTACCATAGCGACATATGTCTGGGCGGCGGGATTATTGAATCAAAATATAATATTAAAAAATAATGAGATCATCATCTGGGGAACACTATATTGCGCTTGATCACATAAGGGCTTTGGCTGCTTTTATGGTGTTTACATGGCATTTTACTCATGCAGGGACTGGTTACCCTGTCCCTTTTGAATATGTTCCATCGGCATTTTTTCCACTAGCTTTATTGGATGAGGGACATACCGGGGTAGCTTTATTTATGACGCTAAGTGGTTATTTGTTTGCAAAGCTACTTGATGGCAAAATTATTAACTATAAGGCTTTTCTTTGGAATCGCGCGTTGCGCTTATTGCCACTACTTGTGGTTATAATCCTGATTGCCGGTATTCAAATGTATGTTATCAGTGGCAAAAATCTCTACTCTTATGCTTTCACTATTCTAAAAGGCCTCTATAAACCATCACTTCCCAATGGAGGGTGGTCTATTACAGTAGAGTTTCATTATTATTTAATACTTCCAATATTTCTTTGGATGCTCAAAAAATCAAAATATTTACCTTTAGTTATAGTAGTTACAGCAATTTTTTTGCGATTATTTCTTTTTCAAGAAAAAGGTCAAATTCAATCTCTTGCGTATTGGACTCTTATAGGGAGAATAGATCAGTTCGCCTTGGGAATGCTTGTTTTTCAATTCAGGTCAATTATTGCTAATAGACATTCGCTCATAATTGGATGCTTAATTAGTTTTTGTTTGTTCTATTGGTACTTCGATCATAAAGGTGGTTTTTATCAATATCCTTCTTATCCATCCACTAACTTGCTGTGGGTATTTATGCCTGCTATTGAGGGAATTATTTATGCCCTAGGTATTGCTTGGTATGATAATTCATTTTCTCCTAGAACCACAGGTATCTCGCGATTTATCGGCTATATAGGCGCTTATTCATATTCGATTTATCTTTTTCACTTTTTTGTTGTTTTTAAAGCTGCCAGATTTGTGCATGAGCAGATTATGGATATTTCTAATTTCAACATTGCCTTACTTTGGTCAGCCATGTGTTTCATTTTAATGATACCGATTGGACACCTAAGTTTCCAATTTATTGAAGCCCCATTTCTTAAATTTAGAAGACGCTATGCCATTGCCCTCTAAATTCAGATTGTTACGAAATTTATCAACTAATTTATTTGTCAGGAATCAATAATGACTCAAGCCCTCACCGCTATTTCCCCTATCGATGGCCGCTACGCCGACAAAGTGGCTGCATTGCGGCCTATTTTCAGCGAATACGGCCTGATCCGTTTCCGGGTGCTTGTTGAAGTGCGCTGGCTGCAAGCCTTGGCCGAACATCCGCTGATTACCGAAGTCAGTCCGTTCAGCGACGCGGCAGCGCAGCTGTTAAATGACATCGTCGATCATTTTTCAGAGGCCGACGCGCAGCGCGTTAAAGACATCGAAAAAACGACCAATCACGATGTCAAAGCCGTTGAATACCTGCTGAAAGAAAAAATAGCGGGTTGTGCAGAGCTGGAAAAAGTCAGCGAATTCATTCATTTTTCCTGCACCTCGGAAGACATCAATAACCTGTCTTACGCGTTAATGCTTAAAGAAGGCCGCGAAGTGATCCTGGCGCAAATTGGCGATTGCATCGCGGCGCTAAAAACCATCGCCGTGGAAACCGCAGGCCAGCCGATGTTGTCGCGCACCCACGGCCAATCGGCGACGCCGACCACCACGGGCAAAGAATTTGCCAACGTCGCCGCGCGACTGCAACGCCAGCAACACCAGCTGCAAGCCGTGCAATTATTAGGTAAAATCAACGGCGCAGTAGGCAATTATAATGCGCATTGCGTGGCCTATCCCGATGTGGATTGGGCTGAATTTTCCCAAAAATTTGTCGAATCTTTAGGCCTGCAATTCAATCCCTACACCATTCAGATTGAACCGCACGATTATATTGCCGAATATTTTCATGCACTGTCCCGTTTCAACACCATTTTGCTGGATTTCGACCGCGACATCTGGGGCTATATTTCGTTGGGTTATTTCAAACAAAGAACCATTGCCGGAGAAATCGGCTCCTCGACGATGCCGCACAAAGTCAACCCGATCGATTTTGAAAATTCGGAAGGCAATTTGGGCTTAGCCAACGCGATATTCGGTTTTCTGGCCGAAAAATTGCCGGTATCGCGTTGGCAGCGGGATTTGACCGATTCAACCGTATTGAGAAATATCGGTGTCGGCATCGCCCACACGTCCATTGCCATTCAGGCCAGCTTAAAGGGCATCTCCAAATTACAGATCAATGTCGATGCGATTGAGGCTGATCTCAATGCCAACTGGGAAGTGTTAGCGGAACCGATACAAACCGTGATGCGCCGCTACGGCATTGAAAAACCTTATGAAAAATTAAAGGAGCTCACCCGGGGCCAGCGTATTACTCCCGAACAAATGCAGGCGTTTATTGAGAAACTGGACATTCCGGCTGAAGCAAAAATCATTTTGCTGGAACTGACGCCACGCAATTACACCGGTTACGCTGAAAAGCTCGCTAAAGGAATTTAGTGTGTCTTAGGAGTGACGGCTCAGCGATTATGATAGACGCAGATAACACCAATAATTATGATGAAAATAGGGTTTTTTTGAGTTGTCTGCGTTCCATTTTTCGGGGTGTTGATTTCAGGGGATGTCATTTATTTTTACCATGAAGAGCATGAAGAATTTACTGTAGTTACTCCCTACGTTTTTCTTCATTATCTTCATGGTAATAAAAACAAGTTATAAACTGTATAAAGGATCAATAATATGTCTATGCAGACAAAACTATTGCAGTTTTATCCGCATCCTTGCGAAAAAACCTCCGTTAAAGGTCTTTATCTTAGCCATCGATTACATGAACTGGGAACGGCCGCATGTCCGTTTGTTTATGCCAATTTCCTGTCGAGCCTGGACGGACGCATTGCGTTGGAAGATACCGCTCGTCAAGGCACCTATATTCCCAAACATATAACAACCGATTCCGACTTTGGCCTGTTTATGGAGCTGCATGCTCAGGCGGATTGCCTTATTACCCATGGCGGCTATATGCGGGCGCTGGGTGAAGGGCGCCTGGGCAACATATTGCAGGTCAGGAACAAGGATCTTGTTGAATGGCGCAGTAACCATGGCTTAAAACCTCAGCCTGCCGTGATCATCGCCAGCGCCAGCCTGAATTTTCCGTTGCACGATAGTCTCAAAGAACATGGGCAAGACGTTTATATCGCCACCGGAAGAAATGCCGCACCTGATTATATCCGTTACTGGCAGGACTTGGGCTATCCCCTACTTTTTACCGGTGAAGACAACATGGTTCACGGCGCGCCTTTGATCGATGCGTTAAGCGGACTGGGTTACCAGTCTATTTACCTGATTGCCGGACCGCAAATGCTGGACACTGTCATCCGGGACAAGCAATTATCAAGGTTATACCTGACCATGACCCACCAGTTAATAGGCGGCAAAGACTTTCGCACCTTATTGACAGGATCGGAACTTGGGTCGGAAGGCAACCTGATACTTGAAGAAATGTACTATGAACAAGATTCGCCGCCCGGATCCGGCCAGTTTTTCATGCAATTTGGCCTGGAATGATTTATAAAACGAGCTTCGAGTGACAATTTGAACTCAAACTAAAGAGGAAACCTTTAAAGATGAATCTTTCACATTCAACACTGACTAGTATCATCATCCACTTATTTTTTATCTTATTGGTATTTCTTGGGCCAATAAAGCCAGGACTAGCGATCAATAACTTAATGGAAGCTGCCGATACGTCGCAATCGGAAAAGACGACCCAAAATGCTGAAATTTCGAATCAAACCGATTCATCGGAGGATCAAAGAATTAAAAAACGCTTGAAGGAAATCTTCAGCAATATCGACGGATTAGACAAAATAAAGGTCAGTGTTGAATCTGGCATTGTCGAGTTATCCGGAAAGGTGCTAACCGCTGAGGCTCAAAAAAAAGCCGAGGAGCTGGCTCAGCGAGTCAAAGGTGTCATCGAAGTGAATGACAATATTGAACTGGATTCGGCGGTTGAAAAGCGGGTCTCAATACTGACAGAACGTATTCATAAAAGTTTTCTTACTGTGGTTTCATATATTCCGCTGGTGATCATTGCGATATTGATCATAGTGATGTCATGGTTCTTGGGAGGATTGGTCACGCGCAGTAACATTATCTTCAAAAAAATTGCACCTAATCAATTCATTGCCGACTTGTTTAAACAACTGTTGCGTTTTGGTTTTCTGATTGTCGGTGTATTGCTTGGTTTGGAGATACTTGATGCCAGCTCTTTGATAACCAGTATTTTTGGCGTTGCAGGCCTTGTCGGTCTTGCCATTGGTTTTGCTATAAAAGATACCGTCGAAAACTACATTACCAGTATCCTGTTGAGTCTTCGACAACCTTTCGCGCCAAATGATTATGTTTCAATAGAGGGCATTGAAGGTTTTGTCGTTCGTTTAACTGCCAGGGCAACCATCATTAGAAGCCCTGATGGAAACGATGTCCGCATTCCAAACGCGAGTGTTTACAAATCAACGATTGTCAACTACACGCATAACCCGTTACGCCGCTTTGGTTTTAATATACGCATAAGCTCACAGCAGGACATACCCTTAGCTCAGCAATTGGCAATCGACACGATCAGTAAAATGGACGGAGTTGCGGCAGATTTGCCCTGCTTGTGCTTGGTTGACGAACTGAGTAATGCGAGCGTTTCGTTGAACATTTACGGTTGGGTCAATCAAAACACAGCTGATTTTGGCAAGGTTAGAAGTGGAGCAATCTGGCTGGTCAAAAAGATTTTCGATGAGGCGAATGTCATCATGTCCGAGACTACCTATCATATTAAGTTGGCAAAACAAATCCCGATTGATAAAAAACCTGTTATTGAGCCGCAAGTCAGTTCAGGTGAGGAATTTATAGATATTAAGCCCACTCAACATATCGAACAGCAGCTCAATAATGAAAGAAGCCAGATAAACGAGCCCAATCTGCTTAATGAAGATGCACCCAAAGAATAACGTTCGAGTATCCGGTTTCTTTTTCGACAGTAGTTTTTTACGGAGGTGTCAGTAGAAATTCTTACCGTTACCGACATCCGGGAACTGATACAGATCCATTGGTCTGGAAAATTTTTTTAAGCGCGTTATTGCGGCGTTAGAAGAAGATTTCGGTCGATGGAATGAATTTATTTTATCGCCGCGTCACGGAACCTATTATCCTGATGGCGTCATTGAATTGATGTTCTGTGTAGACCGGCAGTACTATGCATTTAAATATGTCAACGGTTATCCCGGTAATCCGCTTAAGGGCAAGCTTAACGTTGTCGCCATAGGACTCTTAAGCGATGCCGACAGTGGATATCCGCTGATAATGACTGAAATGACTTTGTTGACCGCATTCAGAACAGCGGCAACCGGCGTTCTGGCGGCAAAATATCTGGCTCGCAAAGATTCAAAATATCGGCACCGGAGCGCAGGCGGAATTTCAGGTACTGGCATTCGTCGGTTTTTTTCAACTGGAAGAAGTCCGCTTTTTTGATAGCGATCCGGAAGCTATGGCTAAATTTTCAATAAATCTTTCCGGACAAGGGTTCAGGCTAATTGTTTGCGGCAATATCATCGAAGCCGTGCGTGATGCCGATATTGTGATAACGGCGACCGCCGCAAAAAAACGGCAGTCCTTGTTTGCATTCGCGGATCTTTCACCGGGCGCATTTATACATGCAATGGGCGGCGACTGTCCGGGTAAAATCGAGCTATCTGCCGAGTTCATCAATCAGGTCAAACTGGTGGTGGTCGAATATAAGCCGCAAAGTCTGGTGGAAGGGGAGGTGCAGTAGTGCTCAGCCGATCTTATCTATGCCGAATTATGGGAGTTGGTCTGTAAGCATAAGCCCGGAAGACAGAATAATGACGAGATTACGCTCTTTGATTCAGTCGGTTTTGCGTTAGAGGATTACTCCATACTCCGGGTTGTTTATGAGCTGGCAAAAGAACATCAATTGGGTACAGAGACGGCTTTAATGCCCGAACCTAATGACCCTAAAAATTTGTTTGGCTTACTGAATCCTTGAAATAGAGTGGCTCGGATGTTCCCGAGGGCTTGTAGGGCGTGCTGTACGCGCCTTGGAAGCTAAGGCGCGCACAGCACGCCATACGGTAATAAACTCCATCTGATTGGTGATACTACCTATTGATTCAAGACATCGATTTCTTTAGTCTGTGAATATTCAAAAAGCAGTATTTCGGTACGAGCCTATTGTTTTACACAGACCCAAATGGAGAATATCTATGAGTAATCTGATCGAAAAAACCTGCGAAGCTTGCAGAATTGGCGCACCGTTGGCCACTCAGGCGGAAATTGACGAATTTATGCCGCAATTACAGGGCTGGGAGCTTGTCGAAATAGACAACATCAAGCGTCTGCGAAAAACCTTCACCTTCGATAACTTTGCAAATGCTCTGTCATTTACCAATAAAATCGGCGCACTTTGCGAGCAAGAAAACCATCATCCGGCCATTTTAACCGAATGGGGCAGGGTGACGGTGACCTGGTGGTCCCACAAGATAAAAGGACTGCACGTTAATGATTTTGTCATGGCGGCCAAGACCGACGCACTGCTATAACGTTTCGCCGTAGAACGCCTCAATAATGGCTTTCATCAGGTGTAAGGTCTTATTTTCAGAGTCGTTTTCCGGATTAAATTCGCTGATTTCAAGGCCCAGTATTTTCGGATGCCGATTAATCAACGAAAGCGCTTCGAGCAGTTCGATGGCTTTAATGCCGTCTTGAACAGGCGTTTCTACGCCGGGCGCATCGGCAGGATCGATAACATCCAAATCGATGCTGATACCGATAACTTGGCACGACAGGCTGAGTTTATCGACGGCTTTCATTAGTACCGGGGCAAGTCTATCAATCTGTTCGGCAAAAATAATGTTGACTGCTGCTTGCTTTAACAGAGCGTATTCCTGAGGTTCATAACTTCGGACACCTATCAGAATGAGGTTTTCCGGTTTGATAAAGTCGGAAGAGGGATACATCGCCGCCAGTTTTTTGTCCGCTCTTCCAAGCAATGCAGCCAGCGGCATGCCATGAATATTGCCGGACGGCGAGGTAGCAAAGGTGTGCGCATCCATGTGTGCGTCCAGCCAGATCAGGCCGAATTTACCAGGCTGCTGCAACCCATTCAGCACCCCGCCCCAGGTTCCCAACGCACAGGAATGGTCGCCGCCGATAACCAGAAAAGCCTGGTTTTGTTCTGTCCAGTATCGGGTAAACCGGCTTATCGATTGATTAAGCTTGGCCAGTTTTTCCTCCTTTAACCCGTGATGGTCGGGATAAACCCTATGCCACTGAAGTTGCAGGCATTGTCGCTCAGCAGCTTGCCGGGCAAATTCATCGTACAGCATGTCTGCTGCATGGCCGCATGTACGCATCGGCCCGCCCAAACACGATGCTACGCCTAAAGTTGGTAATAGTGTCATATCGCTCTTACCAATTGGAGGCAAATAACATGAATCAGGATAAAGCCAAAATTAACGTTTATTACGACGGCGCCTGTCCCAAATGCGTCAAAGACAGGTCGACCTACGAAAAACTTGCCGGTAAAGCGGGCGAAAACGTCTACTGGATCGACATCACCGGTCGGGAAGAGCAGTTGCGTAAAATCGGCATCGATCCTCACAAGGCGCTAACCGAACTGCACGTTCAGGACGAAAACCAGCGGATTCTGTCTGAGATGGATGCCTATATCCTGCTGATGAGCAAAGTGCCTGTGTTGAAGTCGATAGCCTGGCTGATCGGCTTGCCGCTGATTCGTCCGTTGCTCGCCGGAATCTATCATTGGCAGGTTAACCGAAGGCTGCGGCGTAGAGGACGGTTATGATCAATCGACCAATTTCTTCAAAACCGTGCGCAAAATACCGCCATCCCGGTAATATTGAATTTCAATCGGCGTATCGATGCGGCTTACAGTCTTAAAGGCCGTGACGCTTCCGTCAAGCGCGGTTGCCGAAACCTTAATGTGCTGTTGTGGCCCCATTGCATCGGAAATGTCGATAGCAAATGTTTCCTTTCCGGTTAATTTCAGGCTCTTAGCCGATTCGCCGTCGATAAATTGCAGCGGCAAAATACCCATGCCGATCAGGTTGCTGCGGTGAATTCTTTCGTAACTCTCGGCGATAACCGCTTTTACACCCTGCATAAACGGGCCTTTCGCCGCCCAATCCCTGGATGAGCCGGAGCCGTATTCCTTGCCGGCAAGAATGCACAGCGGTATGTCCGCTTCTTTGTATTTCATCGCGGCATCGAAAAACGTCATCCGTTCGCCGGTGGGATGATAAATCGTCACGTTGCCTTCGACACCGGGAACCAGCCGGTTGTGAATTTGGCTATTCGAAGGCATGTTCCCGCTCATCACTTCGTCGTTGCCGTGGCCCGGTTGGTTGGCCGTCACCTGGTTTTCGGCGCCGATAACCAGCTGGTTGCGAATTCGGATATTCGCAAACGTGCCGCGAGCCATGACTTGATCGTTGCCCCGACGCGAGCCGTAACTGTTCCAGTCTTTTTGTTCCACGCCTTTACTCAAAAGATATAACGCCGCCGCAGAGTGCGGCGCGATTTGACCGGCCGGTGAAATATGATCGGTGGTGACGGAGTCGCCGAACAGCGCCAGCACCTGCATGCCGGTAAGCGGTTGTATCTGTTGCCGATCTGTGGTCAGTCCTTCGAAAAACGGCGGTTTCCTGATATAAGTCGAATTCTCGTCCCAGGCATACAATTCGGTACCGCTGACCTCCACCTGCTGCCAAGCTTGAGTGCCGGTAAACACATCGCGATATTTTTCCCGGAACATCTCCGGCGTTACGAACTGCCGGATGGCTTCAGCCACTTCCCAGGGCGTAGGCCAAATGTCCTTCAGGTAAACCGGATTGCCGTTTTGATCTTCGCCCAGCGGCTCGCGGGTAATATCCAGCGTTGTCGATCCCGCCAGCGCATAGGCGACGACCAGCGGCGGCGAAGCGAGATAATTGGTCTTGGTCAATGGATGCACGCGGCCTTCGAAATTTCTGTTGCCGGACAATACCGCCGACACCACCAGATCGTTGTCCACTATCGCTTTTTCAACCGCTTCATCCAACGGGCCGGAGTTGCCGATGCAGGTGGTGCAGCCGTAGCCGACCAGATAGAAGCCAAGCTGTTCCAAATAGCCAAGCAGCCCCGACTTTTTTAGGTACTCCGTGACCACCAACGAACCTGGGGCCAGCGAGGTTTTGACATAGTTTTTAACCTTCAAGCCCCGCTCCACCGCTTTTTTGGCAACCAGACCTGCTGCCAGCATCACCGACGGATTGCTGGTGTTGGTGCAGGACGTAATTGCTGCAATGACAACTGCGCCATGGGTGATTTTCTCATCGGTATTATTCCTCGATACGATGCCGCTGCGTTCCAAGTCATGCTTGAACAGTCCCATGCCTTTGATGCCTGTCGGTTCGATCAGCATCTGCCGGTAGGTCGGCCCGACTTCGCTGAGGGCGATGCGGTCTTGAGGACGCTTGGGGCCTGCCAGCGAGGGTTCGATGGTGCTGAGATCGACTTCCATAACCTGGGTAAATTCAGGATCCGGCATCTCGTCGGTGCGAAACAGCCCCTGTTCTTTGGCGTAACGTTCGGTCAGATCGATCAAATCCGCATGGCGCCCGGTCAGCCGCATGTAGCTTAAAGTCTCGTCATCGATCGGAAAGAAACTCACCGTCGAACCTTGTTCAGGCGCCATGTTGCTAAGCGTGGCCCGGTCGGGAATGCTCAAGTTGCTCAGCCCGGAACCGTAAAACTCGATGAACTTTCCGACCACGCCAAAGTTTCTGCAAAGCTCGGTAATGCGCAGCACCAGATCCGTCGCCGTTACGCCGGGAGGCAGCATGCCGGTCAATTTGATGCCGACCACATCGGGGACCAGCATGTAGATGGGTTGATCCAGCATCACCGCTTCCGCCTCAATACCGCCGACGCCCCAGCCCAGTACGCCCAGGCCGTTAATCATCGGCGTATGCGAATCGGTGCCGACGCAGCTGTCGGGATAACAGAGGTTTTTATCCTTGTTATGGAACACCACTGGTGCAAGGTATTCAAGGTTTACCTGATGAACGATGCCGGTAGAAGGCGGCACCACGCGAAGATTCTTAAACGCCGATTGCCCCCATTTCAGGAATTCATAGCGTTCGGCGTTTCTTTCAAATTCGACGGTTTCGTTTAATAACAGGGCATTGGCCTTGCCGAAATAATCGACCTGCACCGAGTGATCGATCACTAGGTCGCAGCGAATCAAAGGATTAATTTTCTTCGGATCGCCGCCCAGTTGCTTCATCGCATCACGCATGGCGGCCAGATCCACCAGTGCCGGTACGCCGGTAAAATCCTGCAATATCACCCGGGCCGGTTTGAAGGGTATTTCATACCTCGTGCCTTGCGGCTGCCAGTTGGCGACGCTCAATACATGCTCTTGGGTAATTATGTTGCCGTCGCAGTTGCGCAATAAAGACTCAAGCAGGATTTTTATCGTATGCGGCAACCGTGAAACATTGGCTGCACCTGCGGTCTCAAGCCGGGATAAGGCATAATAAGAAACCGCACCGATGCTATCGGCTTTCAGTTGTTGACGCGCATCAAATGGATCGTGGTTAATCATGATAGAAACCTCCCTGATAGGCTCGAAAAATGTTATCAACTGAAATAGCTTTAATCCGTATCTGTAATTATGCCAATGATTTTGATTCTATTTTGAGATGAGAGTTTAGCGATTTTAATCAACAAGAAGTTTTCTATTCAAGCAGGGTGAAAATCGTTATAGTCAAACCCTGTTTATTCATAGCCGGACGGGGCATGTTGCCCGGTCCGCTTGGACTTAAGTTGATGCGCATGGCCTATTCATGCCATAACCCAACCACAAACGGACAAGTCATGAAAAAAAACACCGACAATACCCGCACCGAAACCGACTCCTTCGGCCCCATACAAGTATCCGCCGACAAATACTGGGGCGCGCAAACCCAGCGTTCCCTGATCAACTTCAAAATCGGCAATGAACGCATGCCCCAGCCTTTGATTCGGGCTTTAGGCATCGTCAAATATTGCGCCGCATTATCGAATATCGCGCTGAATAACATCGACGAAAAAATCGGCAATGCAATAGCCGATGCGGCACAGGAGGTTATCGGCGGCAATCTCGATGACAATTTTCCGCTGGTGGTCTGGCAGACCGGTTCCGGTACCCAGTCCAACATGAACGCCAACGAGGTGATTGCCAATCTGGCTATCGAGCGTCTTGGCGGCGTTATCGGATCTAAAACGCCGGTGCATCCGAACGATCACTGTAACCGCAGTCAGTCTTCGAATGACGCTTTTCCAACGGCCATGCATATCGCCACCGTCGAGCAGTTGCACCATTTATTGATTCCGGTCCTTTGGCACCTGCATCGCGCGCTGTCCGGTAAATCCCAGGCATGGAGCCAAATCATCAAGATCGGGCGAACCCATTTGCAGGACGCGACCCCACTGACATTGGGGCAAGAATTTTCCGGTTACGCCGCTCAAGTACAATTCGGTATCGACCGGATTAACGATAGCCTCAAACGGCTGTATCCTCTGGCGCAAGGCGGCACTGCGGTGGGCACCGGCCTGAACTCGAAACCGGGTTTCGGCGACCGGTTTGCCGAAGAGGTTGCGACGTTTACCCGGCTGCCTTTCGTTTCTGCGGCCAATAAGTTCGAGGCGCTGGCCGCGCACGATGCGATGGTGGAAATCTCCGGGGTGTTAAATACCCTTGCGGTCAGCCTCACTAAAATAGCCAACGATATTCGCCTGTTGAGTTCGGGCCCGCGCTCCGGCATCGGCGAACTGTCGCTGCCGGAAAACGAACCCGGCTCTTCGATCATGCCGGGCAAGGTCAATCCGACCCAGTGCGAAGCCATGACCATGGTTTGCGCACAGGTTATGGGCAATCACACCACCGTCACCTTTGCCGGGGCGCAGGGACATTTGGAGCTCAATGTGTTCAAGCCGGTCATTATTTATAACGTGTTGCAGTCGATCCGCCTTATCGGCGACGCGGCGATGAGTTTTACCGATCATTGCGTGGTCGGCATTGAGCCGAATATCGACCGCATTGCCGAGCTGATGGAGCGTTCGCTGATGCTGGTGACTGCTCTGGCTCCGCGCATCGGTTACGACAATGCGGCCAAAATTGCGAAACTGGCTTTGAAAAATCGCAGTACGCTGCGTGTTGAGGCAGTCTCCGGCGGATTTGTGACCGAAGCGGAATTCGACATACTCGTTCGTCCGGAACAAATGATTTTTCCAAAATAAAGTCAAAAAGGAATACCATTAGGCTCTTTTGATAAAAAATAGAGGAGCGTAGACCATGCATGTAACATACGAACTGGCCGAACAGGCAATGGCTGCGGCAATTGCCGAGTCAAAAAAAATCGGTACGCAGATGTGTATCGCTGTAGTGGATTCCGGCGCTGATTTAAAGGCGTTCGTGAGAATGGACAATGCCTGGGTAGGCAGCGTGGACATTGCGATCAAGAAAGCCAAAACCGCTTGTTTCTTCGCGATGAACACCGGACAAATCGGTCAGCTATCGCAACCGGGCGGGCCGCTTTACGGGATTGAACATTCCAACGACGGACTGATTACCTTTCCCGGAGGCGTTCCTATCGTTGACAAGGATGGCGTTTTAATCGGCGCTGTCGGGGTTAGCGGCAGCTCGGTAGAAAACGATCATCGAGTTGCCAAAGCCGGGGCTGAAGCCATCGGCGTTTCCGATTTGCCGGAACACCCGTGGCGAACCTGAGTCCGGGATAATCTCCGGATTGTTCAGATAAAGAAACCTTTCAAATGCGGGTTAGCCGATCGGCTAACCCGCTCAATCTCCGGTTTCTTCAGGCAAGGGCACTATTCAAGTGCTATTTTTCCCTCGATGCAGTGACTGATGTCGGCAGCCGGAGCTTCCAGCGTCATTTTAATCTCCAGGGTCTCGGAACCGTTCAATTTCCCGGCTTCAATCGCTTTGAGAACAGCATGTTCGATTTCACGTTGCGATGTGACCCCAACAATTTTCAGATACTTTCTGATTTCCATGTTAAATGTGTCTTCATTCATTTTGACCTCCTAAAGGCAGATTGTGCATTCCAAAACAGAATCGATGGAATTTGATTGCTGAGCTGGAAACTAGCACTCTATTCAGGGAATCGTCAACAAGTTACTCAAGCGTTTAACAGGAATGGCTTGAAAACTCAGGCATTAATCAATAATGCTCAGTCATGGCTGCTGGAATCTTCGTCTACCGGTTGTCCGCTAAGGGTCTTGCGTCCTGTAAACATCGCAGAAATAATGCTGCCGCCTTCGCGCAGATCAGTCACGATGACCGCTGCAACATGCAATACAACGGCGGCCAGCAGAAAATAAAAGTTATACAAATGTATTACGGCAACGGGTTTGCGAAAAGCACGCATGCTCTGGTAAGCCGTTTCATCATACAGGGTCGGCGCATAGGGGACTAAGGTATCGGGCGCGATACCCGGTGCGGCCACCCACTGCGCTATCCAATACCCGAAAGGCGGCAGAAATAAATCGGTGCCGGCCAGCACCAAGCCTGTGACTGCCTGAAGGGTAATCAGCAGAAACAGCAGGGCGACCCCTAGGCGGCCTAGCGGATTGTGGCCGATATACTGTTGTGGGTGGCCGGAAAAAAAGGCGGCGACATAGCGGCGCAACGCATGAAAGTAGCCCTTGCCGCCCGGAAGCACCGCGCTTAACTTCGCATAGCGATTTCCTAAAAAGGCCCAAATGAAACGCCAGATTAAGTTGATGGCAAACACATAGCCGATCCACGTATGGACAGTCTTGAGTTTTATCTTTCCTGCATTGGAGACCTCAAGACTGCTCGCATTCAGGATAACCAGACCGGCAGCCATAAGCGCAACAACACACAATACATTGATCCAATGAAACCAGCGGGTGCCGGCATCCCAAACTGAGTACGATTTGATATCCGTCATAAGCATGCTCCTTAAAAATTTAAAAATATTACCGGTGTGGAAGCGCAACTTTCCCTGTATCGACATGTGCTCATCTTGCTTGCTCACTGTAAGGCCGTGGGCATGACCGGATTGCGGCAGCGACTTTAGTCGCCCGGCCAGTCAACATTACCGGCTTAACCGGTCAGCAGTGCTTCAGTGCGCAGACCTAAACTAGACAAGCACTTAGGCAAAGATTGCGGATCATGATTTCCTCGTCTGCCGGAACGATCAGCACCGGTTTGTAACCGGCAATGCCGATGGCATTGCTCCCTAAATGATTGGCAGTCTTATCCAAAGCAAAGCCCAGAAAAGCCAATGGAGCGCAGATTTTTTCACGAACTACGGCAGAATGCTCACCGATACCGCCGGTAAAAACCAGCGCATCGATGCCGCCTGCCTTGGCTGCAAAGCCGCCGATTGCCGCTCGTACCTGGCGGCAAAAATAGTCGACGGCAAATGTTGCGTTGTCGCTGTCACTGGCAAGCAGCTTATCCATTTCCGAACTTTCACCCGCAGACAACGCCAGCAAGCCCATATTGTGAAACACCATGTCGGATAATGCTTCAGGAGTGTAGCGTTTTGCCAGCTCCAGCATCACGCCCGGATCGAGGTCGCCGCTACGGGTTCCCATCGGAATGCCTCCCGCCGGGGTATAACCCATGGTAGTGTCTACCGATTTTAGGTTGTCCATTAAACAAAGACTGGCGCCGCTGCCCAAATGGGCGACGACGACTTTTTTATAAGCCACGTCGCCTAAAACATCCGCGAGCATTTCGGCGATGTAGGCATAATTGAGCCCATGAAAACCGTAGCGGCGTATGTCCAGTGCGTTAGGAATCGGTAGCCGTTTAGCCAATTCGGGCATCGTGGCATGAAAAGCCGTATCGAAGCAGGCTATTTGCGGCACATTAAAATGTTGCACGCATAAATCCAGCCCAAGCAGATTGCCCGGCAGGTGTAGTGGGGCAAGATGAATCAGCCCCTCCAACCGGGAACGTTCGGGGACATTAACCCGTCTTGCCGGATCGACAATATCGCCGCCATGAACAAATCGATGCCCAACCAGATCCGGCACTTCCTCCGCTAGGTCATCTAGCAGACGATTGAAGGCTTCTTGTTGATTGCGCACATGTTCGTAACGGAAATTGCGCCGTGTGCCGTCAACCGAAAACAGGCTCGCCTTGATCGAAGACGAGCCGCTGTTGATGGTTAAAACCGAGCGCTTCAATACGGCCATACCCAGTTATCGACCTCAGGTAAATCGGTGCCGTATTCATAAGCATAGTTGCGGCATTCGATCTGTTTGTCGCGCATGTTTTCTTTGACATGCGCACCCGCTACGCGCAACGACGGGATGCGGTTGATCGCATCGATCACTAGGCTGAAACGGTCGATCTCGTTCTGAATGGCAAGTTCCAGCGGCGTGTTGATGCTGCCTTTTTCTTTGTAGCCGCGCACATGCAGATTCTTGTGGTTGTTGCGGCGATAGGCTAGGCGATGGATCAGCCAGGGGTAGCCGTGAAAGTTGAAAAGGATAGGCTTGTCCAGCGTGAACAGGCTGTCGAAATCCTTGTCCGATAAGCCGTGCGGATGCTCGGCTTCAGGCGTCAGCTTGTACAGGTCGACCACGTTGATAAAGCGAACCTTGAGTTCGGGAAAATTCTCGCGCAGCAACACTACCGCTGCCAAGGCTTCTTTGGTTGGAATATCGCCGGCGCTGGCGATAACCAAATCCGGTTCTACGCCTTGATCGTTGCATGCCCAGTCCCAGATGCCGATGCCTTTGGTGCAATGCTTGATCGCCGCATCCATGTCTAAAAATTGCAAATGCTTTTGTTTGTCGCAAACGATTACGTTGATGTAATCGACGCTCTTTAAGCAATGATCGGCAACCGTCAATAGGCAGTTCACGTCGGGCGGCAGATAGATGCGCGTTACCTCAGGACTCTTGTTGACTACCACGTCGAGAAAGCCGGGATCTTGATGGGTAAAACCGTTGTGATCCTGACGCCAGACAGTGGAAGTAATCAGTAGGTTCAGCGATGATACCGGCGCTCGCCAAGGCACTACCTTGGACATGGCTAACCATTTGGCATGTTGGTTGAACATCGAATCGATGACATGCACGAAGGCTTCGTAGGTGGAAAAAAAACCGTGGCGACCGGTCAGCAAATAGCCTTCCAGCCAGCCTTCCAGGGTGTGCTCGGAGAGCATTTCCATGACTCGACCGTCCGGCGACAGTTCGCCGCCGTCGGCATCTTCCGGCAGATAGTCGGCTAGCCAGGTTTTCTTGCTGACTTCATAGATATTGTCCAGTTTGTTCGAGCTGTTTTCATCGGGGCCGAACACGCGAAAATTATGCCTATTCAAGCTCATGATGTCGCGCAGGAACTTGCCTAAAGGGCGGGTGTTTTCAGCACTGGTAGTGCCCGGTTTAGTCACTTCAGCTGCGTATTCGCGGCAGTCTGGCATATGCAGCGCTTTACGCAACAAGCCGCCGTTGGCGTGCGGGTTGAGGCTCATACGTCGTGCGCCCTTGGGTGCCAGGGCTTTAAGCTCGGGCAACAAGCGGCCTTCCTGGTCGAACAGTTGTTCCGGTTTGTAACTGCGTAGCCAGTCCTCCAGTTGTTGGAAATGCTCAGGCGTATCGCGCACATTGCCCAGAGGCACTTGGTGTGAGCGCCAAAAGCCTTCCACCTTTTTACCGTCCACTTGCTTCGGCCCGGTCCAGCCTTTAGGGCTGCGTAACACGATCATCGGCCAGCGCGGGCGGAGAGGCTGACCGCTACTACGGGCTTCTTGCTGAATGCGGCGAATTTCCAGCACACACTGTTCCATGGTTGCGGCCATGGCTTGGTGCATAGTGTCCGGGTCGCTACCTTCGACGAAATAAGGTGTCCAACCGTAGCCTTTGAACAAGTTTTCCAGTTCCTCGTGCGAAATGCGCGACAAAATAGTCGGGTTGTTGATTTTGTAACCGTTCAGGTGCAGGATCGGCAGCACAGCTCCATCGCTGATCGGGTTCAGGAATTTGTTGGAATGCCAGGAGGTAGCCAGCGGGGCTGTTTCCGATTCGCCATCGCCGACCATGACCGCAACGATCAAATCCGGATTGTCGTAAGCCGCACCGAAAGCATGCGAGACGCTGTAGCCGAGTTCGCCGCCTTCATGAATCGAGCCCGGCGTTTCCGGTGTGCAATGGCTGCCTATGCCGCCCGGAAACGAAAATTCTTTGAAGAACTGGCGCATGCCGTGTTCGTCTTCACTCTTGTTTGGGTATATTTCACTGTAAGCGCCTTCCAGATAAACCGGGCCAAGTACGCCCGGCGCACCATGTCCGGGGCCAGCCATGAATATGGCATTCAAATCGTATTTATTAATCAGCCGGTTGATATGGATATAAGCAAAGGACAGACCGGGACTTGAGCCCCAATGCCCCAGCAAGCGACTTTTTACATGTTCCAGCTTGAGCGGTTCGCGTAGCAGCGGATTGTCGCGCAGATAAATCATGCCTGCAGCAAGGTAGTTGCAGGCGCGCCAGTAAGCGTCGATCTTGCTGATTTCTTCTTGCGGCAATGGTGTTTGTTGGGCGATCATGGTGGATTACATCCTTGGCTTGGTTACAGAGGGGTCGGTTGGTTTTCGGTATTATACGTTTTGATTGTGACGGCTGTCTGACAGTTATTTAAGGTGGTTTTCGCCGTTAATGATGCCGGGCGGTTAACCATGGCTTTGTCGACGTCGGTCGATTCAACCTGTTTATGGGTTATATGCCTTATATTACCATGTGAAATGCCCCGGTCACGAGGGGAATGGTTTATTTCAAACCCGGCAACGATGCGGTTTGAAAGCGTTTTCTATTACGCAAACTAAGATATATAGCAGTTACCGTGCCATGTTGCGCGGCTTATTGTCGCGCGGCAATCGGTCGCATTTTCAAGGATGGCTTTAGTCATTAGACTGGTTTGCAACTCTTGTATTATCCCTCTTGTTTAAGGGAATTAGAGTTGACTATCCTTCCTTTTAAATGCGGTCGGCAGCCCTGACCGCATTCTTTTTAGCCTGCGGGTGGAATCATGAAACGGAATCACCAAACTGATACATCCTATATCATTAATGATCAAGATTTGTTCAGGCAAATCGCTTTTCATGAGGCGGGTCATGCGGCCGCCATTTATCTTTACAATAAACAAAAACAGCTGCCTCTCGTCTATTTTCAGATTATTATTCAGGACTCGCCTCACCAAAAAGCCAGCTCTTTGGACACCTGCCGACTAAGCTATGATCACTTTGACGCAGTTGTAGAGGGCGGTCGTCTTATTCATAGTCTGTCGGTTGCGTTAATTGAAAGTACTCATTATTTTTCAGTCGCTGAACAGGATGCCTATCAGACCGCTTTTGAAGCGGATATGATTAATTTATTGGTCGGGCCTTTAGCAGAAGCAAAGCATGTCGCTCTTCGTGATGATGAACAGTTTTCTGCTCAACTGGTGAATATCAATGCCTTGCATTATTACGGCGGCAGATCCGATCTTGAACAGGTTTATGAGTATATGGATACTTTTATTGCGACTAAAAGCCGGCAACAAGAGAAGCTGGTTGAACTGTTCGATAAAGCCTTTCAATTTATAAACTCACCGATTCATTGGCGGGCTATTCAGTGTCTGGCGGATTATATCCTCAAAAACAAAGAAAACATTATCAGCTGCGAGGAGTCGATTACGGTGATGGATGAAAGCGGGACGCGTCAGAAAAATCAAGCGATACAGGCAATGAGTCTTGTCAGCTGAGCAGCGTATCCTGTAGTTTTTTGAATTTGGTTTCAGGTGAGTCTTCAAGCTACCGGCAGTGTGATTCAAGGGTGGGGGTGCCGTATAATGAAAAATATCAACTTTGCATCATGTAACTTAACAGGCCATGATTTATCGACTTTTAGCAGACTTCGTTCTTATTCTCCATTTCCTGTTTATCGGCTTCGTCATTTTTGGCGGTTTGCTGGTATCACGCTATTTCCGGATTGTGTGGATTCATATAGCGGCTGCCTGCTGGGGGACATTTATTGAACTGAACGGCGGTGTGTGTCCGCTGACGTTGATTGAAGTTAAACTTCGCCGAATTGCCGGGGATTCCGGTTACTCGGATAGCTTTATTGAGCATTATCTTCTACCCGTCATTTATCCTCTTGGACTCACCCGAGATATTCAGTTATGGCTGGCGGGCTTGGTGGTACTGATCAATGTTGTGGTATACGGGGCGCTTGTTTATCGATGGCGGATTTCCCGATCAATAAGCAGCCGAAGAGCCAGGTAACATTAGGATGATAGCCGCGCTGCCGTGTTAAAACATGATCGGCTCTAAATAATTGTTCCATTGAGCGCCTGTCCATATTTTAATCAATGTCATCGGTGATGGTGCCATCGAGTACAGTATTGTTGTACAAACGGTCATTAATGCCGAGGCCGTCATATTGTTATAACTGAATAGTTTTAACGCAGTACCAAAAGACTTTTTCATTTTTAAGTTCGATAAATTAGTGCTATAGAGTTCATCCAGCAGTAAATGAACGATAAATCCCAACGCAATGAATATACCGTTCAACCACGCATGTGCAGCATTCCAATGCAGAAAGTGATAGCTAATACAGGTCATTAATAAACCAAAAAACAAGGCTGCCAATAGTGAGTGGAATACCCCCCGATGAACGGTAAGGCTGTTAAATATGCTCAGCATTCCATAACGAATAAACAGATAAGTAGCTGTTGCAATCAGTAATAACAGGTGTGGCGCATAACTGTCTTTTAACGTATGCAGCGCCGCAGCTGCGCCCATTAACGCTAATATGTTAAACAATAGTCTTACCGGCCTTGAGTTGCTCGCATCAATATCAGGCAATAGTCCGCCTACTATGCCCAGAAAAATCAGCCAGGGCATATCGGCGGTAGTAATCAAGCGGACATTAGCGGCGACTAGAGCAGCGCCGATGCTGGCAGCCGAAGCAACCAATAAATGGGTGTTAAAATTGGCCATATAAAACAACAATCCCTTAAATCTAAAAAATCCAGTATGGCATTGCCTAGCTCTATATTAAACCGGCTATTTGTCTGCGATTGCCGCAGTTATTCCGGTGCCGGATAACTGCTAACTGACGGTGAATAAAATGGGAGGAGTGCAAGCTTTGCTTGCACAGCAGGGCGCCTGCACTGCTGAAACCATGAATGCCGGACAACAAAAAACGGTTGTCCGGCACAAGATTGCAACTGATTGGCTGAGTGATCTTAGGTCAATTTAAACCAGCAAATTAACCAATATCTGTTCATAAATACGGGACAAAATCTCCAGGTCTTCGACGTCAACGTGTTCATTGACTTTATGGATGCTTTCATTCAACGGGCCGAGCTCGATAACCTGTGCGCCGGTCGGGGCGATAAAGCGTCCGTCGGAGGTGCCGCCGCCGGTGTCATCAAGGGTTTCAAAGCCGGTCACGGTTTTGATAGCGGCGTGGGCGGCATCGATTAATGCGCCCGATTGGGTCAGGAATGGATTGCCGGACAAGCGCCATTCCAATTCGTATTTGAAATCGTATTTGTCCAGCAGCGCACGGGTGCGTTGCTTGATGGTTTCCTCGTCCAGTTCGGTGCAAAAACGCAGGTTGAACTGAACGGCCACGCTGCCGGGGATGATGTTTTCCGCACCGGTTCCAGAATTGATATTGGAAACCTGCAAGCTGGTCGGCGGGAAAAACGCATTGCCGTGATCCCAAACTTCATCAATGAGGTCTTTTAACGCCGGGGCAAAAGTGTGTATCGGATTATCGGCAAGTTCAGGATAGGCGACGTGGCCTTGGATGCCCGCAATGGTCAGCTTGGCGCATAAAGAACCGCGCCGACCGACGCGAACCACGTCGCCGATTTTTTTGTCGCTGGACGGTTCGCCGACCAGACACCAGTCTATTTTTTCGTTGCGCTGTTCCAGCACTTCGACGACTTTAACCACGCCGTTGGTGGCGATGCCTTCTTCGTCGCTGGTCATCATCACCGCGATAGAGCCCTGATGGTCCGGATGCCGAGCAATGAAGCGTTCGACGGCAGTGATAAAGCAGGCGATGCCGCCTTTCATATCGGCAGCGCCGCGCCCATAGAGTTTGCCGTCACGAATCGTCGGCTCAAAAGGCGGTGAAACCCAGGCATCCAATGGGCCGGTAGGCACCACATCGGTGTGGCCGAGAAAGGTAAACAACGGTTTGGCATCGCCGCGTCTCAGCCAGATGTTTTGGGTATCGGCAAAGTCCAGGCGCTCTTCTTTGAAATCCAGTTTTGTTAATCGTGCCGCCAGCACATCCTGGCAACCCGCGTCTTTTGGGGTGACCGACTCGCGGCTAATCAGGTCTTTAAGCAGTTCTAGGGTGTGACTCATAGTTATTCGGTTGAATGGTTATCGGCTTTTATCGGCCAGTTTGCAGTATACAGCAAGTTGTAGGGGCGACTTCGCCTAAAAGCGCCTACTTTTGGTAGTCGCCCACGGCGAATGAATTCGCCCCTGCAAAGTTTGCGGCATACCCACCATCCTTGGCGAAACCAAGGATTAACTGGTCGCCGAACTCTAAAATCGGGCGCTTAATCAGGGTGGGAGTGGTCAGCATCAGGTGCATGGCTTTTTCTAAAGTCAGATCGCTTTGCTGTTCGCTACTGAGTTGGCGCCAGCTGGTGCTGCTGCGGTTAAGCAGTTTTTTCCAGTCCAAATGCTCGGTAAAATACTGTAGCAACTCCGGCGTTAAGCCATCGGTCCGAAAATCGTGGAATCGATAGGCTATGCCGTGTTGGTCCAGCCAGTTACGCGCTTTTTTGACGGTGTCGCAGTTTTTGATGCCGTAAAGCGTGTGCATGATTTTTACAATTGACTGTTCAGCAATTCGTCTATGCTGGGCAATTGTTTGTCGGATTTGCAGCGGATTTTATAAAGATCGACAAATTCCATAAAGGCTTGTTCCAGATCGGCCAGAATTTCTTCTTCGTTTTCGCGCTCATCATCGGGAACATCCGTGGAGTCCAGATATTCGTGTTGCAGGGCGACTTCGCTGTTTAAAGCCAGCGTCGCGTAAATGATGGCATTGTTGGATATGTTGTCGCTCATGGTATTGGCCTTGGTTAGGTTATTGGAGTCAGTCTGCACATTATGTGGAATCCGCTCATGCTTAGACGTGCTTAGCACCAACAGTTTTCACAGGTTTTAACGATTTTTGGGGATTAGTCCTGCTCTCTAAAACGAAGAGTAAGGCCTTGTAAAAAGTTTCTCAGAATCTGGTCGCCGCATTCCCGGTAATGTTTATGGCTTTTTTGTCTGAAAAAAGAGCTGAGTTCGCCTTTGGATAATTCGAAGTCGGCCAGTTTTAAAGTGCTGAGCATGTCTTCTTCTTTAAATTCCAGCGCGATTCTCAGTTTTTTGAGTATAGTGTTATTGGTTAACGGCTCCGGATTTTTGATCTGTTCGGGTTGATTTTCCTGCTTGCCTCTTTTATAGATAATCAAGCCGTCTAGAAATTTTCCCAGTAGCTTGTTGTCAAGCTCGACATAGTCGGCTTCATTATCTTTTTTGAGCAGCGGCAGTAACTCATCTCGAGTCATTTCTACGTCGCTTAAGGCAAAAATATCGATCATGGTTTGATCTTTAAGCTCTAAAGCGTAGCGTACCCGGCGTAATACGTCGTTGTTTATCATGGTTTGGTAGTGATTGGCTTGTGTCGGTTGTGATGACGGAAGGAATGTTTGAGTCATCCGCGAGATGAATAGATCAAGGGTGCATAACGCAAAGGCTTATGCACCCCACACGATTAATCCCTCAACAACTCGTTAATACCGGTTTTGCTGCGGGTTTTTTCATCAACCTGTTTGATGATCACCGCGCAATACAAGCTGTAGCTACCGTCAGCAGATGGCAAGTTGCCCGGCACCACAACTGAACCTGCCGGTACGCGGCCATAGCTGACTTCGCCGGTCATGCGGTTGAAGATTTTGGTGCTTTGACCGATATAAACGCCCATTGAAATAACCGAGCCTTGTTCAACGACAACGCCTTCGACGATTTCCGAGCGTGCGCCGATAAAGCAGTTATCTTCAATGATCGTTGGACCTGCTTGCAAGGGCTCCAAAACGCCGCCGATACCGACGCCGCCGGAAAGATGCACGTTCTTGCCGATTTGCGCACAAGAGCCGACGCTGGCCCAGGTGTCAACCATTGTGCCGGAATCGACATAGCCCCCGATGTTAACGAACGAAGGCATTAACACGGCGCCCGGTGCAATGTAAGCGCCGTGACGGACGATGGCATTAGGCACGACGCGCACGCCGGATTTTGCAAAGTCGTCGGGTGAGTAAGTGCTGAATTTGGCTTCAACCTTGTCGTAATAACGGCTGTTGCCACCTTCGATCACACGGTTTTCGTTGATTCTGAATGACAACAATACCGCTTTTTTCAGCCATTGGTTGACGACCCACTCGCCGCTGGTTTTTTCGGCAACACGGGCGTTGCCGCTATCCAGTAAGCTGATCGCTTCTTCAACGGCTGCACGCACTTCAGCGGATACGTTGGCAGGGGAAATGTCGGCACGGATTTCAAAGGCTTCGTTAATGATATTTTCTAGTTGTGACATGGTTTCTTTTATAAAGAGTTAAGGAAATTTTTGATGCGATGGGCGGCGTCTATACAATCATCCAAGGGCGCAACCAGGGCAATTCTGACGTGGTTAAGGCCGGGGTTGATGCCGTCGAAATCACGGGATAAATAACTGCCGGGCAGCACGGTGATGTTTTGTTGGGCAAACAGCTGCTTGGCGAATTCGGTATCGGCAATCGGCGTTTTCAACCAGATATAAAAACTGGCCGGTGGCTGGGTGACGATGCAAACTTCATTAAGAATATCGATGAAGGCCGCGAATTTTTCACGATACAAGCGACGGTTTTCGATGACGTGACGCTCATCCTGCCAGGCCTGAATGCTGGCATGTTGGGTAGGCAAGGGCATCGCGCAGCCGTGATAAGTCCGGTATTGAAAATAGGGTTTCAATAGCTCGGCATCGCCGGCAACAAAGCCCGAGCGTAAACCCGGCGCGTTGGAACGCTTGGATAGGCTGTGGAAAATAACGCAACGTTTGAATGCGGTGTTGCCCATGTTATAGGCGGTTTGCAATAAACCCGGCGGCGGATTGCTTTCGTCGTCATAGATTTCGGTGTAGCACTCGTCGGAGGCAATCACAAAATCGTGTTTTTCCGCCAGTTTCAGCAGCTTTTCATGGCCGACCTGATCGATCACTGAGCCGGTCGGGTTGCCGGGCGAACAGATATAAATCAATTGGCAGCGTTGCCATATGTCATCCGGCACCGCATCGAAATCCGGTAAATAATCGGAGTCTTCCGGCGTATTCAGAAAATAGGGCTCAGCCCCTGCCAGCAGAGCCGCGCCTTCATAAATCTGGTAAAACGGATTCGGCATGATCACGGCTGGCGCAGAACCCGTTGAATCAATAAGACACTGGGCAAAGGAAAATAAGGCTTCGCGGGTGCCGTTGACCGGCAAAACCTGGGTTTCAGGATTGACCGCCTCAGCCGGAATCTGAAAACGTCGGCTGATCCATTCGGCAATCGTCTGCCGGAGTTCAGGCAAACCTTTAGTGGTCGGATAGTTAGCCAAGCCATGCAAATGGGTTAACAGTGCTTCCTGAATTAAATGCGGGGTGGCATGAGTCGGCTCGCCCATAGACAGGGCGATAGGCGGCTTGTCTATGGGCGGAACAATGCCTTGTTTAAGTTGCGCCAACTTCTCGAACGGGTAGGGATGTAAATGTTTTAAATTTGGAGTCATCGATTAGTTACAACGCGGTTGTTTACCCTGTGCTTGAGCTTGCTGGAATAGTCTCATAGCTTGCGGCATGTGCTTTTCCAAGTCTTGAATGCGGGTGGCATGGGAAGGGTGAGTCGACATGAATTCTATCGGTTGCCGACCTTGCGAGGCCTGTTCCATTTTTTGCCACAAGGCGATGCTTTGTCTTGGATCAAAGCCGGCTTTTGCCATTAAATCCACGCCGATCATGTCGGCTTCGCTTTCATGGACGCGGCTGTAAGGCATCAGTATGCCGTATTGCGCGCCGACTCCCAGTATACCTAGCGCCGTTTGCCCGAGGGCGGTTTGCGGTGCGCTGATCGCCTGAATGATGCCCATGCCGGAACTGACTGCCATTTCCTGTGAGGCACGCTCATTGCTGTGTTTGGCGAGGACGTGGCCGATTTCATGGGCAGTCACTGCAGCTAATTGATCCTGATTGTCGATCAGTGTCAGCATTCCGGTATGTATGCCGATTTTATTGCCGGGCAAGGCAAAAGCATTCGGCGAGGTATCTTCAAAGACTACGACTTCCCAGTTGCCGCCGGTTTCCCGGGTAATGGCTCCGGCAATACAGCTGACAATCCGGTTATATTGACTGTTAGTGCTGACGGGTTTTTGTTGTTTCAGGTTATCAAAAGCCTGCAAGCCCATTTGATCAATTTGGGTAGCAGGCATGAAAACAAGTTGGCTTCTACCTGTAGGGCTTGTAACGCAGGCGCTTAACAGACATGCGGTTAGCAGAGCTGGAAATATTTTTTTTAACATAAAAATGGCCGGTAGTTTCAGTTATGTCGGCCATTTTAACGTAACTTTTTATCCGGGGTTTAAAAATGTACTTACTTAGGTTCAGGCTTCAGGATTTTGGCGAACATCTCGTCATAATCTTGTTTTGACAATACCCCGCTGATCCCGGTACGTTGATGTGCTTTATCGAAGAAATAGGTTCTGGGCAGTTCGCCATACCATTTGGGGTCAATTTCAAATTGCAGTTTCTGGGTGTTTTCATCGGCATAGATCCAGTTTTCAATATCGGCTAAGTGATTTTTTTCCAGAATTTGTTGAACTTGGTCGATTGCAGATAACTCATCTGCCGCCAGCATGATCATTTTAAGATCAGGTCTGCTTTTATGAAGTTTGCTTAACAGTTCCATGTCTTTCAGGCAGGAAGAGCAGTTTATCGACCAAATGACCAGCATGAATGGCTGATTGGCGTTACTGGCCAATAGTTGCTGATAACTTCCTGAGGTGAATGCCGATGGCTCTGCTTGCGCAGGCGAGTGAAGTGAGGCTAAAAGGGCAAATAAAAGATAAGGGAAAAGTTTTTTTAGGTGCATGATTAATTTCTTTATAGGTAGTGTGGGTGGGTCAATTTACCGGAAGTAAGCGGTAACCTTCGTTTTTGCTATTCCACGAGACGAAAGTGTCATTATTATTGCTCAGCAAAAATGGGAAGTCGACTTCCTCTGTGCTTGTTGCGATGGATTTTGCGGGTAGCCAGGTCCGGCCGCCATCGTTGGATTGCATCAGCAGAAGCTGCGTCTCACTGCCGTCAAATTCGGTCCAGGTCAGCATAATATGCTTGCCTTTAGCCAGGATGTCAGGATGGCTGGGCAATTTGTCCGGGTTGCCGAATGATAATGGCGGCGAGAAATGTTGTCCCCGGTCGGATGAGTAAGCATAGAACAGTCCCTGACGCTTATTGCCTTGGGTAAACCAGGCGATGTGGTAGTTATTATCACTGATCACAATTGCCGGGCCGTGATCGGGACAGGCTTCGATTTTCCAATCATCAAAAGTAGCCCGCGATGCAAGAGGGGCATTGTCGTCAGCCTGAATTTTAATCAGTCCATGGTCACGAATGCCGCCGGGATAAATAAACCGGGTAAACAAAACCGGCAGTGTGTCGGCATCAAAAGCCGCAGCGACACGACAGCAATCACAGACAGAATCGGAGAGTTTTTGCGCGGAGAAGTTAACATCGCTCCGATCATCCATCGTGGTGTAGTAAATGGCGTTGCCACGGGGTCTCAGCTCGGTGCGGTCGCGTTCGTCATGCCAGAAAACATAGGTCTGACCTGACGGACTCAAAGCCAGGCGACCCTGAAAAGAATTCGCTTCGGCGGCTTTATCGCTTAATGGTGCCGGCGTTGAAAAACTGCGGCCGTTATCGTCGGATACGCTAAAGTAAACGGTTACCGGTTGAGCATCCTTTGCCGCATAAATAATAGTGATTCGTCCTGAGCTATCCACAACGATGCCCGGCCGACTTTCACCGCTCACCTTGATAGGCTGTGCTTTTGTATTAATCAGTACAGGCGCACTGAATGTTTTGCCCAGATCGGTGGAATAATCGACATAAACATGCTGTTTTTCCGGTACGACCCGCCACAAACGGTGATCCGGACCGAATGCGGCGGTGACGAACAGACCGCCGCCGGCAGGATAATGGCTGTAATCCGAAGTTCCGGCTTTAAGATGGCCCTGATTATCATGGCTGCAGGCGATCAACGTTAATGCGCTGATAAGTAACAGTCTCCCCAGTAATTGCCCAAAAGATATTTTTAGGGGGGTGCTGTTATGAAAGCGAACAACTTGTGTGATGAATGGACAATCTGATGAATCTATCATGTAAAAGTATATCATTTGACCTGGAATAATATATTAACTAACAGGGTTTAATTGGGGGTGATACAAGCAGTTTGCAGAAGGCAGCAAAATGAATTTTATCATTCGGCAGTCATCCTGTTGCCGCATATTTATTATTGTAGCCTAAGGTTTCAGCAAAAAAAATGGCTGTTGTTTTGGCGAATAGATAATGGTGTTTTTTGGCAATTAAGACCTGCTCTAATTGTTTTTCGATTCTGATCGGCTATTACCCGTTAACAGCGCAAAATTTCATCAGGAATATCAGCGCAACAGGCTATAAATGCCGGTTTATTAACTTAGCGAGGGTCTATAATTTGTGGTACAACATAACAGCAGCCGATATTAACGACTATTGCATCGACTTTTGATTTGGATGATCATTGAATCAATATAACCCCTGGATAATACTTATGGCGATAAATACCAACCGACCCACGTCCCCGCATTTGCAAGTGTACCGACTGCCTTTAACCGGCATTATTTCCATCAGCCATCGAATTACCGGCGTCATGCTCTCAGCCGGTTTAATCCTATTCGTTTATGTCATTTCGGCGCTGGCCGGCGGCGAAGATTCCTATAAGGCAATGCAGGCAGTGATGAGCCTATGGTTGCTCAAGCTGATCTGCTGGAGCTTTATTTATGCGCTGTTTTTTCATCTGTGCCACGGCGTTCGTCATTTGATTTGGGATTCTGGCAACAGCTTTGAACTGGATACGTTAAACCGCTACGCGATCATTGAGCTGGCGGCTTCATTAATACTGACGTTGATGACTTTTGCAGGGGGATATTATGGACTATAGAACGCCTTTATCCCGAGTTCGTGGTCTGGGGTCAGCCAAAAGCGGAACGGCTCACTGGTGGATGCAGCGCGTCACCGCCGTGGTGCTGATTCCGTTGTCTTTTTGGCTGGTCTACTTTCTGGGTTTGAGTGTAACGGCCCCCTATCAACAGACCGTAGACTGGTTGGCATCGCCTGTTAATGCCGTCTGCATAGCGGCGTGGATCGTCGCTGTTTTCTATCATGCCGCCTTGGGTTTGCAGGTGGTAATTGAAGATTATGTCGCCGCCGAAGGCCCCAAGATCATCTCAATCTGGGTGGTTAATCTGGCATTTTTGTTTTTGGCGATTGCGGCTTTGCTGGCCGTGTTTCGCGTTGTATCGATAGGGTAAATCATGGCCGCAGATTATAAAATTATTGAGCATACTTACGATGTAGTGGTAGTCGGCGCCGGCGGCGCAGGACTTCGCGCTACCTTGGGCATGGCGGAAAAAGGCCTGAAAACCGCCTGCATCACCAAGGTATTTCCCACTCGCAGCCATACTGTTGCCGCGCAAGGCGGCATCAGCGCGGCGCTGGGCAATATGGGCGAAGACGACTGGCGTTTCCATATGTACGACACCGTCAAAGGTTCCGACTGGCTGGGCGATCAGGACGCCATCGAATACATGTGCCGCGAAGCCATCCCTGCGGTGATCGAGCTAGAACATTACGGCGTGCCGTTTTCGCGCACCAGCGACGGCAAAATTTATCAACGCGCATTCGGGGGCATGACCACGCATTTCGGCAAAGGCCAGGCGCAACGCACTTGCGCAGCGGCCGACAAGACCGGTCATGCGATTTTGCATACCTTGTATCAGCAGTCGCTGAAACATAAGGCCGAATTCTTCGTCGAATATATCGCGCTGGATTTGATTATGGAAGACGGCGAATGTCGCGGCATTTTGGCTTGGTGTCTGGATGACGGCTCGCTGCATTTGTTTAAGTCGCAGATGACCGTGTTGGCGACCGGCGGCTACGGACGCACCTTTTTTTCCTGCACCTCGGCGCATACCGTGACCGGCGACGGCAACGCCATGGCTTTGCGCGCCGGTTTGCCGTTGCAGGACATGGAGTTTATCCAGTTCCACCCGACCGGCATCTACGGCGCAGGCTGCCTGATTACCGAAGGCGTTAGGGGCGAGGGCGGTTACCTGACCAACTCCGAAGGCGAACGTTTTATGGAACGCTACGCGCCATCGGCCAAAGACTTGGCGTCACGCGATGTGGTCAGCCGCGCGATGACCATTGAAATTGCAGAAGGCCGCGGCGTAGGGCCGCTGAAAGACCATCTTTATCTGCATATCGAGCATCTCGATCCGGCCATCATTCACGAACGCCTGCCGGGCATTTCCGAAACTTCGCGGATTTTCGCCAACGTCGATGTGACTAGGCAGCCGATTCCGGTGCTGCCGACCGTGCATTACAACATGGGCGGCATCCCGACCAATTACAAAGCCGAAGTGGTGACCCTGAAAGACGGCGACCCCGATGCGGTGGTGCCTGGCTTGATGGCGATCGGCGAAGCGGCCTGCGTGTCCGTGCATGGTGCTAATCGTTTGGGCTCGAACTCGCTGCTCGATCTGGTGGTATTCGGCCGCTCCGCCGCGATACGTTGCGCCGAACTGATCAAACCGGGCTCAAGACAAAAACCCTTGGCCGGCAATGCCTGCGATAAAGCCATCGCCCGTTTCGATAAAATCCGCCATGCCAATGGCAGCCGCTCGACTTCCGATATTCGTCTGGACATGCAAAAAGTCATGCAAGCCAAAGCGGCGGTGTTCAGAACCGGTTCCACGCTAACCGAGGGCATCGACGCGATGGCGAACGTCAGAAAAACCTTTGCCGATGTCAAAATAGCCGATCAATCGTTGATCTGGAATACCGATCTGGTCGAAACGCTGGAGCTGGATAACCTGCTCAGCCAAGCTACCGTAGCGATCAACGCCGCAGGTAATCGTACCGAGAGTCGGGGCGGCCATGCACGGGAAGATTACCCAAAACGCGACGATCAGAACTGGCTGAAACACACGCTGACCTGGCTGGAAGGCGATCAGGTGAAAATCGATTACCGCCCGGTACACCTGTACACCTTGACCGACGACATTGATGTAATTCCGCCCAAAGAGAGGGTTTATTAGCAATCAATACATTATTACTCTAGTCGCGACGCCTACGTCGCGACTAGAGTAATACAAAAGAAATAGGAGAATTATGATGGCTATTTTTGCAATGTTAGTAATTGGTATTGCCATTTTTGCGATGTTTTTATATTTGACTAAAACTGAATAGAAATCAAAACGCCGTCTTTCCGGCAGATACTAAGATTAACGGGATTTACCCCTAATAATCCACTCAGAAGAGAATAAACTAATGGCTGAATTTACCCTGCCTAAAAACTCGGTGTTAATCGAAGGCAAAACCTTTAAAGCGCCGGTAGGCGCAACCCATATCCGCCGATTTGAAGTGTATCGCTGGGACCCCGAATCGGGCGAAAACCCGCGCATCGATGCGTTCGAGCTGGACATGGACAGCTGCGGTCCGATGGTGCTGGATGCGATATTAAAAATCAAAAACGAAATCGACAGCAGCCTGACCTTCCGGCGTTCCTGCCGCGAAGGTGTGTGCGGCTCCTGCGCGATGACCATCAACGGCAAAAACTCGCTGGCCTGCACCAAAGCCATCGATTCCTATTCCGGCACCATCAAAATCTACCCGCTGCCGCATATGCCGGTTGTTAAAGACCTAGTGGCCGATCTGACCCATTTTTATGCGCAATATGCGTCGATCAAGCCGTGGATAGAAAGCCAAACCCCGGCGCCTGCGGATTCCGAGCGTCTGCAAAGCAAGGAAGACCGGGAAAAACTGGACGGCTTATACGACTGCGTGCTGTGCGCCTGTTGCTCGACCAGTTGCCCCAGTTACTGGTGGAACAGCGAACGTTACCTGGGTCCTGCGGTGCTGCTGCAAGCCTACCGCTGGCTGGTTGACAGCCGCGACGAAAGCACCGGCGAACGGCTGGACGAACTGGAAGACCCGTTTAAATTGTACCGTTGCCATACCATTATGAACTGCACCGACACTTGTCCCAAAGGCTTGAATCCGGCCAAGGCGATTGCCGAAACCAAAAAAATGCTGGTGCAGAGAAAGCTGGGCTGATGGACGAGCTGGCCCGATTAAAGTGGCAATGTCGGCGCGGGACTAAAGAGCTGGATTTTTTGTTGAATCGCTATCTGGAAACGGGGTATTTGGTGGCGGATCAGCAGGAGCGGGCTTGGTTTGTGGCGTTGTTGGCGATGGAGGATGATCGGTTGGCTGGGATTTTGTTGGGGGAGTTGGACGTTGCTGGGGAAATGGCGAATTTGGTTGCGAACATTAGAGCGTTTGCTGATGTTCTTTGATGTCGCTACCTGTATTTATTTTAGGATGTACTAAGTTCACCCAACTAAATGAAATAACAAGAATAACTGGAATAACTGGGGTCAGAGTAAAGTTAAATGCCTAACACAACGCTCAACCGGAGCGCGGTTATAATGCGGTTTTATTTTTTCAGCTAACCGTGCCGCGCTCGGTTAGCCTTACGTTAGAGCCAATATCAACCAGAGTGGCGGATGAATAGAATTATCGTAATACTCATTGTTTTAGGGTTGGGCTGGTGTATGGCAACCCAAAATACCGAACCTACCAACAAGAACGGCTATCTGTTACATCAACAACAGAATATGTTGCTGATTCAGAAACGGGTGTTCCGGCAGACAATAATCAGTTTAAGTGTGATGGCAGAACTCATTGCTCCCAAATGACATCATGCGAGGAAGCGACGTTTTTTATTAACAACTGTCCTGACACCAAAATGGATGGTAATAATGATGGCGTTCCTTGTGAAGAACAATGGTGTCGTTAATACCACTCAATACGGTAGCAATAAGCTGTTGGAATATGTGGGCAACCCTCTGCTAACGTGTTGACATTGCGTACGTTAAAGCGTACTTTTATTTCCTATTTCATTAGGAGTCATTTATGCAAACACTCAAAGCTAGTGAAGCCCGCGCAAATTTCTATCGGCTTATTGATGAAGCGGCAGAATCTCACGAACCCATCACCATTACAGGCAAGCGCAGTAGTGCTGTCCTTATTTCCTCGGAAGATTGGAGAGCCATTCAAGAAACACTTTACCTTCTATCCGTCCCGGGTATGCGCGAGCTCATTAAAGAAGGCATGGCAACCCCTCTCGCGGAAAGCGCGAAGGAACTTGATTGGTGAGTTGGCAGATCGTTTATGCCAAACAAGCACTTAAAGACGCGAAGAAACTGTCAGTAAGCGGGTTAAAGCAGAAGGCTCAAGAGCTATTGGCCGTTCTTGAAAAGAATCCCTTCCAAAATCCACCGCCATATGAAAAGCTGGTTGGAGACCTTGCTGGAACCTATTCAAGACGAATCAATATTCATCACCGCCTCGTCTATGAAGTACACGTTCAGGAAAAAGTTGTTCGTGTCCTACGAATGTGGACACATTATGGGTAATGGGTTAAATCTGTAGTTTGTTGTATTATTAGCCGTATGACATGCTATCAAGAAATCGTCTGCCCCGAGTGCGGCAGCAGCCAAATTACAAAGTCCGGTCGCACAGAGCAAGGGACACAACGTTATCGATGCCAG
>JAGXGY010000019.1 GCA_024636505.1 Methylobacter sp. | reverse complement strand
ACTTGGAATAAGAGAGTGGACTTGTGCCGAGTGTGGCACTACGCATGATAGAGATATGAATGCGGCAAAGAACATTCTCGCGCTTGGGCATAAGCGTCTAGCAGTAGGAATCCCCGTCCTTTAGGTCGGGGAGGATGTCAATCGCCGAATTGCAATCGGGGAACTCGGCTTTAATTAAACAGGCGTTGCCGGAAACATTAAAACGGGAAATACGCGAAGAAGCCGGTTTGATTTTTGAACAGCATTATCGTTTTAAGCCTTGGCGCAGCTTAAAGCCTTATCAACAAGTTCAAGGTTCAGCGCCTAATCACGCGTTAACCGAATATTACCTGGAAATGTTTCAAGTTGAATTAACGCTGGAAGGTTATTTATTTCTGCAGCAGCAAATCAAACGCGATGATCGTCTGGTCTGGTTTTCCCTTGATGACGTAGTAAAGGGCGAAACAACGGACGGCAAGATCGCTTATATCAAAGCCTTGGTTGATGATTTTGGCGAAGACCGTTTAGCGCTAAAAACAGAGCTGTCGGCGTTGCCGGATAGTTTTGCGGCGGGTTATTTAATGGATCGGCCAAAATACGGTTTGACCTTGCCTATTGATGCCGAAAAGCCGTTGTTGGCCGGTGTTTTAGGCAAGGAAAAACCGCTGGATTTGATTTTAACGCCGAGGCAATTGGCTGTTTTATTGGCTTTGGCGGCTCATGGTCGTAGCTTTGACTTTTCGACGGTTGAAGAAAATATTATTTTTCATCCTTACGGCTGGATTGATGTTAAGAATAATCCGGTGCTGCTGGGGGAATTGAAGCAACTGGCTGAATTACTCAAAGACACTGATGTGGTTATTGAAAATCACCATGATGTGTTGTTTCGCTTATCGGTCAATCCTGATGTGGTTTATTTTGATGCGGCGTTGTTTGCTTATTCGGTGCATAAAGCCGGTCTGACCGACGTGAAAACAAAAATTCAGGTGAGCATTGAAAGAAAAGCCATCGCTACAGCATTAGGCACGACTCAAGTTAAAACGGAAGACTTTACATTGACGTTGGAATTTGCGCATAAATTACAGCAATTATCAGAGCAGCCATTTTCGTCAGACAACGAAGACGGCGTAAAAATCGAAGACGCTTATAAAAAAGGCTTGCATAAAGAGCCCAGATTTTTGGCATTGGGCTTAAGAGGATTGATACGCCGGGAAGCTGGATTTATAAGGTTTTGTTGTCGATTAGAGGTTTTATAAGTTGAAACATTCACTTTCCCCTCAAGCTAATCGGCTACTGCCGTATTGACCACTGATTTTAGTCGCAAGCAATTAAGTAACGTGGGTGTTAAAATATAAAAAAATTCAGGGCGAAAGACTAAAGTTCATGTATCTAAAAAATCCCATTCGCCCTGTGCTTGTCGAAAGGTGAGGAATGCAAGTTGTTAATTTTTGCAGCTTTTGCCTTCATCTTGAGTCTTATTTTCTTTTCCAGGTAACAACATAAATGAATGTAAACGCATTATTTTCAAAATCACGGTTCACTATTGTGTTGCTGTTTTTATTGATTAATCTAGGTACTTTTGCCTTGCTCAGAGTTGCCTTGCTGATCAAACAACTGGCCGACATTGACACGCCGTTTTATCAAATAGCGCTGGCTTTCCTTATCGGGTTGGTTCATGACCTAGCCTTTTTCAGTTACTTATTAATCCCTTTCGTTCTGTATTTACTGGTTTTACCTAACCGTATTTACCGCAGTAAAATACATAAAATAATCAGTTTTGGGGTATTTATTGTCTGCTTATACGGCCTGTTTTTTATCGAGTTATCGGAATGGACATTCTGGGACGAATTCGGGGTCAGGTTTAATTTTATAGCGGTTGATTATCTGATCTATACCCATGAGGTCGTTAACAATATCATTGAATCCTATCCTTTAGGCTGGCTGTTGTCGGCTATTTTAGTGATTACCGTCAGCTGTTTTTTGCTGGTGCGGAAAACGCTGTCAAGTACGTTTAATGCCCATGAAACATTCTTGTCCCGACTGAAAATCGCCGCAGTCTTATTGCTGTTGCCGGTCATAAGCTATGCCGCTGTCGGATCGACATGGTATCGGTTTTCAGCCAATACCTATCTTAATGAACTGGCTGCCAACGGCCCTTATCAATTCTTTTCCGCATTTAGACATAATGAGCTCGATTACCGGCATTTTTACAAGATAGGTGATGATCAACAGCTATCCGTTGTCATCAAAAATAAATTGCATGCCAAGAATTCATCCGATGATTTATATGACATCAAGCGCATGATCAAAGCGTCAGGCGAAGAAAAACGCCTGAATATTGTTTTAATTACCGTCGAAAGCTTAAGCGCCGATTTTTTGGCGACCTTCGGTAATAAAGAGAACATCACGCCGTATATGGATGAATGGTTTAAGGAAGGTTTATTATTTACCCATTTCTACGCAACCGGCACCCGTACGGTCAGAGGTCTTGAATCTTTAACCTTATCTATCCCGCCTACACCTGGACGAAGCATTGTCAAACGACCCGATAACGGCAAATTATTCAGTTTTGGCCGGGTTTTACAGCAAAAAGGCTACGACACGGCGTTTTTATACGGCGGTCGGGGTTATTTTGACAATATGAATGCGTTTTATTCCGGTAACGGTTACCGCATCGTTGATCAAAACGACTTCACCGAAGAGGAAAAAACCTTTACCAATGCCTGGGGCGTTTCGGACGACATCATCTTTAACCGTACCCTAAAAGAAGCCGACAAGGACCATCAACATAACAAGCCGTTCTTCTTTCAGATCATGACCACCAGCAATCATCGTCCTTATAGCTATCCTGAAGGCAAGATTGATATTCCTTCGGGCAGCGGTCGTCAAGGCGCGGTTAAATATACCGATTATGCGATACATCAATTTATCGAACAGGCCAAAACCAAACCTTGGTTTGATAATACCGTGTTTGTGATGGTTGCCGATCATTGCGCCGGTAGTGCGCGCAAAATTGAGCTGCCCGTGGATAAATACCATATCCCTTTATTTATCTATGCGCCGAAACATGTGCCTGCCGTAAGAAACGACATCGTGTCCAGTCAGATTGATGTGGCTCCGACGGTACTTGGGCTGTTAAACATCAGCTATGAAAGCCAGTTTTACGGGCGGGACATTATGCAGATGCATAAAGACGAGGGCAGGGCATTTATTAGTAATTACCAGAAACTGGGTTTATTTAAAGACAATAAATTGGTGTATCTGTCGCCTCAGCAAAAAGTTGATGTAATTGATGATCCTTTAGGTGTGTATAAACATTTGGATATGGATGCTACAGCCCCGTTAATCACCGAAATTATGGCTTATTACCAGTCGGCGGATTATATTTGGCTGCATCAGTTGAACCGGTATCAGTAATACGTATGAAAGTACATCTGCCACATACCTGAGGAATGAAATCCAGATAACTTGAACGCGCGATAATATGTAGGGGCGACCCGGCCGACCGGTCGTCCTTTGCGTAACGGCATCAGTTATTTAATTTTTACACCACAGCCGTTGCGCAAAATTGCTGCCAGCGCCATAAGTCGGCGCACATCTGACTCAGACCGCGCGTCGCCACCCAGTCGAGTTCTTTTGCGGCTAAGTCGGTATTAGCGTAACAAGTTGCAATATCGCCCGCTCGCCTGCCTACAATGCTATAGGGGACCGACTGCCCGGTCTCCTTTTCAAAAGCGGCAATGATTTCCAGCACACTGTAGCCCCGCCCGGTACCCAGGTTATAGGTAAAAACGCCCGGTGCACTGCTGATCTTTTCCAGGGCTTTTTTATGACCGTTGGCCAGATCGGCTACATGAATATAATCGCGCACGCCAGTGCCGTCAGGGGTTGGCCAATTATTGCCATAGACCGAAAGCATACTCAGTTTTCCTGCGGCCACTTGCGACAGATACGGCATCAGATTATTGGGCGTGCCGTTGGGATCCTCGCCGATCATGCCGCTGTTATGCGCGCCTATCGGGTTGAAATAGCGCAGCAGTGCGATATGCCAACGGGCATCGGATACCAACAGATCACGCAGAATTTCCTCGTTCATCAGTTTCGATCTGCCGTAAGGATTAGTTGCTGACAGCGGGAAATCTTCACTGATCGGCACGCTGGCCGGATCGCCATAAACCGTGGCGGACGAACTGAACACCAACTGGAACACGCCGAACTCCGCCATCACCTGGCACAAGGCCAAGGTACTGCCGATATTGTTGTCGTAATAGTGCAAGGGCTGCTGGACGGATTCGCCCACTGCCTTGAGTCCGGCAAAATGAATCACTGCAGCGATTTTATGTGCCGAAAAAATACCACGCAACGCCGATCGGTCGCGCACATCCGCCTGTACCAGTGTTGGTCGCTTGCCGGTAATGGTCGCTACTCTATCTACCACGCTGGCTTTGCTGTTAAGCAGATTGTCAACGATGATTACCTCGTAACCCGAGTCCAATAATTCCACGCAAGTATGACTGCCGATAAAACCCGCGCCGCCAGTTACCAAAATCTTCATTTGTTTTTTATAGCTCCGGTTAACATTACATTATTTGATAGTCGCTATGGAATGGGCTAACGGGAAATTCGGATCCCATCCCAGGAATAGTCCAGTGAAAGCATTACAGCATTAGACTCACTGGTTCCGACATTTACCTGTTGAAACGTGTTGTCTTGCTGGAAATCCTGCCATCTGTAAACGTAGCTGCCCTTCAGCTGCCAGTTTTTTGCAAGTTTCCAGGCAATGCCTGGAGCCACCGTAAAGTAGTTGCGATTAAATTGACCGATTGAGTTATCAGACGACTTGCCGTCGATCGATTTGCTCTGTGAATAATTGCTGGTGATATCCAGTAAAATATTTTGGGTTAAGCTGTATGAATAATTAGCATAGATGGAGCTGGTTTGCAGTGTTTGTCCGATGGCGCTCGGGGTAACGGTATTGGAAAAGCCGGTAGAAAACTGGGTCTGCTGACCACTGTAATTTAAACGGATAATAGCGTTATTACCCAGGGATAACGACCCATTCTGCCGGGATGTCATGTCATCGGAACTCCGCTGGGTGTCAACCCACAGCGGTCCGCCGCCAATGCTAACTTCCCAGAGCGCACTGATTGCGTAATCGGCGCCCAACTGAAAGCCAAACTGGTCTTGAGTCGATGCGTTAAGTCCTGTGAATTGAACATTGGCATAATTAAGCTCTCCATTTAGCGAGAGGCGCCGACTCCATTGATGCTTGCCGCCCAGGTTAATGGCGTAAGTATTATTCCCGCTGAAAATGTTGTCAGCATTTGAACCGACGCTGCCTTGTAGGCTGCTAAAGCTTGTTTTGGCGTATGAAGCATTCAGGGTCAACTGGTTGCGGGGTGTCCATTGCCATGTCCATGAGGGGGCTACCTGATAGTTCATCGACTCAATGTTAGGTAAAATTATTCCGGTATCTTCAATTTGTTGAGAATAGGAACAGTTAACGCTGTATCCGCCTTTTAAACTAAAAACACTGCGCTTGGTTCGATAATCATTATTCGAGCCTAGCGTGTAATTATTACAATCCCAGCGTGAATCGTCGTAACGACGAATATCGCCTTGGCCTGTAAAGGCAATGTCCAGTACATTTGTTTTTCTGGTGGCTTGTAAACCGGGTGTCAGAATATATCCAACAGCCGGTTCTTTCCTGGTGTTCAATACAATATTGTCGTCATAATGCAGTTGTTGTTCGACAGTCCCGTTCAATACCCATTCAGCTGCAATGGCGTCTTTCCCTAAAATAATACAGGCTAAAAAAATAAAGGGGACTGCTATGTTTCGGTCTCGGTACATGCTTTTCTGCAATGATTTAAGGGGTAACGATAGTATCGCCGCTTTGCAGCAGAATATTCGATTCTATGTTATCGCCATCCTCCACATCGCCGTAATTGAAAGGAAAGGATTTGCTTTGACCATTGGCTTCACGCCTTAAAACTATAATGCTGTTTTTTTTTGCAAAAGCTGTTAAACCGCCTGCCATACTCAACGCTTGCATCACGTCTGTAGGCCCATTCATGATGAATTTTCCCGGGTGGATGACCTCGCCGGTGACATAAATCAGGTTGCCCTCTGCGGCAAGCAGCTTGACATTTATTTCGGCGTCAGGGATGAATTTATTAAGGTGCCCCCTTAGTAACTTGACTAATTCGTCTGTGGTTTTGCCGGCAGCGGCAACCTGCCCGACTAAGGGAAAAGAAAGGGTGCCATCCGGCAACACCACCAGCTCCTGTTGTAAACTGTCCTCTTCCCAAACGGTAATTTCCAGCTTGTCGCCAGGATTGATGCGGTAAACATCGGCCGCCAATACCAAAGTCTGGTGTGACAGAAAAAGCGTGCAACCGAAAAAAATCGCACTGAAACTACCTTTATATGAAAATATTAAGCTTTTTAATGTATTCATTCGCTAGTTATCCGAAAACGTTGCGTTAATTGATTAACCAATAAGCTGAATTTAAAAAACGCCAATCCAAAATGAACCATGATGGAATAGTCATATCTCAGCAGCGATTGTATCTCCAACCGTAATGGTTTCTATTTTAGCTTTAGACATTGTAGGCGCGTATCTTGACATCCTCCCCTACCTAAAAGAAAGGGGATTCCTGATTGCTCAGGAGTGAGACTGTATCGCTACTGCTCACGGGTTTCTGCTGCTGACGGTATGACTGCACCGTTCACTTCACAGACTAGCCCCGTCTGCCCGACGGTTGTTTTACGTTTATACGGTTATTCGAGACTTCACATCGATCGCTTGTTTTTTGCTGATTGTGATGTTGAAGCCTTTACTTTTAACTTGCCGTCATGGAGCGAGCCTAAGCGTCCTCCGGTAGCAATCTTAGTATAATTCTAGCATAGGATATATTGTGCATATTATGAAAGATTCGGAATTGAGTCGCTGACATCCTCTTTTTTAGCATAACTATCTACATAAGTCACCATAACCTGACGGGGCATTCATCGTTTGATCCCACGCTACCGGGATTGTGAAAGATTGGTTCTTAGCAGAAATCTTTAGATTCATCGCTAAAGAACACGCAGTTTTAATTTTTTCAGCTCAACTTGGCTAATACTTTCATAATCTCGACAGACGGTTTGAAACATAAGGACTTCAAATAGGTAGTTGATTAACGATGTGCTCGCCGATTGCCAGTGAAGCTGTAGCGGCAGGACTTGGTGCGTTAAGCACATGTAAGGCATGTCGGCGGATCACTAGATGAAAATCATCGACTAAATCCCCGGTAGGCTTCATGGCTTGCGCGCGAACGCCGGCGCCGCCGGGCGTAAGGTTATCGGTGCGAATATCAGGTACAAGCCGTTGTAATGCTTTGCAAAAATGGGCTTTGCTGAATGACTGGATCAGTTCTGTACAGGCCATAGTCGGATAGTGATAGAGAAAACGCCACAGTCCCGGGAAAAGCAGCATATCCAGCATATCGCCGGGGGAAAAATTTGTTAATTGGTATCCTTCGCGCGCAAAGGCAACAACCGCATTCGGCCCGGCCTCGACACCACCTTGAATCATTCGAGTAAAATGCACGCCCAGGAACGGGAATTGTGGGTTGGGTACAGGATAAATCAGATTTTTCACTAGGCTTTGGGCCTCCGGTTTAAGGTGGTAATATTCTCCACGAAACGGAACAATTCGTATATCTCGCTGTTCGCCCGCCATTTTAGCCATCAGGTCGCAGTGTAATCCTGCGCAGTTGATCAGGAAACCGGCATTGAATTCCTCTGTCTGCGTGGTGGCGACCCAAGCGTCGACTCTGCGTTGGAGGGCAGTGACTTTTGCACCGGTCACAATGCGCGCTCCTCCTTCTTGAATACGTAAAGCCAGTCGGTTACAGACCTGCCGGTAATCGACAATGCCTTCTTCCGGTACATGCACGGCGGCGAGACCCTTGACATAGGGCTCGATTTTTCGCATGTCAGTGGCTTCGATTTTTTGCAACCCTTGTAATCCATTGGCGATACCGCGCCGAAGTAATTCATCCAGTCGCGGCAGTTCTGCGGGGGTTACGGCCACAACAAGTTTGCCGCAGATTTCATGCGCAATACCTTCATCGCGACAAAATTTTGTCATTTGCTGAATGCCGGTTACCGCTAATTTCGCTTTCGCCGATCCTGGCGCATAATAGAGGCCGGCATGCAATACGCCGCTGTTGTGGGTGCTTTGGTGCGCACCGACATTCGCCTCTTTCTCAAGCAAGGTGATACGTGCCGACGGCAATCGCTCCAGTAGCCGATAAGCCGTTGCCAAACCAACCAAACCGCCGCCGATAATCAGAAAAGATTTGCGTGTGTCCATAGGCTTATGTGCTGTCGGCTTCTTTCAAGACCATAAGGACCATCGTGCCTGGGTCAGGACAAAAACGGCAATCAGTGCGTTAGTCGTCATGTGGGCAATAACGGCATCGCCAATCTGTCCGCGGCGGTAAAAGGCCAGGGCATAACACATGCCGGCTAGCGTCCCGGAAATCCAGCGCTCATGCAGCAGTCCGAAAAGTACAGACGTGAATATGAACGAAAACCATGAAAACTGCCCGGACGCTACATTTTCGAAGTCTTTCGCAATCAGCTTACGGATCAAGTAACCGCGGAAGGCAAGCTCCTCAGCCAACGGTACCGTGATTACCGACCCGAGCACACGGAAAATTAACCAGACGGCTGCCGATCCGCTGGTAAGTTCCGCCAAGCCTTGCGATAACGCAGTTTTGCTGCTGTCGGCATCAGGCTCCAGTAACATCCAGATCATAAATACCGCCATTCCGATTGCCGGTGCTTGCCAAGTCCAGCTCCAACCCAGGCCATTATAGTCTTTGCGGAAATAGTAAAGCGCTACGGCGGTAGCTGCTACGCGCAAGGGGTATAGCATATCAAAGCCGCTGGAGGACGCTGAGGTCAGCATTGTCGTCGCCATCAGAACCAATAAGGGAGCGAGCAGGGCGGCGGCAGGCGGTTTTTCGCTTCGAATAACGGGACAATTTGGTTGGGTAGCGGCAAAGAACTGCATCTGGTTCGACAGCGCAATTGCACCGAGTGCAATTAGGGTAAAGGCTATCCAGCCGGCTTGGGCGTGAAACCCCTGTAACGCTATTTCAGGGGAAAACGATGCCCCGATCGCTATCAGCATGGTGATGCGCACCGCGTTAGCTAGCCAGATAACCAGTATTCCGAGAGGAAAAAGCCAGAAGGCTTGCGGAAAGCGCAGCTCCTTACGGAATAGCCAAAGATAGATGGCGAGAAATACAGTGATTAGTGAAATACCTTCGATACCCGAGCAGGCATAGCTGATTTCAACCTGGAAAGAGTCGGTACCTAACAGAAATATCTCCGGTTGATAGACGAGGCCAGAATAAAACCAGCCGAGCAGAAAATGGACCAGTTGCAATGTTGGTACGGACAGAGAGTTCCAGAATTCATCTTGACCTAGGACGGAGGTTTCATATTGACTGAGTATGCCTGTGAGCATCCGGGCGGATATTCCCAGCAGGCACCCTATCAGTAATGCCGGATACTCCCGGCGAATCAGTCGCAGCCAGAAATGAGTTGGCGCCAGGGTGAGCAGCCATAGCAGCAGTGTTGTGCTTGCCAGGGTAAACCAGCCTGTAAACCAAGGTACAGATAGACGATCAGGATCAGCAGGATATTCAAATATCAGTGCGGTAACAACCGTGAACGCAGCGAAAGCAAGGAGGTGGAATGCCAGCAACATCTGCCAGCGATGATACACGGTCGAATGCTTCCGTAAATCGCTGAGAATAAGCTTAAGCCGAGGGCTGAGGAGAGCAAAACAGCTACCGATGATCCAGAGACTTGTCGACCATATTTCTTTTGAAACATGGAACAGCCATGCTGAGCGGCGGAAATCATTTTCGGGCAGGGCAGGTACCTGATACCGAGCGGTTATCGTTAGCAATTCCAGTGTAATAATTGCCAGAAGCAGTATCCAGCGAAAGGCTAATTGCTTCGAAGTTGCGGGCATATTTGCGGATATTACCTTTTCAGAAATCATTCGCGACTCTTAATCTCATGCAAAAATCTCATGAAAAAAAACGTTCAATCCAGAGTAAGCCTGTTTAAACTAATGAATAACAAGCACTTGCCGATTTTCAAAAAGTAGACGCTTTTTCGCTTGGATGGATTCAATAAGGAGAGCCGGATCAGGCAACAATGTTCCGATCCGGCCTTCCTACTTAACACCAAGTCATGTTAAAACCGCCGGGACCGGGATTTTTCACCCGCCAGCAATAAAACGCCGACTAGTAGCGCGATTGCACTGGTTCCAGATGCGGCATCAATTTCTGGGGCGACTCCGCGTGTAAGTGTTGGTGGAGAAGAAGAAGAAGAAGACAGGCCTAGCCTATCACTCCTGTTTATTCCGCTATTCACCGCCCACGCAATACCACCGGCTAACACTACACCCGTTAAACCCATTGATAATAATTTTAATATTTTTAGAATAATCATATCGATCACCTCCTTTATATTTTTTTACGCCGAAAAAGAAAGGCCAAATTGCCGTATGTAACATTATTAACATTGCTTTAGGTCGTTTGGCTTTTTCAGGATTCAGGATTAGTTCCTGAGCTTCTGTCGTAACTTTTATACCTCGGTCAATTTCACGCTTTAAATTGAGGAGATGCTTCATAGTAGAGAAAAAAAATCACCTTTACAATTAGTGACAATACTTAGGGCTGTTTGATAATAGACAATTAAAAATAACAGATGGTGCGGCGTGCCTGGTCTGTAAGCTATATGCTGTATGTAGGAAATCTATAGCGCTATTCCCGGACATATTCCTGAAAGGATACCGCTCTTCATGGCTTTGTCATTCGACCGATGAGATCGAATGTGGATTGAAATATTATCAGAACCGATATTGCCGGGCCCCGGCAGCGGCCAAAATCAAAGCCGCCAAACCCGAATGCCGACCTGCTCCAGACTTGCCTGGTCAAAATGCGCTTTGACATCAATAAAGCAACCGCCCTTGATCAGTTTTTTCTGAAAATCATCTGCCGAGATGGCTGTCAGCTGCTTGTGAGAGACCGCTGCCACTATGGCATCGGCGCGAGGCAGCTCATCCCAGTCAAGCAGTTGAACGCCGTATTCGTACAGCGCTTCTTCCGGGTCGGCATAGGGGTCATGCACAAACACCTCAATACCATAACTCTTGAGTTCGTTGATGACGTCGGCGACCTTGGAATTGCGTAGATCGGCACAGTTTTCCTTGAAAGTCAGGCCGAGCATATTCACTCGTGCGCTTTTGATGTAACTGCCTGAAGCAATCATATTCTTGACGGTTTGTTCGGCAATAAACTTGCCCATACCATCGTTGATGCGGCGTCCGGCTAAAATTACCTGTGGGTTGTAACCGAGTATCTCAGCCTTGTGCGTCAGGTAATAAGGATCTACGCCGATACAGTGCCCTCCCACTAAGCCGGGGCTGAAATTAAGAAAGTTCCACTTAGTACCCGCTGCTTTCAGCACTTCGTTGGTGTCAATATTTAATTTATCAAAAATTATGGCTAACTCGTTCATTAAGGCAATATTAAGGTCGCGTTGCGTGTTCTCAATTACTTTGCATGCTTCCGCCGCTTTGATCGACGATGTTCGATACACGCCCGGCTCAACGATGCTCTCGTAGAGTGCGGCAATTTTCTCCAGGGTTGCCGGTGTATCGCCAGAAACTACTTTGATAATTTTTGTCAGCGTATGTTCACGGTCGCCCGGGTTGATACGTTCGGGTGAATACCCTACAAAGAAATCTTCTTTCCACTTCATGCCGGACTCGCGTTCCAATACGGGAATACAGACCTCCTCGGTTGCGCCCGGATATACCGTGGATTCATACACCACAATGGCGCCCTTTTTCATGTTCTGGCCGGCGTTGCGGCTGGCGCCGATTAACGGAGAAAAGTCCGGGATATGTGCGCCATCCACTGGCGTGGGTACGGCGATAATAATGACATCGGCTTCTGCCAAACTCTTAGGATCCGATGAGTACTCGGCATGTATCGCCTCACGCATTTCTTCGTCAGGTAGTTCAAGGGAAGGATCAACGCCGCGCCGACAGGATTCCACTTTGGACTCGTGAATATCGAAACCGATCGTACGCGAATGTTTGCCGAATTCAATCACCAGAGGGAGGCCAACATAACCAAGACCGAGAATTGCAATGGTAGTCATTTAATAATTACTCCTGAATTATTATTACAAGAGCTTTGCCTGACGGCAAAGATGATTCTTTCTTTAGAGAGGTGCGGGTTAAATGCCCGGAAAGTTATTCCTCGCAAACAGACATACGTTTTTAGAAGATTTGAAGCATCGACTCTTCAATTGAGGCATTGGCTTAACCCTTGCTCATGCACTTCCTGCTGTTGTTTAAAAATATAACATTTTAAGCGCAGTATGCTATACGCATGAGTACTTATAGGCTAAGCGCTGATGAGTTGATGGAAAATTAACTCGAGTAACTTGACATCCGACTCAAAATAGTGGATTACCGCCAGCCAGCCGTAGATCCCTTCATACCAATGCACCCACATGGAAAACAGCGTGCAAGCCATGAAGGTAAAGATTGATCTTTCTATGCCTACAAATGATTTGCGGCGCATAACCGAGTTGCTTTGTGCGGTTTTGCCGACAGATTCGAGGTCATCAGTTTCGTTGGCATGAGAAGGCGCAAGATGGAACCACACAAGCACGCATAGTACGCGATGCGGAAGCCGATCCAGGGGAATGAGATTGAGCAGAACTTGAATCGAGTGAATGCCGCTCAGCAAAACAGCCAGCGTACCAACCCCTATTGCTAACAAGGGTGGCAATACATAGAAACTGCAGAAAATAACTACGATCAGGCCAACAAAAAGGGCGCTGGTTTCCCTGTTGGCGCTCGACCAGTGAAAATCGCTGAGCCGTCGAACGATTGCGTAGACCATCAATACATGAAAGGCATACGATCCAAAGAATGCGATACCGGCCCCCTTTAAATCGAAAGTATTGATGCACACCCAGGCGAGACCAAGATAGGCTAGAGTCCACGCCAGTTCGGAGAAGAAAAAGATTTTTTGCGCATTTTTTGCCACGATAATAAAGCCCATCGGCCAGGAAATTACACGGAGCATCATACCCAGGCATAGCCAACGCAATACTTCCACCGCACCTTCGAATTTTGGCGTGTAAAAGATCGCGATAACCAGCGGCGCAAATGTTAGCGTGGCTATAACTCCGGGCCCTGCTAACAGCATGCTGATATGGGCCTGTTCATTCACTAACCGGTTGCATTCTGTATTGTCCTTGGCGATGGCGGCTAAACGAGGATAGAAGTCCGTTCCCATCGCCTGCAGAATAAAGCCGATATAGAGTCCGCCCAGCGCCCAGGCGGATTGATATAGTCCGGCTGCGTCGAAACCGATTTTATTAACAATTATCAGGCGTATCGTATAGGCGGAGCCGGACATCATCAGACCGCTGGCCATGAAAGCCACGCCGAGCTTTAACAGTGCGGCTGCTTCTTGGCCCATCTGGGAAGCCGATATTGACGGTGATTGTAGGGTTATCTTCCGGCTGTACCACCAAGATGTGATAAGCGACATTGCTGCAACAAGTACAAGTGTTATGACTAGCCCTTGCTCACGGAGAAAATAGACCACCGGGATACTGATCAGCGTCCCGAAAAGTGCGCCCAGAATTCCCATTTTGGCAAGATCGGAGATTCGCCGCATTCCTTGGATCAATGCGCCCTGACCAGCGGAGACCAGGTTAAAAAACACCGCAATCGACAGCAGTGCCACTGCGGTAGCGTGTTGGTCATTGCCAAACGTCAATATCGACACCGGACCGGAAAACCCAATAAGAAAAACAGCGCCAAGCACGCCAAGGAAGATCGATATTCGTCGCAGCACTGTGCCGGTTCGCGCGATTCTTTCTGTGTCGCCCGAACCGGCCGCTTCGGCAATCTGCCGCACACCACTGTTATTAATGCCCATGCCAGCAATGCTAATGGTCAGTTCAGTAATTGATCCATACAAGGCCATCAGTCCGACGCCGGACGGCCCCAGCAATATGGCCATAGCTTTGGTGCGAACGATCCCAATGGCGATGTTCAGCACCGACGAACCGCCGATGACCGCCGAAGACTTTAAAATCTGGCTATAGGTCTGTTTTTTAGTCATGGGATCTTTGCGCAATAGGAATAACTAAAATTTTGGGCCTCAAATGTTTTCTCCGGAATAGTTGTCTTCGATAGTGGTAAGTTTCAACTCAACGACGCACTATTTTTTTCTGCAAAAAATGATGCGATATAAAACGCAACTGATCAAAAAAGCACACAAATAGGTATCTGCTCCAAGAAAGGACAACCAAGCGGCTGTTGTGTTAACGCATGCCCGTCGATTCAATAACACATTAAGACAATTAATACTTTCATTCAATAGGTATTTGCACTGATTGTACGGACGATTTGTTTCTTCTAGTATAGGCTCCATGCTAAAGAATTTTTACTCTGGTGCTTGTAAACCTTAGCCGATGAAAGGCAAGAGCTGTCGTTATTTTAACGTTGCACGTTTTCACAGAAAGCTGAGAGTGCAGACCAGGCAGCTAAATGCAGATCAAGTGTTTTATGAGTAGTAATATTTAAGCTTATCTATAACCCTCCAAATGGTATTTAAAAATAAAACGTGATGATAATCATTAGGAGTGAAAATGAAAATAAACGAATATTTATTAATGGAGCCGGGAATATCTCCTGCCTCACCTAATAATTCAAGCTATTATCGGATTACTTCAGACAATATCTTTTATGATTCATATTTTCTTAAGCAGTTACGCCTTGAGACGCTCCGGGCGCAACGGTCTAAATCAACATTATCCATTATATTACTAACGCTTAATAAAGAAACCGATGTTGAAAGTATTAATATGAACGAAATTTTAGATACTATTCGTGAGAAAACACGCGATACTGATATGAGCGGTTTTATTAATCATAAATCCATCTGTGTACTTCTGCCCGATACAGACGAGGCGGGCGCTAAAGAAATTTGTATGAAATTAGCTAATGAGAATTCGCAATTTTCTATGACTACCTCAAGTTATCCGGATCATATATTTGAAAGCCTTACAAAAAATGGATGCGTTCAACCCGATGCTTTTCCTTTTGAATTATGGGATTTAGGGGAAGCAACGGGGGCTTCATGGTTTACATTACGCTTAAAAAGAGGCGTTGATATCGTCGGCTCGATTATCGCTCTTCTTATTTTTATGCCGGTTATGTTAATGACGGCATTGGCTATCAAAGTAACATCGCCCGGGCCTGTCATTTTCAGCCAAACCCGCCTGGGTAAACAAGGCATTCCTTTTACATTCTACAAATTCAGATCGATGTATATCAATATGGATAATCAAATACACCGTGAATATGTCCAGAATTTTATCAACGGTAATAACGCAAAAATCAATCAAGGAAATGCCGAGGAACCGTTATATAAAATTAAATCCGATCCCAGGATAACTCGTGTTGGAAAATTTATTCGCAAAACCAGTATCGATGAGCTGCCGCAGTTTTTTAATGTGTTAAAGGGGGAGATGAGTCTGGTCGGACCGAGACCGCCTCTTTCTTACGAAGCAGAGAAATACCAGGCCTGGCATCTTAGGCGAATACTCGAAATGAAGCCTGGAATCACCGGACTCTGGCAAATAGAAGGACGCAGTAAAACAGAATGGGATGACTCGGTAAGGCTCGATATTCGGTACATTCAGAACTGGTCTTTATTCTACGATTTAAAGATATTAATCAAAACCGTTAAGGAGGTTTTAAGGTGCAGAGGCGCGATTTGACATCCACCCACCTAAAGGAACGGGCTTTACGGACTCTTTGGTAAAAAGTAATGGCATCCCGGTCAAGACCTTATATGACTTAGGGGTGACGCTAAATTATATATTTTCGGTTGAATGGTCATAGTACGTAGATTATCTACAGGCATTCACCGATATATTAAATAATGGCTGAGCCAGTGATCGTCATATTTTCAGAGACTTAATCGTTTAGGAGTAAGTGCGTGATTAAGCTAAAGATAAAATATCAATACCTGATAGGTCTCGGACTTATCGTGTTAACGTTGATTGGTTTTTTTATAGGTACCGGGAAACTTGTTATAGCGGCAAGTACCGATCAAGTGACCAGGGGTTCTTCCTTGAATTCCGCTGGTGAGCGACTTGACCTAGTCGTATTTAGTCCTGATGGTAAAACCCTGGCCAGTACCGACTCCGACGGGCAAATTATATTATGGGACCTAGTCTCCGGTCGGTTACGTGAGACGTTTTCAACTCAGTTTACAAGCTTGGTGAACAGTATTGTTTTTAGTCCGGACGGCAATACGCTAGCCAGCGTCAGCGATAAATCAATTCGGCTATGGGACGTCGCATCCGGCGGTGAGCGTTTAACCTTTACGGAGCGTGGCTTTATCACCAATCTGCGATTTAGTCCGGACGGTAAGAGCCTGGCCACTGTGGATGCAGATGCCCGTATCACGCTCCGGAATTCGCAATCCGGTTTGATAAGCCATATTCTAAGCGGACATCAAGGCGGCATTAATACGATTGCATTTAGCCCGGACAGTAAGATTCTGGCTTCCGGTGGCCAGGATGCTCAGATTAAACTCTGGGATAGAGCAACAGGCCTGGAGCAGGCGACCCTGGCAAGCGAAGACGGTGTCATTATTACCGATCTGCTGTTTAGCCCGGACGGTAGAACCCTGGCTGCTGTGGATCAAAATCCCGGCATTATGCCCCGTATCACGTTCAGGGATTTACAGTCCGGTTTTACAACGCATGTCCTAAGCGGACATCAAGGCGGCATTAATACGATTGCATTTAGCCCGGACAGTAAGATTCTGGCCACTGGCGGTCAGGATGCTCAGATTAAACTCTGGGCCAGGGAAACCAGCCTGGAACAGGCGACCCTATCAGGAGAGGGTGCTGTTACCGGATTAGTGTTTAGCCCGGATGGTAACAGCCTGGCCGGCGTGAGTGAGAGTGAGCCGGTTTTTTTATGGGATGTGACCAATAAATTTAAGTTGCCCCGACTTTTTACCGGACATAGGGATTGGGTGGATAAGGTTGTTTTCAGCTCCGATCAGAAGACCTTAGCCAGCGTGGGAAAAACCGGACAGGTCATTGTCTGGGACTTAATGACCGGGATTGAACGTTTGTTTTTTCAGGTTTCCTCATCAAGTGCCGCCGACTCGGCTCCGCAAGGCCTGGCTCCGCAAGGCTTGGCTGCCGATATTGCTGCGGCTGCCGCAGGGTCGGGGTTGCCCAATCAAAATAACCGGGCTGTTAACGCAGCAGCCCTTGGCCGGGGCGCTAAAACCCCCGGAAACCGCGATTGGAAAGGGGTGACTGCGCTTGCCGTTAGTCCCGATGGGATGCTCTATGGCGGCGCGACCGGAGACGGTCAAGTCAGGCTTTGGTCCTCAAGCGGGCAACAGCGTTTCGCCATTTCAGAACATCATGGCGCGTCTGTAACTGGGATTGTTTTCAGTGCCGACGGGAAGCGCTTGGTGAGTGTCGCCAGGGATACCGAAATCCAGATAAGAGAAGTCGCCAAGGGCGAAAAACTGCAGACTTTATTGGCGCATGAGCACCCGATTAGGACCGTCGCAGCCAGTCCTGACGGTAAGTTCCTTGCCAGTGGCGGTGAGGAAACGAGAATCATGTTGTGGGATGCGCAGGCCGGCAAGCTGCTCAGGGTACTTTCCGGCCATACTGATTTCGTGAACGCCGTCAGTTTCAGCGCAGATGGAACACGGTTGGCTAGCGCAGGCGCCGATGGTCGTATCCTGTTGTGGGATGTAAAAACAGGGCAGCTTGTTAAAACGCTACTTGGTCACTCGGACGAGGTTAATGCGGTTGCTTTTAGCAAAAACGGCAAGTTCCTGGCTAGCGGAAGCGCTGATAGCGTGGTGATTTTATGGGATGCTGAAACCGGCCGACAAATACAGAGCTTTGCGGGGCACCAGGCACCCATTAGAGCCGTTGCTTTCAGTCCGAATGGACAGAGATTGGTCAGTGCGGGCGAAGATAGCCGGATGTTGGTTTGGAATACGGCGACGCGCAAATTGGACAAGCAAATGGCCGGCGCAACGAATGCCGTCAGTGCACTGATATTCACTCCAGACGGCAACCTGATTTCCGGCAGTGAAGACGGCGAGGTCACAGAATGGGATGTTGATAAAGATCAAATAATAAAGCGTCTCAAAACATCGATACCGCCGCTATCCGATAATGGCGGAATGCTTACTGCGGCTGTTTCCGTTGAACCGGACAGACTCGGTCGTTTCGGCACTGCTGATGAGGCTTTTAATTCCCCGGGTATAAAATTAACGAAAGCCTTGATTCGAGTGTTGGAGTGGATGATTCCCGCCGCCGAGGCCGCCATCCCTGAACCGCCGGGCGGGCCGATCCTGGTTGTAACCACGGCTTCAGACCCTTTCGGGCAGTATTACGCAGAGATGCTACGGACTGAAGGTTTCAATGAATTTGCCGAGGCCGATATTTCGGCCGTTAACCCGACCACCTTAGCTGCCTACGACCTGGTTATTCTCGCGCGGATGACATTGACGCCCGCCCAGGTCACTTTGTTTACCGATTGGGTTGCTGCAGGGGGAAACTTGATTGCCATGCGCCCCAATTCCCAGCTTGCCGGCCTTCTTGGCATCACCGCTGTCGGCTCTACGCTGTCGAACGCTTACCTGCTTGTCGATACTTCAAAGGCGCCGGGCAATGGTATTGTGAATCAAACCATTCAGTTTCATGGTAGCGCTGATCGCTATATTCTGAACGGTGCATCGAGTCTCGCTTCTCTTTACAGTAACGCGAGTACGGCTACGACCAATCCCGCTTTGACATTAACAAGCGTCGGTAGCAATGGCGGTCAGGCGGCAGCATTCGCCTATGACCTGGCCACTTCCATCGTCTATACGCGCCAGGGCAATCCTGCCTGGGCTACGCAGGAGCGCGACGGCTTCACACCGATCCGCTCCGACGACAAGTTCTTCGGCAATGCCTCCGGCGATCCGCAGGCCGATTGGATTGATTTCAACAAGATTGCGATTCCGCAGGCCGATGAACAGCAGCGACTGCTCGCCAACCTGATTATCGAGATGAACCGCGACAAGAAGCCGTTACCGCGCTTCTGGTATTTTCCGCGCGGCAAAAAGGCCGTGGTCATCATGACCGGGGATGATCATGGCAACAATGGCACACAAGGCCGCTTCGATCAGTTTAAATCGATGAGCCCGGCAGGTTGTTCGGTAGCTAACTGGGAGTGCGTGCGGGGTACCTCGTATATCTACTTGAATACCGCTCTAACCAATGCACAAGCCGCCGCCTATACTGCAGATGGCTTTGAAGTGGGGCTGCATGTCAATACCAATTGCGCCGATTATACTCTTGCATCTCTCAGGACTTTTTATACCCAGCAAATTGACGCGTTCAGAACCAAGTATTCGAGCATCCCGGCGCCCATCACTCAGCGGCACCATTGCATCGCCTGGAGCGACTGGGTCAGCGGCGCGATCGTACAGCTGGAAAACGCGATCCGCTTCGATACCAGCTATTACTTCTTCCCACCCAGTTGGGTGCTAAATCGCCCAGGATTTTTCAGCGGTTCAGGTATGCCGATGCGATTTGTCAACCTGGACGGTTCCATAATTGATGTTTACCATGCCGCCAGTCAGATGACCGACGAGTCTGGGCAGACTTACCCGTTCACTGTCGATACTTTGTTGGATAGAGCGCTCGGGTCAGAAGGTTATTACGGTGCCTATACCATCAATGCCCATACCGATGTGTCACAGATTCCGGAAGCGACTGCTACGGTCAATTCAGCCTTGTCTCGCGGCGTACCGGTGGTTTCCAGCAAACAGATGTTGGAGTGGCTGGACGGCCGCAATAGTTCTTCATTCGGATCGCTGGCCTGGGACGGCGATATCCTGAATTTCACGGTCACCACCGGTGCCGGAGCCAACGGACTGCAAGCCATGCTGCCGGTAAACTCCGCCACAGGCGTCCTCGTTGATCTGACCGGGCCAAGCGGCGCCGTTGGTTATACCATTAATGCCATCAAAGGCATTCAGTATGCCTTTTTCACCGCAGCGGCGGGGAGCTATACCGCCACTTACGGGGCAGACACGACCCCGCCGACGGTGACCTCGACCACTCCCGCAAATGGCGCCACCGGCGTGATTCAGCAGCCTACGGTTACGGCCACCTTTAATGAGCCGATCGATCCGGCCACCGTCACTGCGTCCAGTTTTCAATTGCAGGCCGGAAGCAACCCGCCGGTGTCCGCCACGGTCAGCTACGATGCAAGCACCGATACCGCGAGCCTGACGCCCGGCACCTTGCTGGAGGCTTCAACAACCTATACCGCCAGTATTCTGACAGGTATACAGGATGCGACCGGCAACGCCCTGGCTGCTCCTTACACCTGGTCTTTCACGACACAGGCTCAGCCATGCGAGGCTACGCCCTGCAGCGGGTGGAGCAGTTCGACCGTCCCGAGCACTCCGGCCGTAAACGATCCGAATGCTGTCGAATTGGGTGTCAAATTCACCGTCGATCTCGATGGTTTTATCACCGGCATCCGGTTCTACAAGGGCAGCACTAATACCGGTGTCCATGTAGGGCATCTCTGGACCAGCGCCGGGCAGCAACTGGCGACAGCGAACTTCAGCAGCGAGACCGCCACAGGTTGGCAACAGGTGAATTTTTCCACGCCGGTGGCAGTCACTGCAGGTACTGTGTACGTCGCTTCGTACTATGCGCCTAACGGCAATTACGCCGCTACAAACAACCCGGAATTCAGCACCTCGGGTGTTGATGCTCCGCCTGTACATTTACTCAGAGACGGCGTGAGCGGCGGCAATGGCGTGTACGTGTACGGCGTCGGTGGCGGTTTTCCCACAAACAGTTTCAATGCCACCAACTATTGGGTGGATGTCGTGTTCACGGCCAGTATCAGCACCGGCCCCGACACAACGCCGCCGACGGTGACGGCTCAAAGCCCGACCCCGGATGCAACCGGGGTTGCGACAGGGGGGACGGTAACAGCAACCTTTAGTGAAACGATGGATGCTACAACCCTTAATACCTCTACCTTGGAGTTGCGCGATTCGGCTAATGCCCTCGTCTCAGCGACGGTCAGTTATAACGCGACCAGCCGCACGGCGACCTTGACTCCCGGCAGTGCGCTTGCGGCAGGTGCAACCTATACGGCCACCGTCAAAGGCGGCGCGACAGACCCGCGTGTCAAAGATTTGGCGGGCAACGCACTGGCTGCCAACATGACATGGTCGTTCACGACAGCATCGGGTACAGCGACAGGCTGCTTCGGAAGCACCACCTCCATCTGGCCCAGCAACCCAACACCGTCGATCATCGCGGGCTCGGACGCCTCTTCGGTCGAACTCGGGGTGAAGTTCAGGTCCGATGTGAATGGCTTGATCTGCGGTGTTCGGTTCTATAAGGGCAGCGCCAATACCGGCACACATATCGGTAAATTGTGGAGCAGTACCGGCCAGTTGCTTTCCAGTGCTACGTTCCAGAACGAGACTGCATCCGGCTGGCAGCAGGTAAACTTTGCGACACCGGTAGCGATCACAGCCAACGTTACTTACGTGGCCTCATATCTTGCCCCGATTGGACGGTATTCGGCTAACGGCAACTATTTTACCAGCGGGGTAACCAGCGGATCGCTCTATGCCTTCAATAACGCTGAGAGTGGCGGCAATGGGGTATACCAGTATGGTTCAGGTGGGTTTCCCACGAATGCCTTCCAGTCGAGCAACTATTGGGTGGATGTAGTCTTCACCAGCAACACCGGTCCGGACACCACGCCGCCGACTGTCGCATCGACATCGCCGACCGCAGGCGCTACCGGAGCTAACCCGGCGGCACCCGTGACCGCGACTTTTAATGAGGCGTTGGATCCGGCGACCCTAAGTACCGCGACCTTTGAGCTGCGCGACCCGACTGATACTCTTGTGGCTGCGGCGGTGACTTATGCCGGCAATACGGCAACGTTGACGCCCGCCGCTTCATTAACGTCATCAATACTTTATACCGCCAAGGTGACAGGCGGAACGAGCGGCGTCAAAGATCTTGCAGGCAATGCACTCGCGGCGGACTACACCTGGTCGTTTACTACCGGTGTTGATCCTTGTTCGCCGGAAGGCAATCCTATCGTGTGCGAGAACGGCAAGACGGGCAATCCTTCCAGCGAATGGGACATTTCCGGTGCCGGCGACCTTACCATTCAGGGCTTTGCGACCGATATCAGTGTAAATCGGGGCAGCTCGGTCAACTTCAAGATCAAAACCCCTGCGGCCTATCGCCTCGACATCTACCGTATGGGCTATTACGGCGGCAACGGTGCGAGGAAAGTGGCAACGCTATCGTCTTTGCCGCTTCAAAATCAGCCTGCCTGCCTGACCAACGCCACCGGACTGATAGACTGCGGTAATTGGACGCAGTCCGCTTCCTGGACGGTGCCCTCCGATGCGACCTCCGGCATTTATTTCGCCAAGGCCGTGCGTTCGGACACTAATGGCGCGAGCCATATCATGTTCGTGGTGCGTGACGATACCAGCACCTCGCCGCTTCTGTTCCAGACCTCGGATACCACCTGGCAGGCATACAACAACTACGGCGGCAACAGTTTGTACCAAGGTACCGGTCCCGGTACCGGCGGCGCGTCAACTGGCCGGGCCTACAAGGTCAGTTACAACCGGCCTTTCAACACGCGCAACGTGGACAACGGACAAGACTGGGTATTCAACGTCGAGTATCCGATGGTGCGCTGGCTTGAGGCTAACGGTTACAACGTCAGTTATTTCACTGGCTTGGACAGCGATCGGCGGGGTAACCTGATTAATAACCATAAAGCGTTCCTCTCGGTCGGCCATGACGAATACTGGTCAGGCACGCAACGCGCCAACGTAGAAGCGGCCCGTGACGCAGGTGTCCACTTGGCATTCTTCAGCGGCAACGAGGTGTACTGGAAGACCCGCTGGGAGAACAGTATCGATGCCTCAGGTACGGTCAATCGAACTCTGGTGTGCTACAAAGAGACGCATAATTTCCCCGGCAATCAGGATCCCGCCGATCCACCGATCTGGACCGGCACTTGGCGCGACCCCAGAAACTCGCCACCGGCCGATGGAGGGCGTCCTGAGAATGCGTTGCTCGGCACCATCTTTACAGTCAACGCCGGCGCCACCACCAGCATTACTGTGCCGGAAGCGGACGGCAAGATGCGGTTCTGGCGAAACACCAGCATTGCGAATCTCGCGGTCGGAACCAGCGCCACCTTACCGAACGGAACCCTCGGTTACGAGTGGGATGAGGATCTGGACAACGGTTTCCGGCCTGCCGGTTTGGTTCGGCTTTCGACGACCCTTGTCAATAACGCACCGGTCCTGATCGACTACGGTTCCACCTTTGGCTCCGCTACCGCGAATCATGCCCTGACGCTGTATCGGTCCGACAGCAGCGGAGCACTGGTTTTCGGAGCAGGAACCGTGCAGTGGCCCTGGGGTCTGGATAGCAATCATGACCGGGCCGGTACGCCAACGGATGTCAGGATGCAGCAGGCGACGGTTAACCTGTTCGCTGACATGGGCGTACAACCGAATACGCTGCAAGCGGGACTGCTGGCGGCGACCGCGTCTGCTGATGCAATAGCGCCCGCTTCGACGATCTCCACGCCGGTAACAGGAGCCGATATACAACCGGGAAGTGTGGTTACTATCAGCGGAACGGCGACCGATACCGGAGGCGGACGGGTCGGCGGAGTCGAGGTTTCGGTCGACGGCGGCGTAACGTGGCACGCAGCGACCGGCCGCAGCAGCTGGACCTACAGCTGGTCGACACCCAGCACTCCGACAACGGTAACGATCAACAGCCGGGCGGTCGACGATAGCGTTAATATGGAAATACCGGGTGCAGGTGTTACTGTTAATGTCGGTTCCGGCTCGGATCCCGATACGACGGCGCCGACGGTAACGGCTCAGAGCCCTGCGTCCGGTGCCAACGGAGTTGCGGCAAATATAAGCGTTAGCGCAACCTTTAGCGAGGCCATGGATGCGACCACGATTACGACCTCGATCTTCGAATTGCGCGATGCTTCGAATGGCCTGGTATCGGCGGCGGTCAGCTATGACGCGACCAGCCGCGTAGCGACCTTGACGCCAGGCAGCGCGCTTGCGGCAGGGGCGACTTATACGGCCACTGTTAAAGGCGGCGCGACAGACCCGCGTGCCAAGGATTTGGCGGGCAATGCACTGGTTTCCAGCCTTACATGGTCGTTCACCACAGCAGCGGGTACAACGACAGGCTGCTCCGGAAACACCACCTCCATCTGGCCCGGCAACCCAACGCCGTCGATCATCACCGACTCGGACGCTTCCTCGGTCGAACTCGGCGTGAAGTTCAGGTCCGATGTGAATGGCTTGATCTGCGGTATTCGATTCTATAAGGGCAGCGCCAATACCGGTACACATATCGGCAAATTGTGGAGCAGCACCGGGGAGTTGCTGGCGAGCGCCACATTCCAGAACGAAACCGCCTCCGGCTGGCAGCAGGTGAGTTTTGCGAGCCCGGTAGCGATCACAGCTAATACGACCTACGTGGCGTCGTATCTGGCTCCAATTGGACGGTATTCGGCTAACAATAACTATTTCACAACAGCGGTAACTAGTGGGTCATTATCGGCATTAAGCAACGCTGAGAGCGGCGGCAATGGCGTGTACCGGTACGGCTCCGGGGGATTCCCCATCAATACTTACCAATCAAGCAATTATTGGGTAGATGTATTATTTACTGCCAATTAGCGATACAGGCAACTGCCAATAGTTCAGATTTGGGCAACAAGTGATTTGCAATAAATAGATCAACTCAGCCAACTAAGGGGAAAAAGAATGATTAAAGAAGATGTGACTTTGGGCGAAAGGGTTGCGATATACCATCCTCAGCTCGTCAATTTATATGGCTGTGCTATTGGAGAAGATTCCAAAATCGGTACCTTCGTTGAGATACAAAAAGGCGCTTCAGTGGGCGCCCGTTGCAAAATATCCAGTCATACCTTTATTTGCGAAGGTGTTGACATCGAGGATGGGGTCTTCGTAGGTCATGGCGTGATGTTTACCAATGATGTTTATCCCAAAGCGGTAAACGCGGACGGCGCTCTGCAAACAGAGGCCGATTGGCAGGTTATCAGAACCCGCGTCAAGGCCCGCGCCTCTATCGGCAGCAACGCAACCATTCTTTGCGGCATCACTATTGGCGAAGGCGCTTTGATTGGCGCAGGAGCCGTGGTTACCCGCGATGTAGCTGATTATGCCATTGTTGCCGGCGTTCCTGCCAGAGTCGTCGGCGATGCCCGCATACGGGGCGAGGAGTGCGAGCCTGCGACAAGTTTTGCCTAGGCTCGGAGAGTAGTTTCGACAGGGTGGCTTTTATGCCGGTCATTATCGGAGTTGTCCCCCATATTCGACGATTAACTGTCGCTGCCTAAACTGATCGATTTTTTAACAATATCGAAAGCAATACAATTGTTTTATTCCAATTAAGGAGAATTATCATGATTAATATAGGTGTAATCGGCTACGGCTACTGGGGGCCCAACTTAGTGAGAAACTTCGCTGAGACGCCGGGAATTACAGTGGCCGCTGTGTCTGATCTCGATCCGAAAAAACTCGAGATTGTTCAGCAGCGTTATCCCGGCGTCAAGACCACACCGCGTTTCCAGGATCTGCTCGACAATAAAGACATTGACGCTATCGCGGTAGCCACTCCGGTCAATAGCCATTTCGACCTGGGCATGGCGGCTCTCAAAGCCGGTAAGCATTTATGGCTGGAAAAACCGATGACGGAAACTTCTGAGCAGGCACGTCAACTGATGAATGAAGCTAAGAAGCGCAAGCGGGTATTGATCATTGATCATACTTTTATTTATACCGGGGCGGTGCGTAAAATGGCGGATCTGGTCAAGTCGGGAGAACTTGGACATATTCATTACTACGACTCCACCCGAATCAATCTCGGCCTGTTTCAACGCGATGCCAATGTTATCGCCGATTTGGCAGTACACGATTTCTCAATCCTCGATCATCTATTAGGGGAACAGCCGGTGGCCGTGTCTGCCGTCGGAACCAACCACTTTCCCGATACACCGGAAAATTTGGCCTATATCACCCTGTTTTACGATTCAGGAATAATCGCGCATATCAATGTCAGTTGGCTGGCACCGGTAAAATTGCGCCAGATTCTGATCGGCGGCAGCAGGAAGATGGTGATCTACGACGATCTGGAGCCGAGCGAAAAGATTAAGATTTACGACAAGGGCGTCAATTTTACCGATGACCCGGAGAAGATTTATCAAATGCGGGTAGGCTACCGTACCGGCGACATGTGGGCACCGCAGCTGGATTCTTCAGAGGCCTTGCGCGTGGAGGGTGAGCATTTTGTCGACTGTATCGAAAACGGCAAGACGCCTTTAACTGACGGTTCTCTGGGATTGCGAGTGGTGGAATTAATCGAGGCGGCGACCCGGTCGATGCATGAACACGGTCGATCCGTAGAAATCAATGGAATACGCCTACATCAAGGCAGGAGAGTAGCATGATACCGTTTGTCGATCTTAAAGCTCAGTATACCGGGATTAAGGATGAAGTGAATGCCGCCATTCAGGGCATATTGGACACTTGCCAGTTTACCTTGGGGAGCGAAGTAGCCGCATTTGAAGAGGAATTCGCCGCTTATTGTCAGGCTCAATCGGGGATTGGTGTGAACAGCGGAACCAGCGCGTTGCATCTTGCCCTGCTTGCAGCCGGAATTGGCCCCGGCGATGAGGTGATTACCACTCCTTTTACCTTTGTAGCGACCGTAGCGGCGATTTATTATACCGGTGCTAAAACGGTATTCGTAGACATTGATCCGGGTACTTTCACGATTGATGCAAAGGCCATCGAAGCCGCCATTACCGATAGAACCAAGGCTATTCTTCCGGTACATCTTTATGGGCAACCGGCTGACATGGACCCCATTCTGGACATCGCTAAACGACATGGCCTGGTTGTCATCGAAGATGCGGCTCAAGCTCACGGTGCGGAGTACAAAGGCAGACGCGTGGGCAGCATCGGCGATATGGGCTGCTTTAGCTTTTATCCCGGCAAGAATCTCGGCGCCTATGGTGAAGGCGGCATGGTGGTCACTAATAACGCCGACTATACCCGTACCATCCGCATGCTTCGCGATTGGGGAGCAGAGCAGAAATACCAGCATGTACTCAAGGGCTACAACTATCGACTGGAAGGCATGCAGGGGGCAATTCTCAGAGTCAAGCTGCGCCATTTGGAAACATGGACCGAAGCCCGGCGAACTGCGGCAGCGAATTACCATGAGCTGTTGTCCGATAGCGGCGTGCCAACGCCGGAGGCCATGAGCTATGCGCGGCATGTGTATCATATTTATGCGATCCGTACCCGGCAGCGAAGTGAATGGCAGCAGGCATTGCAAGCCAAAGGCATACAGACCGGCATCCATTATCCCATCCCGGTGCATCTCTTGCCGGCTTATGCCGACCTGGGCTATATAAAAGGAGACTTTCCCCATTCGGAACAGGCAGCCGACGAAGTGCTATCCCTTCCGATGTTTCCCGAATTAACGCGGGCGCAATGCCGGGAAGTCGGCGAGGCGGTGACGATGCTCGCCAACCGGACGATGGTTGAGACCGCTTAGCAAAAAAGGAGACGATGACATGCAAGAAGCGCAACCACTGTTAATTTTTCCTTATAACGGCAATGGTATCGAGGCATTAGCTTGTATTGGCAGCGCTTACCGATTCATCGGTTTTATAGATGACACTCCACAAAAGAGAGGGGTCGATTCGAACGGTTATCCGGTATTCGATAGGGGCGCATTGTCGCAGTTTTCAGATGCGCGCGTCTTGGCTGTTCCCGGCAGCCCCGATTCCTATCGGTCTCGAAAAGAAATCATTCAAGGTCTGGGTATTGCGGAGCAACGGTTTGCCAGTGTAATTGATTCCAGTGCCAGGATTTCAGCTCTTGCCTCAATTGGCTGTAATGTGTTGATCATGGCCGGGGTGGTGATTACCAGTAACGCACTGATCGGTTCGCATAGTTGTATTTTGCCGAATACGGTAATTCATCATGATGTGGTCGTGGGTGATTGGGTTTTAATCGGCTCCAACGTGACTGTTGCCGGTAACACGGTTATCGAGGAAAACTGTTACATTGGCAGCGGTTCAAGCATCATGAACGGTTTATTGGTTGGCAGAGGAGCTTTGGTTGGTCTGGGCAGCAACGTTATTGGTCACGTTGAGGCCGGTGTCCGTGTTGCGGGTAATCCCGCGCATCAGATTGGAAAAAAGTGTTGCTAGCGGGGCTGTGATTATTACGTTTTGTCGGCGAGGCCGGCCATAGCAATATTTACGCGCATTAAAACAAGGTAAACCGGGTAAAGCCGACTTTCGCGTTGTGCTGTTTTTACTGGCGGCGACAAAGCAACGTTAGTGTTTTTTAAATCTACAATAAAGACGTCAATAACGAGGAGTCAACTCAATAATGGATATTAAAAATTCGAACATACTGGTCACAGGCGGCTGCGGTCTGGTCGGGTCCACAACTATCGATTTGTTACTGCGGGACTATTCACCCGCGAGTATCGTTATTCTCGATAATTTAAGCCGAGGGACGTTGGCTAATGTCGAGTCGGCTTTGAAAGATCCGCGGGTGACACTGATTCAGGAGGATATTGGCGATCCGGAGGCCGTTCGTAACGCGACTCAGGGTATGGATGCGGTAATCCATATGGCAACTCTGCGCATTACTGCTTGCGCGGCTGACCCGCGTGAAGCGATGAAAGTCATGTGCGACGGTAGTTTCAATGTGGTGGAGGCCGCACAGGCTGCCGGTGTAAAGAAGCTGGTGGCGGCATCCTCGGCATCGATCTATGGTCTGGCCGACACTTTTCCTACGCGCGAGGATCATTGTCCTTACAACAACCGCACCTGGTACGGTGCCAGTAAGATTATGCTGGAAGGGTTGCTGCGTTCGTACAATGACATGTACGGCTTGCCTTACGTAGCATTACGTTATTTTAATGTTTATGGTCCTCGTATGGATATTCACGGAAAATACACCGAGGTGCTGATCCGCTGGATGGAACGCATCGCTGCCGGGCAGTCGCCGCTGATCCTTGGAAATGGCGTCCAGACCATGGATTTTGTGTACATCGAAGATGTCGCCCGATCTAATATCCTGGCTTTGCAATCGGAACTGAGCGATGATGTTTTTAATGTTGCTAGCGGTACCGAGACCAGTCTCAATGACTTGGCTGCGGCACTGCTTAAGGTGATGGGTTCGGACTTGCAGCCGGAGTATGGCCCGGAGCGAGCGGTAAATCCGGTGTCCAGACGCTTGGCGGATACCAGCAAGGCTGAACAGCTGCTTGGATTTAAGGCGCAGACTGATCTGGAAGCCGGACTTTCACAGCTGGTCGACTGGTGGTGTACAAATAAGACCGAGGTGCAATTATGATTCCCATTACCAAACCTATGCTGGGTGAGCGTGAGGCGGAGGCCGCGCGGCGCGTCATCTTGAGTGGCTGGACCAGTCAGGGGCCGGAAGTTGCCGCGTTCGAACAGGAGTTTGCCGAATGCGTGGACGCCCCTTACGCCTGCGCGGTATCCAGCTGTACTACCGCTTTGCATGTGGCGCTGCTGGCGGTGGGAGTGCAGCCTGGCGATGAGGTTATCACTGTCAGCCATTCCTATATCGCCACCGCCAACGTGATTCGCTACTGTGGTGCCACGCCGGTCTTTGTGGATATTGACCCCGATACCTTCAATCTTGATCCCGCCCGGATCGAAAGCGCCTTAACCGAGCGTACCCGCGCCATTTTATGTGTCCATCAGATCGGGATGCCCTGCGATCTGGCGGCGATTGTCGACATAGCACGCCGTCATTCACTTGTGGTCATCGAAGATGCCGCTTGCGCCATCGGCAGCGAAATCCGTTGGCAGGGGCGCTGGGAAAAGATCGGCGGACCGCAAGCCGATATTGCCTGTTTTTCGTTTCATCCGCGCAAGGTAATCAGCACCGGTGACGGCGGCATGATTACCACAGCGAATGCCGAATGGGATGCTAAGTTCAGGCTGCTGCGACAGCACGGCATGAGCGTCCCCGATACCGTGCGTCACGGCGCAAGTCAGGTGATCTTCGAGTCATATCCTATTGTCGGCTACAACTTTCGCATGACCGACATACAGGCCGCAGTCGGTCGAGAACAACTTAAGCGTTTGCCGGATATTGTCAGCAAGCGCCGGGAGCTCGCTGCCCGCTATCAGTTATTGCTTGCAGAGACGCCCGGGTTGGGTTTGCCGGTGGAACCCGACTGGGCACGCAGTACCTGGCAAAGCTTTTGCGTTCGTCTGCCGAATGCATCAGACCAACGGCAAGTTATGCAGTCAATGCTCGATGCGGGCGTGGCGACCCGGCGGGGCGTAATGTGTTCGCATCGGGAGGCGGCTTATCCGGCCAATGTCTGGTCGTGCGCGGGCAGGGCAACGGAGTGTGCCGCCACTGTCGGGTCTTGTCAGTGTCTCAGACACAGCGAAGAGGCACAGGATCACACGATTATTTTACCGCTGTTCCCGCAAATGAGTCTTGAGCAGCAAGATGATGTGGTAAAGGCGCTTCATGATGCCTTACGCGTTTTTTAAATAAAAAACATCTCTATTTTAAAAAGCCATGGAACAAAATACTAAAACATTAGCCGATTATTTTGATCTTGCGAAACGGCGCAAGAACTACATTGTCATAACCTGGATGCTAATCAGCGTCATGTCGATAATCCTTGCCTATAATTTACCCAAAATGTATCGTTCAACGGCGACACTGTTGATTGAGGCACCCATTCCGATAAAACTTTTCGAGGTGATAGACTCTCAATTTGGGGAGAGCCAGATTCAATCCCTTTATCAACGAGTCATGACCACCGATAATATCCTTGCGATTATTGACTCCAGCAGCCTTTATGACGACATAAAGGAGGACTATACGAAATATGAACTGGCGAATTTGTTTAGGGACAATACTGAAGTAACGTTAACCACCCCATCCTTTACGCCTACGACGCGTTCAGGAATGGCTGAAATCGCCTTTGATATTGCGTTTAGCGATAGTGAGCCAACCCACGCCAAAGAGATTGCCGATAAGTTGGTTACTCTGTTTATTAAGCAAAATGATAAGGGCAGAGCGCAGCGCGCTATTAAAGCGACTGAGTTTCTACTGGAGGAATCGGACAGACTTAGTCAAGAGTTGGGCGAAATCGATAAAAAAGTTGCCGACTATAAGGAGAAAAATAACTTCATTTTGCCGGAGCAAGTGCAGGGGAGTCTGATGGCAATAGACCGTATGGAGAATGAACTGCGAGACACCGACAGTCAAATTCGCTCCACCAAGGAAAGAATTATTTTTTTAACGGCGGAGTTGGCTAGAGCGCAACAAGAAATCCCCGGCAGATTCGATGATAAAGCGCCTCAGAGTCGGGCAGCTTCCTTAAGAAGCTTGCGGGCGAAATACCTGAAAATGTCCAGCATTTATTCGCCTACGCATCCATCGGTGGTTCGCCTGAAACGTGAAATAAAGGCTTTTGACCCCGCTTTTGAAGGGGTAGCCGTTAAGGCAGAGGTTCTCAAGCAATTGATGGAGGCAAGGCACCAACTTAAATTGCTGCAAGAAACCTATGCCGGTAATCATCCGGATATAGCTCAGCGTAAAAAACAAATCAATAGCCTGGAGCAACAATTGAATCACAAGCCGCTGGATTGGCAACAGGAGCCGGTGGTTATGCATACCAGTAATCCGGCTTATTTTAGTGTAGAAGCTCAATATAAAAGCAGTCAATCGGAACTTCAGTCATTGATACAGAAGCAAGACTATTTGAAAGAAAAAATTGAAGAAATGCACGCTACTCTGTTACGGGCTCCTCAGATTGAAATGGGTTATACCGACTTAATCAGGGAGCGGGATAACACCATAAAGAAATACACCCAGCTTAAAGAAAAATGGCTGGATGCCAAGCTTGTTCAAACTCTGGAAGAGCAGCAGCAGGGCCAAACCCTTACCATCATTGAACAACCGGTTATTCCTTCGCAGCCGGAAAAAGCGATCAGAAGAAAAGTGGCCATTGGCGGTTTTTTTATGGGTATCATTGCCGGTCTAGGCGTCGCTTTTCTGGTCGAGTTTCTGGAGCCGGGAATCCGAGGATACCGGGCAATCAGCGAGGTCACCGGACTTATGCCGCTAGTGGTTTTTCCTTATATCGAATCTTCGTTCGAGTTGGCAGAACGCCTTGCTAAGCAGCGTCGAGACAGGAGAATTGCAGTCTGGACCGGTGTCGCTCTGATCCTGTTGACTCTGGTTGTTTTCATAGACTTCTTTTTTCTGCCGTTAGCACCTTTTTTTGAGGGAAATCAATGATTAAAAATACTGATAAATGCCCGCTCGATTTGATACGCTACACAAAAACGCAGTCGGTTCTTATCGATAAGGATGTGCTGCAGAATAATCGAATCATTATGGGCCTCAACAACGATCCGCGAGCGGATTTGTTTCGCGTACTCCGAACCAATGTCCTCAAGCAGTTGCGGGAGAATAACTGGAATAGCTTCTCCATAACCAGCGCAACGCCAGAGGCAGGAAAAACGTTCATCTCGGTCAATCTGGCGATTGCGATAGCGATGGAGGGAAATCAAAGCGTTCTACTGGTTGACACTGATCTCAAGTGCCCGAAAGTCGGCCAATACCTGGGTCTTGAGTGGGAGTTCGGGCTTGCCGATTGTCTGAATAGCGATGTTGCGGTGGAAGATGTTTTAATCAATCCCGGCATTGAGCGCTTGGTTATTTTGCCTGGAAACCATTCCAATACCCATTCTTCGGAATTAATGTCATCCCGAAAGATGGCTACGCTGATTGAAGAGATCAAGTCGCGCTACCAATCCCGGATCATTATTTTCGATCTGCCGCCGCTTTTTGCTGCGGATGATGCGATGGTATTGATGCCCTATGCCGATGCGGCGCTACTGGTTGTAGAGGACGGGAAAAACACGTCCGAAGAGCTGCAAAAGTCCATGTATCTTCTGGAGCAGACCAACCTGCTGGGTTTGGTTCTGAACAAATCAAGACAGCCGATTCCAACATACCAGTATGGCTATATATCCGAGGCTGGCTGAAACTGACGCAGTTTTTGAGCTGCGAACAGCATCACCAAGAACCGCGATAGGCTGGATTTTTTTATTTGAATTGATACGTTTAATACTATGATGAAAGTTTGGATTGATCTCGATAATACCCCGCACGTACCCTTTTTTAAACCGATAATACGGGAATTGGAAACACAGGGGTACACTGTTATATTGACGGCGCGTGACGCTTTTCAGGTTTGCGAATTAGCGACTCTTTACGGTTTGGCCTATAAAAAAGTCGGTAAGCATTACGGCAGGAATCCTCTTTTTAAAGTCCTGGGACTTTGCTGGCGTAGTTTATTATTACTGCCATTTGTTATTGGTGAAAAACCAGTTTTAGCTCTCTCTCACGGCTCTCGATCGCAAATTTTTTTATGCAACCTGCTCCGCATCCCTACTGTGATGATTATGGATTATGAGCACGCGCGAACTCCGCTGTTGTTACAACCGCGCTGGGAAATTATTCCAACGGCGCTGTCTAACGAACGCCTGCAGTGTAAAACAAAAGAGAGAATTCTGAGCTACGAAGGTATCAAGGAAGATGTTTATGCGCCCGAATTTGAACCTGATCCAAGTATCATTGATCAACTACAGCTTAACGACGATAACATTCTTGTGACAGTACGTCCTCCGGCAAATGAAGCGCATTATCACAATCCCGACAGCGATACTCTTTTCGTTGAGTTCATGCAGCGGGTCTGTTCTATCTCAGGAGCCACGATAATCCTTTTGCCGCGAAATAAGTTTCAGGAAACGCAAATAAGACAGCATTGGCCGCAGTGGTTTAAGGATTCTAAAGTAATGATACCTGAGCAGGCCGTGAACGGCCTTAATCTGCTCTGGCATTCCGATTTAGTCGTCAGCGGCGGGGGGACAATGAATCGGGAAGCAGCAGCGTTGGGCGTACCTGTTTACAGTATCTTTCGCGGCAAAAGCGGTGCGGTGGATCGCCAACTGCAAAATGAAGGAAGACTCGTCTTGATCGAAAATATTGATGACGTTAACAACAAAATTTTGTTGCAGCGTCGAAATAAGGAGATTGCTCAGTCAAGCTCAAGCCGACAAGCGCTTGGCATGATCATGGATCATATCGGATCGATAATGAAAAAAGAGCGTTCAGGTAATGCTTAGCAGGATCTCAAACCGGCTAGTATTTAGGCAATTTAGACATGATGGAGCCTGTCGCTGCGGGGGCGGCTAAAGAACCGCCACCACATCCCGTTGCTTACCCGTCAGAATCAAAGTTAACTGAGTACCATAGGTATTTGCACGGATTTTGCCGGTGGCTGCTTTGCTGTAAGATTTAACTATCCGAATTAAAATGCCTGTGAAGAGTTGGCATCGTCAACATCAAAGGTCTACCATTTGCCTTGAGAATAAGTGAGCATTGAATAACTTAGGAATGTGCATAAAATAACGTGAGCAAGTTGCCAATAACTGGAGTGCAGGCTTCGCCTGCAAGCGCAAGCAAAGCTTGCACTCCCGCTGAAAACTTATGCTGCGAGTTGTTCAAATTGTTTCATGTTCATTCCTTAGCAACGTAATTTATAGCGGCGATCCGGCAGACCGCCCGGCAAGGAGCAAAGAATGCACCAAAAACTTAAGTTTCTCATCATTGCGGGAGCTAGACCGAACTTTATGAAAGTGGCTCCTATCATAAAGCAAATAAGGCGATATTCCTTGGGTGAGGCTAATCACGGAATGCAGTTGGAGTATCGACTGATTCATACCGGCCAGCATTACGACGAAACCATGTCTGATATTTTCTTTACTGATCTTGATATACCGCCCCCAGACATTAATTTGGCTGTCGGTTCAGGATCTCATGCCGTGCAGACGGCTAACGTAATGATAAAGTTTGAGCCGGTTTGCCAACAGGAAAAACCCGATTGGGTGGTGGTGGTTGGGGATGTCAACTCGACCTTGGCCTGCACTTTAGTTTGCGCTAAATTGGGAATCAGGGTGGCGCATGTAGAGGCAGGCTTACGCAGTTACGATCGCAGCATGCCGGAGGAGGTTAACCGGATTATTACCGATGCCTTGGCCGATCTATTGTTAACACCATCGACTGATGCTAGTGAAAACTTGCTAAAAGAGGGGATTCCCGGCTCAAAGATAAAACTTGTCGGCAACGTGATGATTGATTCTCTGGTGGCAAATCTCGAAAAAGCGAAGGCCAGTCAAGTTTTAGATCGACTAGGATTGGTAGATAAAGGTTTTGTGTACGTGACGCTTCATCGTCCGTCCAATGTGGACAGCCAAGCCGGGTTAATCATCATCATGAGTGAGTTGCAACGCATCGCTGACCACATGCCTGTGGTATTTTCAATGCACCCGCGGACACGCAAAATGTGTGAGCAGTTCGGTATTTCGCTTGATAATCAAAGGCTACAGGTTGTGGAGCCGCTCGGTTATCATGATTCGCTGTGTCTCACCCAGGCTGCACGGTTTATTCTCACAGATTCCGGCGGACTTCAGGAGGAGAGCACCTACTTCAAAACACCCTGCCTGACACTGCGTCCGAATACCGAGCGTCCGGTCACGATCACGATGGGCAGCAACAAACTTACCGGTTTAGGCACATTGTCCGCCGACGTCGACGCACTGCTGGGTCGCAGCCCGGAGCTTGGCCGGATGCCGCCGCTTTGGGATGGTCGGACATCGGAGCGCATTATCAACAGCCTGATTGACTATACGGTGTATCCAGAAACAAGGTATTCAGTTTAATGAGCCAGCTCAACCGGCAGGTTAATTAAAGCGGCTGAATGATAGATTCCTGACAAATACGCATAAATACAGCCAGGTATTTTTTTGAATAATAATATATGTTAGTGCTGAAAATTGTTTTAACGCTTGACTAAACAGCTTTGGGAGGTTGTGTGAAAATAGAATCAGCTGTGGCGCCATACGTCATTATTACGCCGGCGCACAATGAAGAAGCGTTTATCGAGAAAACCATCTGCTCTATGATTAACCAAACAGTCCGTCCGCTTAAATGGATTGTGGTCAATGATAATTCAACGGATCGTACCGGCGAAATCGCTGAACAATATGCGAAGCAATATGATTTTCTTCAGCTAGTCAATTTGACTCGGTCAGGTGGCAGGCATTTCGGTAACAAAGTACGCGCTTTTAATTATGGCTTGATTGAGGCGCAGCGGTACGACTACCAATATATCGGCAATCTGGATGCCGATATCTCTCTGAATAAGGATTATTTCGAGAAAATCTTGAGCAAACTTGATAGCTGTTCTGATCTGGGAATCGTCGGCGGAATGGTTTCCACCTGTATTGGCGAGAAGTTTGTTAGCCAGGAGGTAGCGCTCGACAGCGTGGCGGGGGCGGTTCAATTATTCCGTCGTGAGTGTTTTGAGCAGATAGGCGGGTATCTGGCGTTGCCACAAGGCGGAATCGATGCCGCAGCAGAAATCATGGCCCGAATGAAAGGCTGGAAGACCCGAACCTTTGCGGATCTTCGCGTATTTGAGCACCGCCGAACAGGTACCGCAACAGCCCGGCCGCTGGCATCGAAAGTCAAGGATGGGCAGCGATTTCAATCGCTAGGGTATGACTTCCTGTTCCTGAGTTTACGCTGCGTGTATCGCTTAATGGACAGGCCAAGAATTATAGGCAGTGTTGCCACTATCTATGGCTATTTCAAAGGCATAATCAAGGAGACACCCGTTGTTTTGTCTCCAAATGTTGTCCAGTATTTAAGGGCTGAGCAGCGAGCTAAGCTCAGGGGTTACTTAGGGCGCTTGTATAGCTTACAAAAAGATGTGTAATTTTTGATCGGCGGCATTTGTCCGTGCTTAATCGATTTATATAGGAAGTGAAGTCTACATAACGTGAACACGCAATACATTAGCGGAGGTACACTCATTGTGCAATTGCTCGGTAGTTTTAGTGCTTTAAAAAATTGAATTTAATTTAGGGGACACAGGTCATGTCAACACATTCCACTATAGCTGGTAAGTCATTGTCCAATAATCTATGGTTTAACCGAGAGTGGCAAACACTCTCGTTGATACCTGCAAATAAATATGCTGATAATTGATGTATAGGATATAGCAATTATGTGCGGTATTTGCGGTATTTTTGATCAATCCGGTCATCCCATCGACCAGGCCACGCTCAAGCGGATGAATACGGTTATCCAACATCGGGGACCCGATGGGGAAGGGTACTTTGTCGATGGCGGCATCGGGCTGGCGCATCGTCGACTCAGTATTATCGATTTGGATGGCGGTGCCCAGCCAATGTCTAATGAAGATGCAACGCTACAGATAATTTTCAACGGCGAGATTTACAACTACATCGAGTTGAGAGAGGAATTGTCGGCCTTAGGGCATCAATTCCGAACACGTTCCGATACCGAGGTCATTATTCATGCCTACGAACAATGGGGGACAGAATGTGTTAATCGTTTTAACGGGATGTTTGCCTTTGCAATCGTCAACGTTCGCGAAAAAACCATGTTTCTGGCCAGAGATCATCTGGGCATTAAACCGCTCTATTACCTTTGGATCGAATCCAAACTGCTGTTTGCCTCTGAGATTAAAGCATTGCTGCAATATCCCGATTGCCCGCGCGACGTTGATGTGGAATCGTTAGCTGAGCTATTTACCTTTCGCTATGTGCCTTCACCAAAAACGCTGTTTAAGGGTATTTTTAAATTACCCGCCGGGCATATGATGCAGGTGACCGCAAATTCTATGAGAACAGAACGGTTTTGGAAATGGATTCCTCAACTAAGAAAGAAATGGCATGAACAGGACTTGATCGAAGAATATCAAGTATTGCTCGACGATGCCGTCCGGCTGCAATTGCGTAGTGATGTGCCATTGGGCTTGTTTCTCAGTTCAGGTATCGATTCAGGCGTTCTTTTGGCTATTATGAGCAAATATTCTCCCAGCCGGATTCAGGCATTTACGATGGGGTTTGAGGGAGGCGAGAAGACTAATGAAGTTGCAGATGCCCGGCATCTTGCAGATATGTTTGGCGCAGAACACCACTTCACTATGGTGGGACCAAAGGACTATCTTGATTATTACCAGCGCTTTTTGTGGGATATCGAAGAACCCGTCGGGCACGAGGCGGCGGCTGCTTTTTACTTTTTGGCAAAGGGAACCGGCTCGCATGTCAAGGTTGCTTTGACCGGTCAGGGAGCCGATGAACCCTGGGCGGGTTACGATCGTCATATCGGCGTCAAACTTTCTAACATATATAGTCACTTGCCCACTAAGGTCGCAGATCCACTTGCGTGGTTAGTGACTGGAATGCCCGGGCGATTCGAACGGTTGAAGCGGGGCGTGGTTTCTCTTAGTGAGCCTGATGTGTTGACCCGGTTTGTTAAGATTTACTCGTTTTTTAGCGAGGATATGAAGCGTCAGCTTTTTGAAGCTTCCTTAAAAGAAAAAGTCTTTGTTAACGGCTATCAGTCGAAACAGGCCATTCGCCACCTGCAATCAGATGTCGATCATTTGGATCCTGTTACGCAGATGCTCTATATCGACACGCGAGCCAGTCTGCCAGATGACCTTCTCATGGTGGGGGATAAGACCGCCATGGCGAACTCCCTTGAAGTCCGCGTTCCTTTTCTGGACTACCGGTTAATTGAATTTATTGAAAGTCTGCCTTCACACCTAAAGCTGCACGGTTTTACCGGCAAATATCTTCATAAAAAGGCACTGGAAAAATGGTTGCCAAAGGATGTGATTTATCGCAAGAAAAAAGGATTTGCAAATCCCATTGAAGAATGGTTTAGAACCGGGATGCGCAGTTACTTGGAGGACTATCTGTTGGGACCGGATTCGGCTTCCGCCTTATTTTTCAACCAGGCATTTATTCGCCAAATGCTGAAAGATGATCGTGAGGGTAAAGATCAATTTCGGCGCCATATCTATCTCCTGCTTTCTTTTGAATTGTGGTATCGAAGATTTATTCGCAACTAACCTTTAACCAGACTTTAAAAATAACATGGAACTATCAATCATCATTGTTAACTGGAATTCCAAAGACTATTTATTTGACTGTATAGCCTCGATTTTGTCATGGACAAATGATGTCAACTTTGAAATTGTAGTCATTGATAGCGCCTCTTTCGACGGTGTCGACGAAATGCTCAAGCACAGCTATCCGCAGGTTCGATTTGTACAAAGCGACAAAAACATAGGTTTTGCGAAAGCGAACAATGCCGCCTTTAGCGTGTCGACAGGCAGCAATATCTTGTTTTTGAATCCGGATACCGAACTTGTCGGTCCAGTCATCAATATTTTGCTTGATTATCTTCAAATGTTGCCCACAGCTGGCGCCATTGGCTGCAAACTGCTCAATGCAGACGGATCGGTCCAAACCAGTTGTATACAAGCTTTTCCAACGATTCTTAATCAACTATTGAATTCTGAATTTCTGCGAGCCTTATTTCCGAAATCTTCTCTTTGGGGTATGGCATCGCTTTTTGGCGCCAAGAGTGAACTGACGGCGGAAGTAGACGTGATTTCGGGGGCTTGTTTAATGTTGAAGCGATCACTGTTTGAACAAGTCGGGTTTTTCAGTGAGGATTATTTTATGTACGCTGAAGACGTGGACCTCTGCTACAAAATCAGACAGGCTGGTTATACGAATTACTACATTCCCACGGCCTCTGTCATTCACTTCGGTGGCGGGAGCACAGAAAAAAGTCCCGGTAATTTTTCGGTCGTTATGATGCGCGAATCCCTTTGGCGATTTATGAAAAAAAACCGCGGGAAAATTTATGGTTTAGTTTATCGGGCATCCACAGTAATGTCGGCAATTGGTCGCTTGCTCTTGTTGATGATTCTATTGCCTCTGCAGTATCTCGGACAAAGCGGATCATTAAGGAAGGCATCGTTGAAAAAATGGTGGGCCATTCTGACTTGGGGCCTGGGTCTTAAGACTGCTGCATCAAACCAGTCATGAAACTGCTCTTTGACTTTCAACTAACACGCGAACTATCGGTAGACTGGGAATGATTATATGTGTGGTATCGTAGGCAAACTCTCACTTGACGGTCGACAACCGGTTGACCCTGATCTCATCCAAAGGATGACAGATTTGATCGCGCATCGTGGACCTGATGGCGAGGGGCAGCACGTAACAGGGCCAATTGGGATGGGGCATCGGCGACTATCCATTATTGACCTGAACACAGGTTCCCAGCCTATGTGTAACGAGGATGGTACGGTCTGGGTTGTTTTCAACGGTGAGATCTACAACTACCAGTCCTTGAGGACTGAGTTAAAAGCCAAAAACCATACCTTTAAGTCCGCCACTGACACGGAGGTCATCGTTCACCTGTATGAGGAACTCGGGGAAGAATGCCTGTTGCGCCTTCAAGGCATGTTTGCGTTTGCTATCTGGGACGAAAATAAACAGAAGCTCCTCTTAGCCCGCGACCGCGTCGGCATCAAACCGCTTTACTACACCGATACTGGAACCGCATTACTGTTCGCCTCAGAAATCAAATCTTTGCTGGTCGATACTTCGGTAGCTAGGAAAATTAACGCACGCGGCGTTGATCGCTTTCTAACGTATTATTACCTGCCAGGAAATGAAACACTGTTCGATAACATATACAAACTTGATCCCGGGCATTATCTGACCGTAAGTAATGGCCAGATTAAAAAATCTCAGTACTGGGATTTACAGTTTAGTATTTCCCCGCGTTGGGAAAAATATGATGATGCTGTGGAAGCACTACGGGATTTACTGCAACGCAGCGTTAAAGACCACATGATTAGCGATGTTCCTGTCGGAGTGCTGTTGAGTGGAGGCGTGGACTCGACCGGTGTATTGCGCTATGCGACCGAACAGAGTGACCAGCCGATTCATACCTTTACTGTTGGCTTCGATGGGGAAGCTTTTCCTGATGAAAGGCCGTATGCCCAGCTCGCTGCCCAACATTATGGAACGATACATCAGGAAATCACCATTACTGCAGCTGATTTTTGCGATTTTCTTCCGAAATATATTTGGCACATGGAAGAGCCAGTCTGTGAGCCACCGGCTTTCGCCCTTTATTTAGTCTCACGGCTGGCCCGCGAATCGTCGGTCAAGGTCTTGTTGTCAGGCGAGGGAGGAGATGAGGCGTTCGGTGGTTACAATAAATACAGGAATTTGCTTGCGCTGGAAGGTCTGAAATCAGCCTTTGGACCCGCAAGAGGTGCCTTACGTTTCGGGGTAGAGGCACTGGCACATTTAGGATGGAAACGTATCGAAAAATACTCCAATTTAATTAACTTACCATTGATGCAATATTACTTAAGTTGTACAGCGACGCCCAACACTCCATTTAATCGCCAAAAACATAATCTTTATAACAAAGATTTCATTGATTTCCTCGAGCCAAGGGTGTCCGATGGGCCTACGCGACGTCTCTTTGAGAAAACGGGAGGTCTCCCATTGCTTCATCAAATGCTTTATGTTGATACTAAATCTTGGTTGCCGGACGATCTGCTGGTCAAAGCGGATAAAATGACCATGGCGACATCGGTTGAACTGCGGGTGCCATTGCTTGACTCTCGAATACTTGAATTTTCGGCTTCGCTGCCGCCGCATTTCAAGGTTAGGGGATTGACGACCAAACGCATCCTGAAAGACGCCTTAAAGGACTCTGTTCCCAGGGCTATTCTCAAGCGAAAAAAAACCGGCTTTCCAGTGCCTTATGATAGGTGGCTAAAAAATGAAATGAAAGATTTCGTTGCTGAAACACTGTTAAATCCCAATAGCAATTTGAGAGATTACTTTTGCAAAGAGGGTCTTGTTAAGTTGTTTGAAATGAACCAGCGCGGTGAGGGCTGTTCTCAAGAAATTTTCAGTCTTCTCGTACTTGAATTATTACACCAGCAATTCGTTGAGGGTCATGGCATGCCGTAGGGCATGCCATGAAAACTTTCTCATACATTTAAACTTATATTTTAAGGTGTCTTTATGAGTATTTCGATGAGAACTCGGTTACAGGTAACCCTAGCCACTACATTAACCGGACAGGACGCTTTGCTTCAGGCTAACAATAATGCTTATGAATACCTTGTCAGTAAAATCCCGATAACAAGGCGGCCGACATGCGTTGAGGCCGTACTTGGTAATATTCAGAAAGCTGCGCAATTTGCAGTGGAGTCCCATACGGGACGATTTGCAGATGGTTCTATCGAGAACGTGGCATTGCAAATTGGAGTAGATTTGGAATCTGTTACAACAGCAAACCAAGACTTTCTGCTTCCGTTTGCTCATCATGAGAGCCGCCGCCGGATACTGCATGTAGCAACTGCTGTGTTCGAGATCGGGGGACATACGCGAATGTTGCATCACTGGATACGCAAAGATCTAAGCTCCTGCCATTCTATTGTATTGTTGAATCAAGATAATGAGGTCATTCCGCAGTGGCTGTCTGAAGCAGTAAGAGACAGCGGAGGCACAATCATTGCTTTACCGCCCGAAGCGCGAATTTGCCAAAAAGCAACGTGGCTCAGGGAAATAGCGAAACAGAATGTTGATCTGGCGATTATGCATCATTTTGGTTCGGACATTGTTCCGATAGTCGCTTTTGCGGTGCCGGAATGCCCACCTGTGGCTATTCTCAATCATGCAGACCACTTATTTTGGATGGGTAGCTCGGTGGCCGATATGGTGATCAACTTGCGCACAGCAGGAGCTAAGTATACAGAGAACAGAAGATTCGTGTCCTGTAATCATATTCTTCCTATCCCCCTAAAAGACCCTGCTGATGAAATACCACGAGAGGCTGCCCGAAGAATATTGGGAATTGCAGAAAACCAAGTGGTATTGCTGAGCATAGGTCGGGCAGAAAAGTACCAACCGTCAGGACCATATGACTTCGTAGCAACAGCCAATAAGATCCTTGATCAACAGCCAAATGCCCATTTGTATGTGGTCGGAGAGTCGATTACTGGCATTGCCCGCCATTTGCGCTGTGCGCCGCATAAGCACCTGCATTTCATAGGGGCGGTAGAGGATCCGTCACTGTATCGCATCGCTGCGGATATCTATCTGGAGAGCTTCCCTTTTGGATCGCAAACGGCACTATTAGAAGCGGCTCTGGGCGGATTGCCGGTGGTGCCTGCATACGCACCATTATTCCCGTTACTGGTAGCAAACGACGATGCGCTGAAAGACATCCTCCGTAATCCGCGCGATGAGCAAGAGTACATAAACCAAGTGGAACGGCTGATTCGACAGCCAGAGCATCGGGCAACGCTTGGGACGACACTCCGGAACGCTCTGTTAGTCGATCATGTTGGCGAAGGTTGGCTGAATCGTCTGACTGAATTATATAAGGAAACCGACCGTCTACTGCATAATCCGCAGCCGATTCCCAAATCACCCTGTTATATGACCGATGCGGACATCAGCTTAAGCGAGTGGCATGTAATGGCCGGCAGGACTTATTCTACGGGTACTCAGAGCGATGCACAAAGCGTAATACTATTTCATATCGCGTTTGTATCTAAGGTAGTAGGCGACTATGCAACGGCACGGAAGTCTGCTTGGCGTGCCGTGCAGCATTCCCCCTATCGGCGATCAGCATGGCGGCTTCTAGCGGTCACACTTCTGGGCAAGGGATGGTTAATGCAACGGGTGCAGACATTCCGATCCTGGCGCCGACGCTTGAGTTTCCGACGAGCGGGATTTTTGCTTGGCCGACGATATTCCGGTTGAATTCTATAATCTAAAGCCCCAGGGAATACTGTAGATATAAAAATTGCAATGTCGGTACCATAAATATTTAGTGCGGCCACAAAAGCTAGGAATTACAACACTCAAATGGAGTTTCGTTTCTATTAAAAATAACTGAGGAGAATAGCATGATTACACGTATTGGATTGTTATACCCAATGACAGACCCGATATCCCCGGCCAATTGGTCCGGCACTCCACGCGGACTCGCTGAGGGTTTCACTGCTCAGGGTATAGATGTGGTCCCGATTCCCTGTCGCGTGCCGGAATTAGTCCGGCTGCCGTTGGCATTACTCAGGAGAATTCGCGGGATATCCGGAACGGTGGCACATCGAGAACCCTTCTACGCAAGGATCCGTTCATTGGCCATAGCAGCCGCTTTGCGTCGAGCCGGGCAAATTGACGCAGTCGTGGCGATGGGAACCGATATGTATGATCTGTCGCAAGCAATGCAGGGATGTTCTGTGCCTGTGGCAACCTACGACGATGGTAATTTCACCCTTTTTCTCAGGTATGAAGACTCGGACCTGCGTCTTAGCGGATTTCCGACCGAAGCAGTGGAAAGTTGGGCGCAACGCCAAGCCGTGGCTTGTAGGCGCGCCAATGTAGCGTGCGTCAGTACCAATTGGGCTAAAAAGTCTGTCGTTGAAGACTTCGGCGTGCCGGCAAGTAGGGTATGCGTAGTCGGGATGGGTCACCGTCCTCGCTCTATTCCCTTGAAGACCAGGGACTGGATGGCGCCTCGCTTCCTCTTTGTCGGTGTCGACTGGAAACGCAAAAACGGTGAAGCTGTAATTAAAGCATTCGCCCGGGTTCGCGAACGTTTTCCAGACGCTACGATTGATATTGTAGGCGATCATCCCTCCGTGGACCAACCAGGAGTGACAGGCCATGGTTTCCTGCCTAGAGAGAATAACAACGCACAGGAATTGCTCGACAGGCTGTTTGCCAACGCTACCGCCTTTGTATTACCGAGCCTGTTTGATCCCTCGCCAATAAGCTATCTGGAGGCTGCTTCATCCGGCATCCCCGTGATCGCGACTACTTGCGGCGGTGCCGCCGAGCTATTGCAGGACGCTGCCATTAGCGTGGATCCCTATGATCAAGAGGCAATCGTCCAGGCTATGTTTCGGGTCTGCGACATGGATGTCGCACGGTCGATGGGAGCACGAGCCCTGATTCGCTCGGCGGATTCGACCTGGCAAGCTGTAAGCAGTCGTATCGTTGACAGCCTGCTCAATACGTACGTCGCCCAAGAAGCGGATCAGGTCAAACTTGAAAAAAGTCTAATCTAATGGTTTACAGCTGAGCTGTTTAATGCGAATTCTTAATGCGAATTCCGCACTCGTCGTCAGGCTTCTGGGGATGTCAATCGTCTTTAAATAGCTATCGCGATATGGTAGCTAAGCTAAAAATCTGTGAGGGACTATGAAGATCACATTTGTTGTACCGACGCCGGACTGGGGAGGCGGATGCCGGGTCATCGCAACCTACGCACACCGCCTAATACAACGCGGTCACGAGGTCGTTGTCGTCTATCGCTCTCCGACGCTGACACTGCGTAACCAGCTATCATCGACACTGTTGAATATTTTTAGGTCGAATCGGGATGAACTTGCCTGTTCGCATCTGGACGTACTGAATGTCCCACAGATTCGACTCGTCAAAGACCGGTTGATCACCGACGCGGATATCCCCGATGCAGATGTGGTTATCGCTACCTATTGGAAAACCGCGCAGGAAGTGCTGGCGCTCTCACCCCAAAAAGGGGCAAAAGCCTACTTCCTCCAACATTATGAAGTCGTATTTGTCGGCGCCGCTCAAGATGAAGTGAAAGAAACATGGACCTACCCGATGCGTAAAATTGTTGTCGCGCCGTGGCTGAAGGAGCTTGCCGAATCCGAATTCGGCGATTCGTCGGCCATTCTGGTACCCAATGGCGTGAGTACAACACAATTCACGGCTCCTCTCCGTCAGAAGAACGCCATACCGACTGTTGGCTTCGTATTCTCGCACCCTGGCTTCAAGGGATCGGATATTGCCATTGATGCCTTTGAATTGCTCAAAAAAGAAATCCCGAATTTTCGCCTGGTTTCATTCGGTAACTCGTGGCGCCGAAGTTTGAAGAATGGGTCATCCCTGCCGAAAGGGATCGAGTATCAGGTATTACCGTCTCAAAACCGAATTCCTGAAATCTACGCGCAATGCGATGCGTGGGTATGTGCCAGCCGTAGCGAAGGGTTCGGGCTGCCTATGCTGGAAGCTATGGCTTGCCGCACTCCGGTGATATCGACACCGACGGGAATTGCCCCACTACTAGCCGAACAGGGTGGACTACGGCTAGCCGCGCACGAGGATCCCAGAGGACTTGCCTGTGAAATTCAACACATACTTGAGTTGCCTGTCGATGACTGGTCTGTATTATCTCAGCAGGCTTATGCGACTGCCCAGCGGTATGATCTGGAAGCGGCGGCTCTTCAATTTGAGCGTGCCCTGGAAACGGTTGTTGCCGAACGGTAAAAGGCTTTAAGTTATATCCGGTACAACAGAATTGAGTTCGAGCCTCAGTCCGTTAAAGTGCGCTTTCTCCCCGTTTCCCACTGCTTCCATCTATGCTCTACTTTAGACTGAACAGTACGGTTATCTTGATAATCTTTGCCGACAAGGGGTTGCATGGCTTGTGCGGATCCCGCACAAATAGCGGCAAGAGTTAGATAAAGAAACACAACTGACTGGTCGAAATATGAGACCGATATAAATGTGGCAGCATGCGAAAAAAGCGATGCTCCAAATGCCCATATCATGAATCGGGACTCCGATGGTAAGTCGGTTTCTTGCCGTAACGCTTGGCCCACGAATGAAAATCCTTTAACCAGGATGGCAATCAACAGCAACATCAGCAGCAATCCTCCATTTACTCCCATAGCTAGGTAATGATTCGTAATGTCAATGTGATTTTCACTCCAAGGGACGCCGTAAGCCAACCAGTGGCGGGTGAAATCAGTACCCACCAGCCACCATTCCGAGAGATGCTCAAAGGCTGCTTCGATTAACGCGGCTCGGTGCCAACTTGTGCTGCTGCCTGTCAGATCGATGCGTGCTACAAGGTAATACGCCGGCGCTTTCATAACAACATCCAATCCAATATAACCCAGAATTGCAAATCGCCGGATAACTTGCATATGGTGACGCCAATTCCACATCAATAATGCCCCAATCGCTAATAAAGCGCTCATGATTGGGCCGCTGGACGAGGATGAAAGAACGATAGCGATACATGCCATAATTCCTGCAATTGAAGTCTTCCGGTGTTTTTGCCAAAGGCCAATCATTAGTGGCAAGCATACTGCGCCAACCGTTCCTGCAAGAATCGAATGAGCAAAAGGCCCCTGCGCACGAATCTTGCCACCGCGAAGATCAGGCGTTTCAGGGACACCACCCAATGCGGAAAAAAGATTGTGCCCCGTCAATTTTTCGGAAAGCATCTCAATAGACAGCGGAATCAGCAGAATGGCGGTGATACGGCACAGCTTAACTGCATCATCCAACGATTGACAAAAAATGCGAAGAAGAAAATAGATTCCGCATCCGTTATAAACAAGACCAAGGCGATTTACCAACGCCGCAAACGGATCGCTGTGAAAGAGACTGCTTATTAACGCCCAGGCAGCCCATGAAACCATCAACCAGTCGAGACCGTTCATACGACCCGACAAACGCTCTGATCGTATGATCACTCGCACAAATCCAGCGGCCAGCAATATTCTGAGAACGGGAAAATTAAACGGTCCCAACTCGATTCTCTGTTCGAGCGTCATATAACAAGCCCCGACCAGAAGCGGCAAAGCGGCCCATCGCCGCGGGATTGTTAATAACAACCCCCCATTAATCATTAAAAAAACTATAGCGGTGATATTCATGCGTTGCCAGACTCCAGGAACTACCTTAATTTTAATGACAGGAAAATGCTCTGGTTATTACTTTTCAGTAGTCAAGTTGAATAATTTTCTACACGAAAAATTGAGCAAAATACACTGAAACAATGAGCTCCAATTTGTAACTACTACTCAGCCATCAAATAAAATGGAACGCGGATGAATATGATAAACACAGAGTGATTAATCTTAATTATCAGCGTCATCTGCGTTCCATTTTGCTAACAGCTGAATTAGTTACTCCGGTTTTAATTATATGCATATGCCGTTAGCCGAACGTAAACTTCCATGGCGCATACAAATTCAGCATTTTCTTTAACCGGAATACTACTTTTATCTATTTTACTAAGATGAGGAATGTAAATAAATACGCGCAAACGCTTATTTTTAGAGCGGTAGAATACGGCGAGGTCAGTTTTGCGGTCATCAGGTAAGCCGCAACCAAAAGTAAGGAGGGCTGAAGACGGATTGGAAATCAGGTTTACCAAAAAGCACCGTAAAGCCCCGTCGTTCAAGGCGGGGATGTAAGATGTGCTCTTGATTTTTTTTGACAGCGTAATCGACAGGCCGTATCTTGGAGACCATGAAACCCATAATCAGAACATTATCAGTCAGAGTTCGCGATAAACACGCCATCGTGTTAAATCGTATGGCGTCTGATGTCAATCAAGTCTGGAATGCCGCTAATGCCTATTCTGCTGAGTTTTCTTGGGTTTTTATTCCAGAAGTCGGCTACATAAACTGCGGCACCTCGGCGTTTGAGTTGATGAAAGACTT
>JAGXGY010000018.1 GCA_024636505.1 Methylobacter sp. | reverse complement strand
GCGGAATTATGTCCGGTTCACTGAAATCACTAAAGTCTGAAAAATCATCCAAGGCCTCAATCGTACCCGTATCCGCTTTCATAGCTGACTCTTCAGCTTCTGCGGGGCTAATTACCCCCCCCTCATCACTGCGAATTGCATCCGATTCATCAACATCATGACTAAAGTCAAAAGAGTCCTCAAGCTCATCCGCTGCTGTAGCGGATGAATGATCGGCAGCCCGGTCCATCTCTTCAAGAATATCGATATTTGATTGTGTCGGCGCCTCGTCTGTATCAAAGCCTACACTCATCAGCAATCTGTCAAGATCGTCTTCATCGTTGTCCCGCTCATTTGACGGCGCAAAAGACGAACCGCCTACAATTTGTTCCGGCGACCCGATTTCGACTCCGGCTGTTGGTGATGAGTCCTGTCCAGTTGTTGTAGATTCATTAAAATCAGCGCCAAAGCCGTCAAAATTCAAGAAATCATCTATCGCATCAATATCCTCATTCGCCTCTGCCGGTATCAAGGTATCATCTGCATCAAAGTCGGCATCCATCAACAATCTGTCAATAGCATCTTCGCCGTCCTCAGATCCATTCGTCGGAAAAAAAGAAGCATCCGCCTCGTCCAACATGGCATCAAGATTATCGCGTGTTTCATTTATTTTTTTATCTGTTGGATCGGTCATATTCAGATTCAGCAATGCGTTATAAGATAACCGCAAAGTATCAATGCAGCACTCAGTCGTTTTTAGCGGAAAAACAATATTTATTATTTTAATACCAAATAAGCTTAATGTTCATAAAGTTTCGCCAATTTGATGCTAAACTCCCAAAAAAACTTTTAAGAAAAAAAATGCAACTAGCTATCACCGCCTTAGGCAACCATAAAATTAATTTTATTGCTGAAATATTACCCGCAGTGCGCGATTGTAAATGTAATATTTTGGAAATAAGATCATCCCGTCTCACTCAGTCCACTGCAGCCTACCTGCTTATTTCGGGTAACTGGAATCAGATTGCCAAACTTGAAGGCACTCTGGACATTATCCAAAAACGCTTGGACATTAAAATCCACAGCTTAAGGCCTGAGCAAAAAGACAAGCCTAAAGAATGTGTTCCCTATTCATTGGAAACTATATCGCTGGATCGCGACAATGTGACCGAATCCATTACCTCCTTTTTATTTGACAGAGAAATAGAGATTGAGGAAATCAGCGGCAGCTGCTATCAGGCTCCTTATATTCAAACCTCGGTATTCTCAACCAAATTTGTTATTTTGATCCCGCCGCAACTTCATCTGCTAACACTACGCGAAGAGTTTATGGATTTCTGCGACCAATTAAACATAGATGCGATTCTTGAACCCATAAAACGGTAAATTTAACCATGATAACTTCAGGGAACCCTGTACCCGATTTTGAGGCTTCATCTACCGGCGATAAAACGGCAAAGCTAAGCGGCTATCGCGGCAAATATCTGGTGCTTTATTTTTATCCCAAAGACAACACGCCCAGCTGTACTCAGGAGGGCCAAAGTTTTCGCGATAACATCAAAAAATTTATCGCGCTCAATGCCGTCATCGTAGGCGTATCCCGTGATAGCGTCCGCGTTCACGAAGGCTTTAAGTGCAAACAGGAATTTCCGTTCGATCTGCTTTCAGACCTGGATGAAAAACTGTGTCAGCTGTTTGACGTGATCAAAATGAAAAACCTGTACGGCAAGCAGGTGCGCGGCATCGAGCGCAGTACATTTCTGATTGACCCGGAGGGTCTGCTGGTTCGCGAATGGCGCCGAGTAAAAGTCAAAGGCCATTGTGAAGAAGTGTTACAGGCCTTACATGAACTTACCAGTAATTAACCATGAATATTCAAACATCGCCAGATAAAAAGCTATTTGTTTTAGACACCAACGTGCTGATGCACGATCCAAGTTCTATTTTCCGTTTTAAGGAACATGACCTTTTCATCCCAATGATTGTTCTGGAAGAGCTCGATCATGCCAAAAAAGGCCTCACCGAGCTGGCGCGCAACGTCAGACAAGTCAGCCGGTTTCTGGATGAATTAATCCGCGATGCCAACCAGCAGACTATCAACGATGGCCTGCCGTTATCAAGTATAAAACACGGACCGAATATCGATACAACTGACATCGGACGTTTATATTTCCAGACCAGCGAGATGACCGCACTGCTGCCTGAAAGCATGCCCGGCAGCCTTGCCGATAATTCCATACTTCGCATCGTCTTGGCGCTCACCAAGGAGCTACGCGATATCAACGTCATTCTGGTATCAAAAGACATCAACATGCGCATCAAGGCTGCGACCTTGGATTTGTCTGCCGAAGACTACCATAACGACCAGACCCTTGATGATATTGACCTGCTTTACAGCGGCTCAATGGCGCTGGAAAACGATTTCTGGTCTGTACACGGCAGCAACATGGAATCCTGGCAGGAAAAAGACCGCGTTTTCTACAAACTGGAAGATCCACTGGTCGCTGAATGGTATCCCAACCAGTATCTGTACATCGAAGACGAAACCAATTTTGAAGCTATCGTCAGGTCTTGCAACGGGCAGTCCGCCGTTTTGGAACTGGCTAAAGATTATCGTACCAAGCACAACAATGTCTGGGGCATCACCGCAAGAAACCGGGAACAGAACTTTGCACTCAATGTCTTACTGGACCCTAACATCGACTTTGTCACCTTGCTGGGTACGGCGGGAACAGGAAAAACCCTATTAACTCTGGCCGCAGGACTTAATCAGACCTTAGAAAACAAAGCCTACCAGGAAGTCATTATGACCCGCGAAACCGTATCGGTCGGCGAAGACATAGGCTTTCTGCCCGGCACCGAAGAAGAAAAAATGGCGCCCTGGATGGGTGCGTTAATCGACAATCTCGAACTGCTGGGCAGTAATGCCGAACACGGCGAATGGGAACAAGGCGCGGCCAGCAACATTATCATGAACCGGGTCAAAATCAGGTCGCTTAACTTTATGCGCGGCCGGACATTTCTCAACCGCTACCTGATCATCGATGAGGCTCAAAATCTGACTTCAAAACAAATGAAAACCCTGATAACCCGTGCAGGTCCTGAAACCAAGGTTATCTGCATCGGTAATCTGTCGCAAATAGATACGCCTTATTTAACGGCGACAACATCCGGCTTAACCTATGTCGTAGACCGTTTTAAAGCCTGGCCCCATGGAGCGCATATTACCTTGCGGCGCGGCGAGCGCTCACGCTTGGCCGACTACGCTTCAGATATTTTGTAGCCAGGTAACTGACTCAGCCATTAATATAATGGAACGATTAAGATAAAAATAAGGTTTTTCTTGAATTATCCGCGCTTATCCTATTTATCAGCGTCGCCTAGAGGCGCCTACTTTGGGCATCTGCGTTCCATTGTATTTAATAATCAGGTTTAATAACAGGCATCCGGATTTTCATCGCCAATTCGTGGCCAGGCGGTCAGTACCGCCTTAACAACAGTTGCCAACGGAATCGCTAAAAACACTCCCCAAAAACCCCACAAGCCGCCAAAAAACAAAATGGCGATAATTATTGAGATGGCGTGCAAGTTAACCGCCTCAGAAAACAATACCGGCACTAACACAACACCGTCGAGCATCTGAATAATTGAGTACGCAATGACAATGTACATAAACTCATCGCCACCCAATCCCCACTGGAAATAAGCAACGCCTAAAACCGGAAAGGTAACCAACGTTGCGCCGATGTAAGGAATAATCACCTGCAAGCCCATAAGAACAGCCAGCAACATGGCGTAATTCAGTCCCATTGCCGCGTAAGTTACATAACTGACGGCTAAAAGAATAAACACTTCGGCAAACTTGCCGCGCACATAATTACCAATTTGTACGTCAACCTCTTCCCAAACGCGCACAGTCAAATGTCTATCTCTGGGCATAAACTGCAAAAACCAGGATACCAATACCTGCTTGTCTTTTAAAAAGAAAAACACCATCATCGGCACTAAAAACACATAAATCATTATACTGACTAAACCCACAACAGAAGCTGCCGAAAGCGACAACATATTTTGTCCGTAAGTTAACAACTCTTTCTGCACTGCATACATTATTTGTTGAATTTTTATTTCTGAAATCAATTGCGGATACATTTCCGGTAGACGCATAATTTCATTTTCCGCGCTGTGAATGATCTCAGGGATATGCTGAATCAGTTCAACAGCTTGTTGAGAAACAATCGGTATCAGATAAAACAATAAAAAACCCAAACACGCCATAAACACCGAAAACACTAGATATACAGCCGACAAGCGCGGCATCCTCATGCTTTCAGCCTTGCCCACCAGACCTTCCAGCAGATATGCCAACACAATGGCGACGAAAACAGGCATCAATAAATCGGACAATGAATAGATCAACACAAAACTGACAATGAGGATAACCGCCAGTGCCACTGCTTGAGAGTTCGGTAAAAAACGCTTAACGTATCGCCTGAGAAAACGTGAATCTATAATCTGGTTTTGAATTGTCATTGATAGCTGGAAATTTTATTATTATTTATATTATTCTATAGTGTTTATACATCAAATTTCGGTTTTTTAAACAACACCCCTGACTTAAGATGATCAATAGCGCCGAATATTGCAATACGATGAGTATAATGCCAATGAAGCCTTTAAATGGAACATTGACATTAACACTGAAGACGTTAAGTTTTTAGTGTGTTTTTTGTTCACAATGCAGCAGCAGAGTCGATCAGCGGCGGACCGAAGCGTAATTCAGGCAACTGTAAAGAAAAAACTGTACCCCAAAAATCAGATTGGCCATCAACAGGTGAATGGGCTGGGCAATGGGCGGCATACTCAATCTATCGAGACTAACGCCTGCAATAATAGCGATAATTACCAGAGCGGCTAGCGATAAACCGACAGTCCGCAACAGGCTTTTTTTATCGACAGACCGAACGATTTTCCAGACCAGCCAAAGATTGGTAAATAGAATAATGGACGAAAACGATCTGTGTACATAAAAGATCAGCGGAAAATCGTCACGCCAATATTGGCGATCGATATAAGCATGATCATGGGCAATAAAATCGACCGCCTCCCTCACCTGGGTTCCCATAGCCACCTGTAACAGAGTCAAAATCATTGCTGCAATTAACACCGTTTTGAATTTATCCGGCAGCGCTCGAACATCCATCAGTGCGATAATCTCCCGTTGCGAACGGGCAATCGTATAGATAAGCAAAGCGACAATAAATAAAGCCAGCAACATATGCAGAGTGATCATCACCGGTTTAAGATTGCTTGCCACCACGATCGAACCTAACCACCCTTGAAAACCGACCAACAAAAACACACTGACCGCTAAATAGAAAATGGTTTTATCGGTTTTAAGATAAATGCGCGATGACCAGGCGGTCAGCAAGATCAGAAACCCTATGGTCACGCCGACCAGGCGGTTAGTATATTCGGTCCAGGTTTTTACCGGGTTGAACTGGGTATTTTCATAACCGCGCTCCGCATAAATCTGCTGATAATTAGCAGGTAATTGGGATTCATCGGTAGGCGGTACCCATTGTCCGAAACACGTCGGCCAGTCGGGACAGCCCATACCGGCACCTGAAGCCCTTACGATGCCGCCGACCAGGATGACGAAGTAAACAGCGAAAATAGTGAGCGTGCCTAAACGTCGAAAATGTGCGGCGGCTTGTGGATTAATCATAGTTTTTAAGGTTTTTAGGGAGTGACATTTGAAATATCTAATGCACTAAAATTAGAGTGTTAACAAAGTAACTTTATCTTGGTTATCGTTTTTCAGTCTAAGCTGATACATGCCGGTATCAGACCGGTGTAAAACAATCAACATTTTACAACGATTGTGTCGGCTCTGCGCATAAAGGACTTTACCCAGGCTTTGCTCCGTGCCTGTACTGTGGTCAACGATGATGGTATTCGGCTCGGGAGAAACCAAAACGTCGCATTCGGCCAGAAACATTTCCCTTTTTGCCTTGCCTAGATAATGCGTCCGGGCAACAATTTCCTGGCCGGTATAACAGCCCTTATTAAAACTGATGCCGCCCAGCTTATCCAGATTAAGCATTTGCGGAATAAATTCTTCCGATGTTGCAACGGTAAGCCAGGGAATGCCTGACAGTATATCGAGATAGCGCCATTGCGCCGAATCCTCAGGCTGAAAACCCAGCTCAACCTGTTCAGACCAGAACGTCTGAGCATGATCGGCCACAGCCATAATCAGGCTGCGGCTCTGTAGATTGACTATGATGTTTTTCTGCCGGCTTGTTGCAAAATCAACCGCTTCGGCGGGATGCGCTGCACCATCGGATAAACCGATTAAACACCATTCATCCGAGCTGTCGGTTAAGCTCACATCCGCTCTTAACACGTACATTTGCAATCTTTTTTTGACCGATGCCAGCAATTCCCGGGGCAAAATCATCAAAAAATCATCAGCGTTTTTAACCAGTAAAAAAGTCGTAATCGCCCTGCCCTTGGGGTTACATATTGCACCCAGACTGCTTTTTATATCGCTAATGTCGTTAATATTGCAGGTGATTTGTCCCTGTAAAAGTTTTGCCGCATCAGCTCCGGCAATCGTCAAAACGCCCAAATGTGCAATCGGATAAATAGACTTATCGCCTTCATGTTCCGACAATGGAAAGACAATATCGGTGTCGTTATTAAATATAGCGCGTTCGGCCAGTAGAAATTTTTTCCAGTCAGGGTTCATCGATAAACAAAATAATAGATTTCAAAGTGCGCTGATTATATCGTGGTTTAAACCGGACAAAAAACCGTAGCGTTATTTGTAGTACATTAGAACCCACGTATTAACCATTGATAACATAAGGAGCATCTCAACTTGGCAAAAAAACACGAACCCTCGCTGCTGGTAGAACTTAAACCATCCAAACGATTAACGCGGCTGCTGATTGTGATGCATCTGCTGGCCGTAGGTTCAAGCATTTTCAATGCGTTACCGCTTGCAGTCAGATTGAGCTTATCGGTCGGGATCTGCCTGCATCTTTGGTTTAGCATGAAACGCTTAACCAGAAAAACCTACAGCATCAAACATACCGAAGCATTCGGTTGGGAAATAGCCGACGGCAATGACTTTGCATCGATCCAAATTCTAAATTCAACCGTAATTACCGTATTCGCGATATTTTTACATTTCAACAAAAACGCCCATAAGCACTCCCTGCTTATACTCAACGATGCGTTGACCGAGGACGATTATCGGCGGCTTATCGTCAGACTGAAAACGACAGGCAAAAAATAACAAAAAAATCACCTCAAGCCGGACGGGGTTTGCAAGCTTTGGGACTCCAAAAAACCAGGCTGTCGGCTTAAACCCGGGCTATTTTGTGGGAGCGATGCCCTCGTCGCGATGAGGGCATCGCTCCCACAAGGAGCCAACGCCGGCGACCAATTCATCATCACTCGCATTCCAAGCCGTCAACCCGCTGAAAGCCTCGGGGTAAAGACAGGCCTCTTTTGGCACGACTGCCGGAATAATGCTCAATGTCGGCGCCTTTCAGCGTTAACTGCCTTTTACCGGCCATAATTTTTAACTGGCCGTTTTCAGGCAGCGCCACCGCCGCGACCACGTAATCTTTGCCGGTGTTTACATCGGTTGTCGGGATTTGAATCAACTTATTACCTTTGCCTTTCGCCAAAGCGGGCAATTCGGCCACCGGAAAAATCAGCAAACGGCCTTGCAAGGTGACCACCGCAAGCGAAGCGGCTTCACTGCGTATCGGCACAGGTTTTAATACCTTGGCCCCCGCAGGCAGTGTAATCAGCGATTTTCCGGCCTTATTTTTGCTGAACAATTCTTTCAGCTGAATCCTGAAGCCATAACCGAAATGACTGGCAAGCACATACCAGTCATCGGGTTGCCCCGCCAACAAATGTACAAATAACGAACCGGGCGGCGGATTCAATCGCCCGGTCAGCGGTTCGCCCTGACTCCTGGCCGACGGCAGATCATGCGAGGCGGTACTATAAGCCCGACCGGTGGAATCGAGGATGTAAACCGGCTGCGTCGTCCGGCATTTGACCGCATCCAGAAAGCCGTCGCCGGAACGATAATGTAAGCTGGCGACATCGATATCATGACCTCTTGCCGCCCTGATCCAGCCTTTTTCCGACAGAATAACCGTTAACGGTTCATTGCTGATTAACGCAGTGGTTTCCAGCGCCTGCGCCGCAACTCTGGCAACCATCGGCGAGCGCCGGTCATCGCCGTATTGCTCGGCATCGCGCTCGATTTCTTTTCTGATCAGGCGATTGAGCAAACGCGGCGAACCCAAGGTTTTTTCCAGCGCAGCACGTTCTTTTTCCAATTCATCCTGCTCGCCGCGAATTTTCATTTCTTCGAGCTTGGCCAGATGCCGCAATTTTAATTCCAGTATCGCTTCCGCCTGAATGTCGCTGAGTCCGAAACGCGCTATCAGCACCGGTTTGGGACGGTCTTCGTTGCGAATAATGGCGATCACTTCATCAATATTCAGATAGGCAATCAGCAAGCCATCCAAAATATGCAAGCGCGCCAGCACCTTATCCAACCGGTATTGCAGGCGTTTACGCACCGTTTCGGTACGAAATACCAGCCATTCGACCAGAATATCCCGAAGCCCTTTTACCTTGGGCCGTCCGTCCAGGCCGATCATGTTCATGTTGACGCGATAGCTTTTTTCCAGATCGGTGGTCGCAAACAGATGCGACATCACTTCATCCGCATCGATGCGTTTCGAGCGCGGAATCACCAGCAAACGGGTCGGATTTTCGTGATCCGATTCGTCGCGCAAGTCTTCGATCATCGGCAGTTTTTTCGCCAACATTTGCGCAGCGATCTGCTCCATCAATTTGGCGCCGGAAACCTGGTGCGGCAGCGCGGTAATCACGATATTGCTGTCTTCCTGCTCGTATTTGGCGCGCATTTTGACCGAGCCGCCGCCGCTGCTATACATTTTCTGTATATCCTCGGCCGAGGTGATAATTTCCGCATCGGTCGGATAATCTGGGCCTTTGATATGAGTGAACAGCGTTTCCAGTGTGCTGTTCGAGTCATCAAGCAACTGGATGCAGGCATTGGCAACTTCGCGCAGGTTATGCGGCGGTATATCGGTCGCCATGCCGACTGCGATGCCCATGGTGCCGTTCAGCAAAATATTCGGCAGTCGCGCAGGCAACAGCAGCGGTTCTTTCAGCGTGGCATCAAAATTATCCGACCAGTCCACCGTGCCCTGCCCCAATTCGCTTAACAAGGTGTGCGCATAAGCGGTCAGCCGCGATTCGGTGTAGCGCATCGCCGCAAAGGATTTGGGATCGTCCGGCGAACCCCAGTTGCCCTGCCCGTCAACCAGCGGATAACGGTAGGAAAAATTCTGCGCCATCAACACCATGGCTTCATAGCAGGCGGAATCACCGTGCGGATGATATTTACCCAACACGTCACCGACGGTTCTGGCCGACTTTTTAAACTTGGCCGTCGCCGTCAAACCCAACTCTGACATCGCATAAACAATACGCCGCTGTACCGGTTTTAAGCCATCGGCAATATGCGGCAAAGCCCGGTCCAAAATCACATACATGGAATAATCCAAGTACGCTTTTTCGGCAAAATCCTTTAACGGCAGTTGTTCAAAATTTCCCTGCACAATCATAAATTACCAAGCGCCCTTGGCTGAATCGACAGACAAGACACGAATTTCGCCAAGCTTGACCTGGCATATTTAAGCTGATTCATAAAGTCTTTTTTCCACATTGTTATCCAGTTGTTGTCTCGGTACTTCACTAATTTGTCCATTTTCATCTCATCATTATTTGTGTCTTGTCTTTGGCGGCGGCGGACTATAAATTCTATCCAGATCATGGTCTATTTTAACCGCAAGACTTTCGACGCCTTTAAGCGTTAATTTTTTATCGCCGCCTTTGGTCTCCGAAATGTAATTGCCGATTAATTGACCGTCACTAGTCCTGACTAAATGGCCCATTATATAAGCGAACAAGAAACTGGGTTTATGCAGCCTTCCCACCAATACGTAATCCGCACCGGCATTTTTAGCCAGTTCGGCAGCGCTATCGTGGTGATCGAAAAGATAGCCCACTCCGCCATCTGCTTGCCGCTGCGACGCTACATCTACCGCGACGATTTTATACCCGGCTGTTTCCAGTTCAGCTTCCAGCATGGGTTTTATGCTCGCGGTTCTTTGCAGCTCCTCAGGTATGCCCGGCGCTAAGGTTAAGTCACGCAATTCGAAATCCAATATGGCTATACTGGTTTCAGCGTTTGCCGGGGCGATGCATAATACCGATAAGAATAGAATTGTAAAAATTTTCATTGTTTACCTCTATGGGGAATTAGGTTAAATAAATTGTGTGGCGCACAGAATACAGCGACAACGGTATTATGCCACATAACGCTTTAACTCATTGTTTTGTCGAGGCATCAATGCCATATATTGAAGTTGCAGGAAGTTCATGATGAGACTAGCATAGCCAGTTGCCAGCTTCAAATGTGAGGCAGCATTTCATTTTTTCCTTCAGTTCAGCAGGGAGATCATCATGCCAATCCAAGACGAACATGACCATAAAACCGACCAACCACTGTCATCAACAGACTCAGACGATTCTACAGAAAATGTTAAAGACTCCATTAAGTCGCTGTTATTAGCCATCGCCGGCGTGGTGCTGGTGTTATCCATCCTGGTATTACTGCCGATGCTTCTTACCTATTTGTCTGAGGGCGATTATCGCCCTGTAGCAGAGCCTCATCCAGGCCTAAGCAGTCAAAGTGACTATAAGTGAAACCTGATAAACAGGGAATAGTTGTAAACGGTGGGCAGAAAAACCTGCCCACCCTACCCGCTCTGTTTAATCGCCCAGGCCACATCAGCTGCCTGCCTGTTTTCTTTAACATCATGCACCCGAAACAGCTGCACGCCCGCCATAACCCCTAAAGCCGTAGTCACTGCGGTGGCGGTAACCAGCTCCGAAGGTTCGGTCACCGCGCAAATCGTGCCCATAAAACGCTTGCGACTGGTGCCTAACAGCACCGGAAAGCCTGTTGCTACCAGGCTGTCAAGATGCGCCAATAAATCGATGTTGTCCTGTTTGCGCTTGCCGAAACCGATACCCGGATCGATCACAATCGCCTGTTTTTTAATCCCTGCCTTTAACGCCGCATTAATGCGTTCATTCAACGCATCAAGCACTTCCTGCACGACATTTTCGTAATACGGATTATCCTGCATGGTTTTTGAGACGCCCTGACTGTGCATCAAAATAATCGGCACACCGGTTTGAGCGGCCAGCGTCAAGATCGCTGCATCCGCCCTGCCCCCTGAAATATCGTTAATCATATCGGCTCCGGCATCCAGCGCCGCTTCGGCAACCGCGCTCAAGGTGGTATCGATGCTGATTAATATATTGCTGGCCACCTGCTGTCTAATGGCTTCAATCACCGGAACCACCCGCTGGATTTGTTCTTCAGCCACAACCGGTTCAGAACCGGGACGGGTCGACTCGCCGCCTATGTCGATAATATCCACGCCTTCGGACAACATCAATTCGACCTGTTGCAACGCCGCATTGAGGCCTGAAAATTTGCCGCCGTCGGAAAAACTGTCCGGGGTCACATTTAAAATCCCCATAATCAGCGGTCTGGTCTGTATGCCGCCTGTAGGGGCGACCGGCCGGTCGCCCAGATTGACTTGATTGAACATTTCCTAAAAACTCCTGTGCGCGAAATCGGCGTATCGATTCATGTATAATAACCGATATTACCTACTGTCTACGAAAGACACGAAAATCACGACAGAGCTTTTCTACAGGTACAGCGGTTTCAATTTATTGGTATAGTTAATAACATTGTCGCTGGAGTGCCGGCTTTGCCTGCCCTGGCAAGCGAAGCTTGCACTCCGATCACACCTTAGTTTTATTAAAGTAGCTTTAGTCATTAACTGAACTTGAACGCACCTAAATTACTCGGATCGAAATGATATGCTCAAAATAACCGCAGCTCTATTCCCTTCTGCTATGTGGTTTTTCGTGTTTTTCGTGTCTTTCTTGAACAATACGTTCGTCAATCATCAATACTGAATTTAATGGATAAACCGCGACTAGCCTGGGCCGTTACCGGCTCCGGCCATTATATAGAAGAATGCCTGGAGTTCATGCTGACCCTGGACGATGTTGATTTATATCTGAGCCAGGCCGGGGAAGAGGTATTGAAAATGTACGGCATCAATCTCGACGACATCCGCAAAAAAATGCCGGTGTACCGCGACAAAACCGCTTCAGCCCCGCCGGTCGGGCATTTTTACAAGGGGCATTACCACACCTTGGTGATGGCTCCGACCACATCGAATACGGTGGCCAAATGCGTGCTGGGCATTGCCGACTCGCTGGTGACCAATCTGTATTCCCAGGCCGGGAAATGCAAGGTACCGAGCATTGTTTATCCCTGCGACATCGCGCCGGAAATGGAAACTACCGCGCCGGGCGGAAAAGTCATGGTGTATCCGCGAAAAATCGATCTGGAAGGCACGGCCAAATTACGCGATTTCGAATACACCACCGTCGTTGAAAGCGTCGATGAATTAATCAGCAAAGTTAACCAACGGTTGCAATCCCTGACATGAGCGAACACATCCTGTTTCTTACCGGCAAGCTGGCTGAAAAACAGCTGCACACTATCCTGGAAAAAATGCAGCCTAAATTCACCTATACCGTGCATCAGCTGGGTCTCAAGGTCGCCGCGTTAATGACCGCCGACATGATCGGCCGACGCCTGACCGACACTTTCGGCGCCGACCGCATACTGGTGCCCGGACGCTGCCGGGGCGATCTGGAAGCCTTGTCCAAAGACCTGGGTTTGCCGATTGAACGCGGCCCGGATGAACTCAAAGACTTGCCGATGTTTTTCGGACACGCCGCGCACAAACTGGATTTAAGCCGCTACAGCGTCAAAATCTTTGCCGAAATCGTCGATGCGCCCAATGTCAGCGTCGAAGAAGTCGTTAAACGCGCCATCTACTACCGACAAAACGGCGCCGATGTGATCGACATCGGCTGTCTGCCGAGCACCGATTTTCCGCACATGGAAGACATTATCCGCACCCTGAAACAGCAAGGTTTTACCGTCAGCATCGATTCGCTGGAGGCCGACGACTTGCTCAGGGGCGGCAAAGCCGGTGCCGATTACATGCTCAGCCTGCACGAAAGCACCTTGTGGGTTGCCGATGAAGTGGCGGCGACGCCGATTTTAATCCCGGAAAAACATGAAGATTTAGCGTCATTAGATCGAGCCATCAACATCATGCAGGCAAAAAACCGCGCCTTTATCGTCGATCCGATTTTAGACCCGCTGCATTTCGGTTTTACCCAATCCATCGTCCGTTATCACCAAGTCAGGAAAAATCATCCCGATATTGAAATGATGCTGGGCGTCGGCAATATCACCGAACTGACCCATGCCGATACCCTGGGCATGAATGCCCTGCTGTTGGGCATCTGCTCCGAACTCAACATCAACAGCATCTTGGCAACCGAAGTCAGCAAACATGCCTGCCGGGCTGTCAAAGAAGCCGATCTGGCCCGGCGCATCATGTTTGCGGCCAAACAACATAACATGCTGCCCAAGCATATCGATCCCGGCTTAATGGCTTTGCATGAAACCTCACCTTTTCCTTATAGCCTGGAAGAAATCAAGGAACTGGCCGGGCAAATCAAAGATCCCAGCTTCCGCGTGCAAATCAGCGCCGAAGGCGTGCATATTTTCAACCGCGACGGCTTGCACAGCGCCACCGATCCGTTCGACCTGTTTCCGAAACTGCATGTCGAAGATGACGGCGGCCATGCTTTTTATCTGGGCGTTGAACTGGCCAGAGCTGAAATAGCCTGGCAACTGGGAAAACGCTATACCCAGGATCAAGCGTTACAGTGGGGTTGCGCAACCGACAGCGCAGAAACCGCCGTTGACCTGCACACCTTTAAACCCGCCGGAAGCACGTTGAAATCAACGTAGCCCCCGGAAACCATGAAAAAATGAGGAACGCAAGCCTTGCTTGTGCTTGCAGGCAAAGCCTGCACTCCAGTCATCAGCCGTTTTCGCCATTAAAAGCGACATCGCCTAATTTTATGAAGAAGTTACCATGATTCAAGAAACCATCGTCATCACCCAAAACCGTTTCGGTCTGGCGCATATTGCGCCGATGGGCATATACACACCTTCCGGGTCGCAAGACGATTTCATCATCCTGCCGTTTCGCCCCTCGACAACACTCAATAACCTGTTGGCAAGCAAAACCGCCGTGATTAACTATTGCGATGATGTGCGGGTGTTTGCCGGATGTTTGACCGGACGGCGCGACTGGCCGTTAACACCGGCGGAAAAAATCAACGGCCAAGTGCTTGATTGTGCGCTGGCCCATACCGAAGTCGAACTGGTTCGTATTGAAGACGATGAAACCCGGCCAAAACTATTCTGCAAAGCCGTGCATAATGTTAATCATGCGCCCTTTAAAGGCTTCAACCGCGCCCAATATTCGGTACTGGAAGCGGCGATTTTAATCAGCCGCTTAGGTAGAATTCCATTAGAAAAAATACAAGCGGAAATCGACTATCTGCGTATCGGCCTGGAAAAAACAGCCGGAGACCGAGAACTGGAAGCCTGGAGTTGGTTGATGGCGGCTATTGAAAATTTTGAGGAAGACGCATGACCGGAATGCTTGCCAGCGTTAACAGCGTAGAAGAAGCCTTGCTGGCTTTAAGCGCGAACGTCGATATTATCGACCTGAAACAACCGGCTTTAGGCGCCTTGGGCGCGCTGAAAACCGATATTGTCAAAGCTATTGTGGCTGAAATTAACGGCCGCTGCCCGGTCAGCGCCACCGTCGGCGACCTGCCGATGCAGCCTGAGATTGTTTACCGGGCGGTAACAGCGATGGCCGAAACCGGCGTCGATTATATCAAAATCGGTTTTTTTCCCGGCGGCGACTGGCAGGGAACGATTGAAAAACTCGCTGCGTGCCCGCAAACGATAAACCTAATAGCGGTATTATTCGCCGATACCCAACCGGATTTTGCCGTCATAGACTCGCTCGCCGCGCCTGCTCCCGACTGGCCTGCAGCATACACACCCTCCATGGCGATTGCCGAACCTGTTCCCGACAGGTTCTCGGCATACACACCCTCCATGGCGATATTCAAAGGCGTAATGCTCGACACCATGAACAAATCCAACGGCTCCTTAACTCAGGTCATGGCAAAAGCCGACATCGCGCAATTTGTCCGACTGGCAAAAGAGCGGAAAATGCTCTGCGGACTGGCCGGTTCGCTCAGACTGGACGATATAGCCGGATTAATGCCTTACCAGCCTGATTACTTGGGATTCAGAGGCGCATTATGTCTGGATCACAACAGAACGGCGCAATTAAACGGTGCGTCAATCAGACAAATAAAACAGGCTATCGAGCAATAAGGAAACATCCCTGCGGGATGAAGCCAATGATTGTGAAGGGGTCCCCTTCCCAATCCGCGCCCAAGAAAGCCACTTCGCTTCGCTCGTTGCGGGCGCTCCTTTCGGCCTGAAGGCCGAGGTCTAAAACCAGCAAGGAACATTGATTAGCGGCCTGCCGAACACCGCATTTTAATTGCTCGCTCATTCACAGACACCGGCCCGAGCGCACCACTGACAACAAGAAAAAGAAAACTTATGCGTCGCTACTTATGGGTAGCGTGAAATAAAAAGTGGTGCCTTTTCCAGATTCGCTATTGAAATACAACATACCTTCATGAGCTTCGATAAGCGAACGACTGATAGATAGCCCCATTCCCATCCCGTCTTTTTTAGTGGTATAAAAAGGCATCAATATTTTTTGTTTCTCGTCTTGAGTCAGTCCAAGTCCGTTATCCTTTATCCTGATCTCTATTTCATTATTGAGCGTTAATTGGCTCTGGATGCTTAATTGACGCTGCTGCTTTACCGGTATGTTTTGTAAGGCATCAATACTGTTTCGGATCAAATTTATGATGACCTGTTCGATTTGTATATAATCGACAGAAATAGACGGCAGATTGTTTTCCAGTTCGAATATTAACCTTACGTCATTTTCTTTGGCTTCAGCGACACACAGATCAACCGCATTATGAATCAAACTGTTAATATCGGAGGTTAAACGATATTTTGCATGAGATTTAACAAATTCCCTCATTCGATGAATAATATGCCCTGCTCTTAAGGCCTGTTGCTGAGTTTTGTACAAGATTTCGGCGAGCTTGACCAGATCGGGATCTTTAGTGTTGAGCAGGTTTAAACTGGCTTGCGTATAGCTGGTAATCGCAGCCAGGGGCTGATTGACTTCATGAGCGATGCCTGAAGCCATTTCACCCATCAACCCAAGGCGAGTCACATGAGCAAGTTCTTTCAGATGTTCTTTGTCTTGCTGCTCCCGGCGCTTGAATTCGCTAATATCGGTAGAAATGCCGCACAAACCGTAAATACTGCCGTTTTCATGGCGCAGTGGTTGCCTAATGGAAAAGTAGGTGCCGGTCATGTGACTGTCTTTTCGCGTCATCATCTCCTCGACGACGACCCGTTCACCCAATTCAATGACCCGGCGATCATGTTCGCGTAATCCTGCCGAGGTAGCATCATCAAAAAAGGCCTCGTCTGCCTTGCCGATAATGCCTTCCATCCCCTTGCCAAACAGTTGCCGTACCTGTCGATTGGCATACTGATATTGATGATTGTTATCCTTGATATAAATAAGGGATTCGACGCCATCAAGAATGATGGCAAGTTTATTTTCACTTTCGCGCAACGCCTTTTCTGCGGCTTTTCTTTGCTCTATCTCGGCTTGCAGCTGTTCGGAACGGGGTAAAGACAAGGCACGCGGAGTAATCCATAGCATCAGGAAAGCAGTAGCGATCGAAAGAATCGCCGTAATACCTTTAAACAATCCGTCCAGCCAATATAAAGGTATCCATATCGTGATAGCCGACAGTAAATGCGTGGTACCGCAGGCAATAATAAAGCCGGCAAACATGACGACCAGCCACGGATAGGGAAAGCTTTTACGCTTGCGGATAAAATAAATGAGAATCAGAGGAATCGAATAATAGGACAGCGTAATCAGTATGTCTGAAATAACATGCAGCCAAAGCAATACCGGGCTCCACGACAGGCAATACCCATGAGGCAGAAAGCCTTTAATACCAAAAAAATCAATCAATTGTTGCATATGCCAGATTTACAAGGAAATGAGGGGGCCGGATGGCTTAACGCCCTGCTGTCCCATGTGTTTGTGATAAAAAAGCCGAACTCCCAGGATGTTCGAAAGTCGATTTCCTTATCGATCCGCTTAACTTCCAGCGCACCATGCTAAATGCAAGTATTTAGTCAATGTAGAAAAATGGGTGCCTGTCACTGTGGGGCGGCTTTAGTCGGCCAGTGGCTTAACCGTCAGAATAAAATTGACTGAGTAGCAGGTGCCAAATAGAGTTGATTTTAACGCATTATTAGCTAAAAACCTTTATTTATGTCATAAAAATCACTCGGCCCGCAAAGCCTCTAAAGGTTCTAGCCGGGCGGCTTTTATCGCCGGCGCTACTCCGGCGGCTATGCCGATCAGCAATGAGACCATAAAGGCGACAATGATATAGCCCCAGGCCAGCTCCACCGGCAAGGCAGGCAGTGCGGCCTCAAGTATCTTGACGATGGCTATGCCCAGCAACACGCCGCACAGCCCGCCGGTAGCGCTTAACGCCAAGGCCTCGCACAGGAACAGCTGAAAAATGGTTCGCCTTTCTGCGCCTACCGCCCGCAGTAAGCCGATTTCGGAAATGCGTTCGGACACGGCGATAGTCATGATGGTTAAAATGCCGATCGAGCCGACCAGCAAGGAAATACTGCCCAGCGCCGCCACCGCCAAGGTCAGGATATTCAGGATGGAATCCATGCTTTTCAGCATCTGGTTTTGGGTGACCAGGGTGAAATCCTCCCCGCCGTGGCGGGCAATCAAGTAACGTTTGATTGCGTTTTCTACGTTTTCAATCGCGGCATTGCTGTTATAAAGCAAGTTGATTTCCATCAGGCTTTCCCTGTTAAACAACTCCAGTGCTTTGGCGGCGGGGATGTAGATAGTGTCATCCATATCAAAGCCGACCATCTGGCCTTTTTTTTCCATCACGCCGATGACCCGATAACGGTCGCTGCCGACCCTGATGCGTCGGCCTAGCGGACTGTCGGTGCCGAACAGTTCGCTCGCCAATTTATTGCCCAGCACCGCAAAAGCCCGCGGATTGCTGTCTTCTTCCGGCAAAAAACGCCCGCTGACGACCTTGATTTTCCATATCTCCGGTACCGCAGAACCGACCCCCAGCACGTTGGTGCGCCGCTGTTTTTTTCCGGCTTCAATACGCGCGTTGCCTTGTACCACAGACACAACAGCAATGATATTTTCCAGCCTTCTTAAGCTGATCGCATCGGCTATGACCAGCGGCCTGACCGTGCTGATGGTTGCGCCCGACATGCCGAAAGTGGAGGTTTTTCCGGGATGAACGCTGATTAAATTAGTACCGAACTGAGTGAATTCCGCCAGCACAAAGGTATGAATGCCGCGACCGATAGAGGTTAATACCACCACCGCCGCGATACCGATAATCAGCCCCAATGCGGTCAGTGCCGAACGCAGTTTATGGCTGATAACCGTCCGGTACGATAATGAGATCAGATCGGCGTAGCGCATGTTTTACCGCTTCGCCAAGGCGGTGACAGGATTGAGACTGGCGGCTTTTCTGGCCGGCAATACGCCGAACAACAGGCCGGTAAACAATGACACCGCCAACGCGGCTAGCAATGCCCAGCCGGGCAGTTCCATAGGAAAATCCGGGTAAAACGCCTGCAATACGCCAATAGTCAAGTAACCCAAGATTACGCCCAGCACCGCGCCTGCCAATGACAACATGGCCGCTTCGGTCAAAAACAGCCAAAGCAGCTGCCGCTTGGTCGCGCCTAAGGCTTTCAGCAGACCGATCTCGGCGGTCCGTTGGGTGACGCTGATCAGCATCACATTCATCACCAACACACCGGCCACCGCCAGACTGATGCCGGCGATACCAGCGACGGTCAGGGTCAACGCGGTTAATATTTTATCGAAGGTGCTGACCACACTGTCCTGAGTAATCAGCGTCACATCGTCCTCGCCTTCGTGCCGCGCTTTAATGATGCTCTTGATTTCATCGACCGCCTGGTACATGTCCGGTTTGGATTTGGCTTCAACCAGAATCCGGAATAGCGAATGGGTATCGAACAAAGCCTGTGCCGACGCCACCGGAATAATCACGATTTCGTCAAAATCGGTGCCGACCGATTGCCCTTCCGATGCCAGCACGCCGATCACCCGAAAACGCCGGTCATTGATGCGCAACCATTGCCCCAGCGCCGGTTGCTTGGCAAACAGTTCATTGCGGATGGTTTGGCCGATCACGCAAACCGACAGGGTTTTATCGATCTCGGTTTGCGGCAAAAAACTGCCTTGCGCCATGGTCAAACGGCGTACCCGCCTCAATGCGCGGGTCGAGCCCAGCACATTGGTTTCCCGTTCCAGACCCAGCGCTGAAACCGGTGCAGAACCGACGGTCAACGGCGCAATCGCGGCAATACGACGACTGCGCAACAAGGCTTCGGCATCGTCGAGCGTCAGATCGCGCGGCGTTTCGCCGAATAACGGCGGCTGTCCGCCGGTGGTTTCGGTGCGCCCCGGCAGCACGATAATCAAATTGGTGCCCAAGGCCTCAAACTCGTTAACCACATAACGGCGGGCGCTGTCGCCCAAAGCCGTCAACACCGACACCGAAGCAACACCGATGCTCATGGCCAGAATAATCAAGCCCGCACGTAAACGCTGGGTGCTGATGGCGGCTAATGATTGGGTTAACGTGTCTTTAATAAGCATGATTTATCCTGATTCGGCGTAATGACTCTGCATCGCTGCCGTTATAATGGAAAACAGAGCAACCGGAGTGCAGGCTTTGCCTGCAAGGGCAGGCAAAGCCTGCACTCCATCTTCCATACTTAACTGCTGATACGATGAACACGGGTTAACTGAGTTGCCCATCGACAATACGGATTTTCCGCCGCGCCCGGTCGCCTATATTTTGGTCATGGGTGATAATCACCAGCGTTACGCCCTGCGCGTTCAGACCTTCCAGCAACTCGATAATTTCCTTGCCGGATTTGCTATCGAGATTGCCGGTCGGCTCGTCCGCCAATAAAATCTCCGGGCGCATAATCATGGCCCGGGCAATGGCGACGCGCTGTAACTGGCCGCCGGACAGCTGATCCGGCCTATGGTGAGCCCGATCTTGCAGACTGACCGAGGCCAGCGCCTCTTGTACCCGTAACTTTCGCTGTTTGGCGGCTACGCCTGCCAGTATCATCGGTATTTCGATATTTTCTGCCGCCGACAGACGCGGAATCAAATGAAAAAACTGGAACACAAAACCGATATTTTCGCGGCGGATCTTGGCGAGTTCATCATCGTCAAGCTGGGTAACCGGCCGGTTATTTAACAAATATTGCCCTGAACTCGGCTGATCCAGCAAGGCGATGACATTTAATAAGGTCGATTTTCCGGAACCCGACGGCCCCATCACCGACACATATTCGCCTTTTTCGATGGTGATGCTGATGTCATTCAAGGCATGAACGCTCTGCTCACCGACCTGAAAATAGCGATGGATATGCTCCAGCTTTATCATGGTTGTTCGCGGGCATATGCGCCTGCCGCCACGCCCTCCCGACCTACCGACAACACCACTTTATCCCCGGCATTCAAGCCCGACAGCACTTCCACGATATTCCAATTAGCCAGACCCGGTTTAAAGCGGCGCTCTTCCAGCAAGCCGTCTTCATGCATCAGCAACACCCGGTTATTTTCCAGCACCGCCTCGGCAGGCACTCTGAGCGCATTTGCTTTACGGGCCAACAACACTTCAATGTCGGCGCTGTAGCCGGGCAACAGACCGTAAAGATCGTCGGGATCGGTCAATTTAACCTCCACTTCGACGGTGCGCGCCTGTTTTTCTTTTTCCAGCACGTAAGGCGCAATGCGGCTGACCGTGCCGGAGCAGCGTTTATCGGCAAAGGCGTCCAGCGACACGCAGGCACTCATGCCGGTTTTGATCTGCGGCGCATCGACTTCGTCAATCGGCGCGGATACGTATAAACAGCTGACATCCAGCAAGTCGATGGCCGGCAAGGTCGGAATGCCGGGCGGCGACGGGGTGATAAATTCCCCTAACTCGGCATTGATTTCGGCCACCGTGCCGTCGAACGGCGCGACTACCAGGGTGCGCTCAACAGCCGCCTGAGCCGCATCGCGGTTAGCCTGACTGACAGCGACAGCCTCAAGAGCGGCATTGCAGGATGCGCGCTTGGCGCGTGCGCCGGTCGCTTTAATATCGACCTGTTCTTCAGAAACAATATGATCGAATTTTTGCAACCGCGACAAACGCTCGGCCTCGCGTTCGGCACCAGCCCCAAGCTGACAAGCTTGTTCGGCCGAAGCCCGGTTAGCCCTGATTTGTGCTTCCTGCAGTTTGACCTGCGCTTTCAGGTCCTTATTCCAGATCTCCAGCAGCAACTGGTGTTGTTTGACGCTGTCGCCTTCGTTGACATGCAACTCGGCAACCTGTCCGCCGGTTGCCGGTGCCAGGTAGGCGCGCCGACAGGCTTTAACCGTACCGACGCGGGTGTTGGATACCGTCGATCTCACCTCGCCTTGCTCAAGGGTGACGATTTCAACATCAACAAATTCAGGCTGTTTGGTGAAAAAATAAACAACAACCATCAACGCAATGCCGATGACGATAATGAGTGGTTTTTTGCCCGGTAAAGTCATAAGTTGAATAGCCGATAGTCGTTTACGTTGAAGCGCATATTATAAGCGCAACTATCAGTTGCCGGTGATTAACTCAAAACCATTATGACCCGATAATGACCGGCCAGTCGGTCAGACAGGTTATTTTTACCGGGGGCTTTGAGCATGTTGCCCGACCCGCGCAAATTGATGCGGCCATTGATCCATACGGCGATAGGCTTGCAAAACCCACCGTCAGAAGCAGACATCAGATCGCCAAAATCAATATAAAAAAGTAACCGCTCAGCGTCATCAAATACAATGGAACGCAAATGACGCAGATGGATATGATGAACACAGATACTTCGGAAAATCTTACGCATCATAATGATCAGCGTCATCTGCGTTCTATTTTTGGCAACTTACTTGTAACTCATTGTATTTATAATATAAAAAAGTTGTTTGGATACTTACGCACCTGAAGGAAGGGGGTTTTACGGACAAAATGGATAAAAAAAAGCATTTCAAATAATATTCTATAGCATTATATGATAAGAATTCATGATTATCCGTACCGGAGCTTCCCCTTGAAAAAACTTTTAGCATTGATTTTCATAAGCCTGCTGGGCAATAGCGTTTTTGCCGCTGACACCATTATTGAAGTCATTCCCTTAAGCCATCGACCGGCATTCGAAATACTGCCGTTGCTTGCGCCATTGTTAGGCAACACCGCCCAATTGATTGACAACGGTTCCAATTTATTGGTCAAAACCACAGCGGACAAATTGGCTGAAATAAAAACCATCGTCAGGCAATTGGATGTGCGCCAAAGCAATCTGATCATCACCGTCAGGCAAAGCAAGCAGACTACCGCCGACGAACTTAACGCGGCCGCCAGGGTTCGACTGAATATCCCGGCTGATGACCTGTCAAGATCCGACGGCAGAATAGCCGGTCATTTTTATCAGACCCAAGAGAACAACGCCGATCAAAACACCCAGACCATTCGAACTATGGAAGGCGTCGCGGCGCATATTAAAGCGGGCAATGTTTATCCAAGTCAATATTCTTCCAGTTATGGTTACTCTACGGCAACCGAATTTACCGAAGCGACCACCGGTTTTTCGGTAGTCCCCAGACTGGCCGGTCAGCAAGTCATTCTCAGCATATCGCCCTGGTCAGATAAACTGAACAATCGAGGCCAGATCGAAACCCAAAATGCGCAATCGACACTCAGGATCAATTTGGGCGAATGGGTAGAGCTCGGGGGAGCTGGCGAAAACAGCAACAACAGTTCAAGCGGTACATTTGTTGATACGCGTCAGGTTGGCGAAAGCCGGATTCATATTCTGGTTAAAGTCGATCGGCTAGATTAAAGCGGGCCCCGAATAGGCATAGCGGCTCATGAAATAGACAATAACCGCCTGAATCTGGCATTATGTCGCCTCAATACACTTTGTATCCCACAAGGTTAAGACAAACCTACATTAAGGAAAACAATGAATAAGCTCCCAAAATGTCCTGCATGCGACTCAGAATTCACTTACGAAGACGGTCTTATGTACGTCTGCCCTGAATGCGCACACGAATGGCCACAAGCCGGGACAGCCGAAGACAACGCCGATGTCCGTATCGTTAAGGACGCAAACGGCAACGTGTTGCAAGACGGCGATAATGTCACCGTAATCAAAGACCTTAAGGTCAAAGGGTCGTCATCGGTTGTCAAAGTCGGCACTAAAGTCAAAATCATCCGTCTGGTCGATGGCGACCATGATATTGACTGCAGGATCGAAGGTATTGGTGCAATGAAACTAAAATCAGAGTTTGTTAAAAAGGTCTGATCTTGAGAATATCGCAATAAGCAAACAAAGCAGTTATATCAACAAGCTAAACGGCTCAACGGTAACTTTGTCGCCAGGCAGCACACCGCTGCACGCTTTCGGTAAGATGATATAACAGCTGCCCTGACTCAGGGAGCTGAGAATATTTGATCCCTGTCGACCCGCTGTGGCGACAAAAAACTCGCCGCGCTCATCTTGACTGAGGATGCCGCGCTGATATTCCTGCCGCCCGGGCGCTTTCTTTAATGCGCTGCTGCAGATCGCAGAAAACCTTAACGGTTTGACCAATGCATCGCCGGAAAGCTGCCTAAGCGCCGGAGCCACGATCTGCTGATAAGTTACCACTACGGCAACCGGATTGCCGGGCAAACCGAAAAAATAACACCCCCCTATTTTGCCGAAAGCCAACGGTTTTCCGGGTTTTATCGCCATTTTCCAGAAATTGACTTTCCCGCAGTTTTGCAGGATTTCTTTGACGTAATCGGCCTCACCGACTGAAGCGCCGCCGGTGGTTATAATGACATCATGGTTTTTAGACGCGTCAATAAAGCTGTCTTCAAGCAGTTGTTTATTATCGGGAATAACGCCTAAATCAGTAACGCTGTAACCGGAATCTGTTAATAATCCGCCCAACATGATGCGATTGCTGTCGTAGATTTTCCCGGGTTCCAGCGGCCGACCTAATGCTGTCAGTTCATCACCGGTAGAGAAATGGGCGATTTTTACCTGTCGTTTAACGGCAAGCCGATCAACACCGGCAGAAGCCAGCAAACCCAGATCGACTGCTGTCAGCTTTTTAGGTTCGGCTATTAAACAGGCGTCTTGTTTTACATCTTCGCCGATTTCCCGGATATTTTGCAGCACTCGGGTGTCCGCCGGAAAATAGACGTTCTGTTCCTGAACCTGAACCTGCTCCTGCATGATGACTGAGTCGGCCCGTTCCGGCACGACCGCTCCGGTAAAAATTCTGATGCACTGACCGGCTTGCAGCTGTCCTTGAAATGGCCGTCCAGCCCAGGAAGTTCCTACTAAAGCCAGCATAAACGCTTGCCCGTCAACCCGGTCGCGACTGGAAAACGCATAGCCATCCATGGCTGCATTCCTGTCACGGGGAATATTGATCGGTGCATAAACCGATTCGGCCAGCACTCGGCCCAAGGCATTTTTTAAGGTCAGTTTTTCTGTACCGCTTACCGGTTGTATAGCGACTTTGATGCTATCCAACGCGTTTTCAATAGACAATAACGGTCTGGATTCCTGGCTACATGAGTCGGGCATAGTTTTTCATCACATGGTTTTGGATAAATTCGGCAATCATTTCTGGATGATTCAATGCCAATTGCATCAAATAATCTGGCGTTTTTAGCGCCGCATCGGTCGCTATTGCGATGATGTCCGGATCATTGGGGTAAAGTAAGGGTTGCTCAAGCACAGATCGATGCAATTCAATTTTAGGAAATTTTTCCGATTTAAAGCCTTCCACCAAAATCAGATCCAGTTCAACCTGATCGAATTGCTTTAACTGATCAGCCAAGCGGGGCTCTTGTTCTGCGGCTAATTCGGTAATAATCGCCCGCCGGTATCGCGATACCAGCATAACGGGCGAGGCCCCGGCTTCCCGCAAGCGAAAACTGTCTTTTCCCGGCTGGTCGATGTCAAAATTATGATGACTGTGCTTGATCAAACCGACGCGCAAACCGTTTTGTTTTAGAATCGGAATCAATTGAGTCAATAGCGTAGTTTTACCGGTTCCGCTTGCGGCGGCAAAACCTAAAACGGACACTTTAGCATTCAACATATCAACCAAATCATTAGATTGTTATCATAAGGTGTTTTAATTTTAAGGTATTATTCATTCAAATACTATCGATACATGACCGCGACTTAGGTCATGCCGTCCATGGCGACCACAGACGTTTAGCTATGGGAAAAAGCCTTGAAAGCCGCCTTAATCAGATCATTGATCCAGGAGTAAACCTTGATTCGACTTTATCTGATGTTGATATTGATCATCATCGCATTTTTTGGGGTACGTGCGTTTTTAGCAGCCTCGCCAGCTGTATTAGCTCGTTACACCAAGTTTTTGTTTTTATTGATAACCGGATTGGTTGTGCTTTATTTAACCGTAACCGGACGTTTGAACTGGCTTTTCGCTCTGACAGGCGTGGCTATTGCTTTTATACTCCGCTTAATGCCGGCATTATTACGTTATGCGCCCTATTTTCATCGACTATGGTCACAATTTAATTCTGCAAAACAAAACACATCGCAACGATCTAACAAAAGAACGTCTAAAGGTCATATGTCAATTGACGAAGCCTATGAAGTGTTGGATTTAAAAATAGGTGCATCGGAGACTGAAATTATTGCCGCTCATCGTAAATTAATGCAAAAAATCCACCCTGATCGTGGCGGATCAAATTATTTGGCCGCAAAAATAAATCTGGCTAAAAAGACTTTATTAGAAAAATAATTCTTTATGATATCCGCCAATTTAAAGCTTGTTTTTATTGCAATACTGCCGACTTTACTGAATAGCTGTGCAAAAATACCGCAAAACTATGCTCCGGTGATCACAAACAACCCGAATATTGTAAAAGACGATACAAAATACTATCAGGTAAAAAAAGGTGACACCTTATATGCAATCAGCCTAGTTTATGACATGGATTATCGTCAATTAGCGCAATGGAACCGGATTTATCCCCCTTATACGATAGAAATAGATCAAAAAATAAGACTCTCCGATCCGGTATCGACGAATACAAGAAACACCTCCCCAATAGAACGACGCATTGAACGCTTACTAACAGTAGAAGCTGTCATCGACAACTCTATGGATGGCGGTACTCCCCTACGGACCGGAGATGTGGAGCAACCCATAGAGCGGTTGCCGAGAGCAATGCATGGAGCAATTGCCGACGACTCCATGGAGGGAGGAGGTAGAGCAATGCATGGAGCAATTGCCGAGACAAACAAGAAAATCGTCACTGCGATAAATAAAACCAATTCACAGAATAAAAATGCCATTCCATTAAATAATACCCACCATCCGACCGATAAAATCCGAGCAGTGGCCAATACAGCCATTAAATCCGGAGGTAGATCACAAAAAATATCAATTATTTCAATTGATAATACAAATATGTTAAAGTTAAACTTTCAATGGCCAATCAAAGGAAAGATTCTAAAATATTTTTCTTCAGCCCATAACAAAGGCATTAATATAGCTGGAAAAACAGGACAAGACGTGAACGCAGCTGAAGCAGGAAAAGTTGTCTATAGCGGACAAGGTTTAATTGGCTACGGTAATTTACTTATTATCAAACATAATGACTTGTATTTAAGCGCTTACGCCAATAATAGCCGGCTACTTGTTACAGAAGGACATACAGTAAGCAAAGGTGAGGTTATTGCAAAACTAGGCCAAACCGGATCGAACCCGGCATCACTGCATTTTGAAATAAGAAAAAACGGAAAACCGGTAAATCCACTTAATTTTTTATCGGTAAAATAATAATAAAATCATTTCGGCTTTAGTCGAACTAATGTAGAGGTTATCATGACGGCAGAATTAATTGATCTATTGGACGATGAAGTTTGTGTATTATTTGATGATTTGTCTTTTGACGATGAACCCCAAAAAAAATCGGCTAAATTCGACCGCATGGATGCGGGAAGCAAAGCAATGCATGGCGCGCAAACCGATGACCAGACAATGACCCATACCTCACAGCAAGATAAGAGCATAGATGCGACACGGGTTTATTTAAACGAACTATCCCGATCACAATTACTGACTGCTGACCAAGAAAAACTTTACGGATCCAAGGCTTTGCTAGGCGATGAAGCCGCCCGCAAAATCATGATCGAAAGTAATTTGCGCCTAGTCGTTAAAATTTCCCGTCGCTACCTGAATAGAGGCCTGCCGTTACTGGATTTGATTGAAGAAGGTAATCTGGGCCTGATACGCGCCGTTGAAAAATTTGATCCTGAAAGAGGCTTTAGATTTTCAACTTACGCCACGTGGTGGATCAGACAAACTATTGAACGAGCCATTATGAATCAAACGCGAACTATCCGTTTACCGATTCATATTGTCAAAGAAATGAACACTTATCTTAAAGCTCAACGTCATTTAGCACAGCTGCTCGATCATGAGCCTAATGCCGAAGATATTGCCGCTCACCTGAACATACCCGTTAATAAAGTCGAAAAAATGCTTAAACTCAACGAGCGGGTTACCTCAATAGACATAGCGAACGGCAAGGATTTTGACAAACCGTTGGTAGAGTCAATTTCCGATAGCTGTAGTTTATCGCCCGCTGAAAAAATACAAGAAGACGGCATTAAACATAATATCGCCAAATGGGTGTTTCAACTTCCTGAAAAACAACGCGAGGTTATTTGTCGCCGTTATGGGCTTTGCGGTTATGAAGATTCCACCCTTGAACAGGTTGCTCAAGAACTGGGGGTAACCCGAGAACGTGTCAGACAGATTCAAATAGATGGATTAAAGAGGATGAAAGAAATTCTGGAAAGTAACGGCTATTCTTTCGACGCTATTTTTAATTAAACGCACTTATTCGAACCAAACCTCCACAATCAAAAAACTCCCGGCAGCATAAAAGCTCATACATTCACCTCCGAAATGGAATCCTATTACCTTACCGACTTTCCTATAATGATTCAGCCTTAAAACACCCTAATATAAGGTGTTTTAAGGCTGAATATTTTTAAGAATGGGAGGAATACAATATTCGCATCACCCGCATGCATTTATTTTTCCATATCCTGAAAAACTGTTTATCATTATCTGCAACATTGGTTAAATATCCAGGATATCTGTCCAGATCATCACTTATCCTGCAATGCTATTACGGTTAACATACCATAATCGATAAAGCCGTTTTTCCTGACTTTAAAACCGACTAATAACAACAATACAAAAATTATGCATCGATTAAGAGATAAAATCCGCGACATCCCCGATTTCCCAAAACCGGGCATTATCTTCAAGGATATTACGCCACTGGTAAAAGATCCCGCTACCCTGAGACTTTCCGTCCATCAACTACTGCAGCCTTTTTTAGGCAGAAATATTACCGCAGTTGCAGGGATGGAGGCACGCGGCTTTATTTTCGGCTCTCTAGTTGCGTGGGAACTGGGCCTTCCCTTTGTACCATTGAGAAAACCGGGGAAACTGCCTTACGATGTGCAAAGCGTATCATACGAACTTGAATATGGCTCAGCCACGCTGGAAGCGCATATCGACGCTTTCGATGCCAACGACCATGTGTTACTGATTGACGACCTACTCGCTACCGGCGGAACAGCAAAAGCAAGTTGCGAATTAGTTGAACAATTGGGGGCAACAGTAGAAGCGTGCGCCTTTGTGGTGGAGCTGGATTTTCTGGAGGGAAGGGAAAAACTAAAGGGTTACGAGGTCTATTCTTTATTGCATTATTATTGACATCCTCCCCGCCCTAAATAACGGGGATTCCTACTGCCAGACGCTTATGCCCAAGCGCGAGAATGTTCTTTGCCGCATTCATATCTCTATCATGCGTAGTGCCACACTCGGCACAAGTCCACTCTCTTATTCGCAAGCCTGTTCTACCTTTCGGACTACTGGCGCTTATGCAGCCGCAGCACGAACAGGCTTGGGTAGTGTACGATTCGTTGACTTCTATAAACACACCTTGCGTCGCTATCGACTTATATTCAAGTTGTGTTTTCAGCATCGCCCAGCCTGCATCTAAAACGGATTTCGCCATGTTAGTTTTTGCCAGACCAGACGCGCTGACGTTGCCAACGACGATTAAACTATTTTCTTTCACTAATTTGTTGCTGAATTTGTGGATTGCATCCTTGCGCCGATTCCTGATCTTGGCATGAATCGCTTTAACGCGGCTTTTATCCTTAGCTCGTTGCGCTATGCCCAGCTTGGCTTCACTGTTGCGGTAGCAATCCTGACGTTCCAAGGTATCGCCATTGGAACAGGTGGCCGTGGTCTTTAAGCCAAGGTCAATGCCTATTTGACCGCCTTCTGCTTGCCTTTCGTCAACGTCAACATGCACCACGACATTGAAATACCAGCGACCGCGCGAATCCTGGCTAAAACAACCGGAGCGAAAATCAAACCGGCTCAAGCCGTAGCTGTCCCAGACCTTGAAATAAAGCCCCGCGTATCTGACTTGACCATTAACCCATTTAGCTGCGCCTGATTTGAACGGCACCCAACCTAATGCGCGTCTTGCGCCACCG
>JAGXGY010000017.1 GCA_024636505.1 Methylobacter sp. | reverse complement strand
GACTTGACCATTAACCCATTTAGCTGCGCCTGATTTGAACGGCACCCAACCTAATGCGCGTCTTGCGCCACCGGAACACCGCCAATTCAATTTGTTTTTGTTGAATTGCTTTCTGGCTTTGGCATGAACGGCAATGGTTTCCTGAACCGCCGTCGAGTCGATCATCATGCCGCGCTCTTTGCGAATGCCTTTTAAGTCTTTCATCAACTCAAACGCCGAGGTGCCGCAGTTTATGTAGCCGACTTCTGGAATAAAAACCCAAGAAAACTCAGCAGAATAGGCATTAGCGGCGTTCCACACTTGATTGACATCAAACGCCATGCGATTCAATACACTGGTATGTTTATCGCGGACTCTGACTGAAAGTGTTCTAATTACGGGTTTCATGATTGCCAAGATACGGCTTGTCGGTTACTCTGTCAAAAAAATCAAGGGCACACCTTACATCCCCGCCCTGAACGACGGGGCTTTACGGTGCTTTTTGGTTAAATTCGGGCCAAAGGCGCAAGACGAAAAAACTGTATTTCAACAGCCCTGCTCTTTTGCCTTTTACCTTTTACCTTTTGCCTTTTACCTTTAATCTTGTACATTTTTACCTAAATCTTTTTGACTTTTTCAGTTCATCCAATTTATTAGCTGCCTTTTCGAATGACTTGGCGGTAGCATTAAATGACTGAGCAACATTGCTGAATGAATATGAAGCCGACTCAATCTCTTTAGCCTTTGCATCCAGGCTCAGAACAAAACCCGGCTTGTCGCTTGCATTCGCATCGCCAGAAGAATTTTGTCCGGAAACTGCGCTATTGTCCTCATCAAGCAGTTCATCTTCAAAACCATCCATATCGAATGACGCTTCCGTATTTCCATCGGTGGCCAAATGATTACGCCACTGCAAAAAAGATTCGCGGGTAAATACGTAAGGGTCTAACGCAGCTTCATCAATAAATTTTAATGCCCCTTCTGCACTGGCCCTGGCATTTAGCATAGCCAGCAACTGCACAGGCATGCCTATGTAACTGGCCGGATTTGCCGCAGTATCAAATACAGCTCCTGGAATGCCACGCGCAGTTGACGGCCCCAGAATCGGTAATACGAGATAAGAACCTTGAGGCACTCCCCATACCGCTAGGGTCTGGTCAAAATCCTCCTCATTTTGTTCCAGGCCTACATGCTTGGCCACATCAACCAAACCGCCCAAGCCTATAGTTGAATTAATGGCAAAACGTCCGGTATCTTCAGCGCCTTGTGAAAATTTAGCCTGTAAAACATCATTAATAACCACGTTCACATTTTTCAGATTATTAAAGAAGTTGAACACCCCCGTTTGCATAAACTGCGGAGTTATCCATTTATAGGCGTTTGAAATAGGTTCGGCGACATAATTATCGACGCTATCGTTAAAACCAAATATTTTTCTATTAACGCTTTCATAAGGATCGATCTTGCTAAATGCCGTTTGTTGCCCAACATCGCCTGTGGTTGCACAACCATCCAGAAAGAGAGCAACTACAATCAATAACCCCGGAAATGTATGTTGCATTTTAATGCTACGATTGCCTTTATGCAGTCTATTCATCGACATAAAACCTATTGTTTTGAATAATTATCAATTTTTTCGTTAATCTTGGCTATTAATACATCAAAGCCCTCGCGCTGCAAAATAGTCGTGTATTCCGACCTTTTCAAGGCTAAATCACTGACGCCGTTGGCAATAATATTAATAATACGCCAGCTATCGCCTTTTTCTTTTAACATGTAATCAAATTTAACGGGCTTATCACCAGGAATAACCAGGTGAGAATGTATAACCACACCGCCTCTCGTCGTTTGTTCTTCCGAATCAAATACAAATGACTCTCCGGAATAATCTTTAAAGTTGTGCGCATAAGAAGCGATACTCAGTTGACTGAATACATCGACCAACTCCTGTTGTTGCTCCTCGGATAACTTCTCCCACTCCCTACCGACAACAATACGGGCAATTTTTGTCAATTCGTGACTGTTGGAAACCGGTTCCTTGAGTCTTTCATACCTTCCGGCATAACCCAGTTTTTTGCCGTCTTTCATTACAGCAACAAGCTCATCCTGAAATTTTTCTACAACTTGTTTTGCTGTTGCAGCGCCGCCTTCATCCAGAGCAAAAGCATTCATTGCTCCAAACAAAATAAACATGAAAACAACAGCTAACTTCATATTTTTTAAAATCATAATTAAAAAACCTCGCAAAAATAAAATCCGGTAAAAAGTTCAAGGTGAAAACAGCGCCCCTTGCGTCTCAAGCCTTAAAGTCTTAAAGCCTTAAAGCTCAATACATCTTTAATCGGTAACCTCTACTTTCACCGGAATTCCTGCAATCGTTGTTGATATACCGTCCTTTTCTGTATATTCAGGAGCAGCCACAGGCACCATTGCTCCCTCGGTTTTTGGGCCTCTAATCGACGTCCACAAGGCTTTCAGCGGATGACTTAACATATCTTCAACCGCAGTCGCTTCATAACCGCAATGCGCCATGCAGCTTGCGCATTTGGGATTATTAACGGTGCCGTATTTTTCCCAAGGGGTAGTATCCAAAAGTTCTTGAAAACTTGAAACATAGCCTTCATCAGCCAGCAAGTAACAAGGTTTTTGCCAGCCGAATACATTACGGGTCGGATTACCCCAGGGAGTGCAATCATAGCTTTGGTTACCGGCCAGAAAATCAAGATATAGCGATGAATGGTTTAACTTCCAGTTGCGTTTTTTACCGATTCTAAAAATACCCCGGAATAAGTCCTTGACATCACTACCTTTAATAAATACATCCTGCTGAGGCGCATGCTCATAACTGAATCCGGGGGCAATGGTGACGCCCTCCACGCCCAGTTCCATCGCATAATCCAGAAAATCGGCAACTTCCTGAGAGTTTTCACCCTGAAACAGCGTACAGTTTATCGTGACCCTAAAGCCTTTTTCCAACGCTATTTTTATCGCCTCAACGGCTCGCTCAAAAACACCTTCCTGACAAACGGAGGTGTCATGCCTTTCGTGCATACCATCTAAATGAATAGAAAAGGTCAGATAAGGAGATGGCTTATAATCGTCAATTCTTTTTTTCAACAACAGTGCATTAGTACACAAATAAACGAATTTCTTCCGCTCGATGATGCCTGCAACGATTTGCGGCATTTCTTTATGAATAAGCGGCTCACCGCCTGGAATAGACACCATCGGCGCATCACATTCGTCCACGGCCTGCATACACTCTTCAAATGAAAGGCGCTGATCAAGAATATCATCGGAATAATCGATTTTACCACAGCCTGCACAGGCTAAATTGCAACGAAACAAAGGCTCAAGCATCAGCACTAAGGGATATTTTTTAACCCCTTTCAGCTTTTGCTTAATCAAATAACTACCTACGGTTAACTGCTGACGTAAAGGAACTCCCACAAGCAAACCCTCCAAAAAAATTCGATAAACTGATAATGACGCTCATATAAAAATGATCGCCCTGAAACCGCATACATGACAAGACGACAAACCTGTACCAATAAAACAACAACCAGAAAACACTGACCATAACACAAATATCGACTGCATTTGCACAACAAAAATCAGGGAATACCAACAAGCCTCTTATATAATACAACCGCTTATCTATTGCCGACTAGAATACTATCTTTTAACTGACGACTCCAGTTTTATAGTGTCCATATGCAGATACTCACGCAAAGCGGAAGCGCATACTGCTCACATAAACACCCGAAAAATACAGTTAATCCGTTGTTTTAATTAGCGATTAATTTATTTTCCGAATCACAAAGTGTATGTATTTGCAACAAAACAACATTGCTTTGCAAAATACCAACAAACAGTCTATTATTGCTATTAATAAACTTAAATTTACCTTGTAATTCGACAACAAAAAATATCATGAGTGAAACTCAAATATCCCTGGATAATCCAAAATCACTCAACAAATGCTCTGACGATGAATTTCAGGCATTATTACTTGAGGGTGTTTCCAGAACATTTGCACTGACCATTCCACAGTTGCCGGAAAAATTATACGGTGCGGTTGCTAACGCCTATTTGTTATGTCGCATTGTCGATACTATAGAAGATGAAGTATCGCTATCTCCTGAACAAAAAAAATATTTTTGCTCGGAGTTTATTCAGGTCGTAAAAACCGGAAACAATTCGGAACCGTTTGCTGTAGAACTTGCGCCGCTACTTTCGGAACAAACGATTCCTGCCGAACACACTTTAATTCATGTGTTGCCACGTGTTATTCAAATCACTCATAAATTTGACTCCAATCAAATTGAAGCATTGGCTGCCTGCGTAGAAACCATGGCTGAAGGTATGCCCATATTCCAGGCCATGGATCTGCATGGCGGCCTTGAAACACTCGCCGACATGGACAGATATTGTTATTACGTTGCCGGTTGCGTCGGAGAAATGTTGGCCAAGCTTTTTTGCCACTACTCAGCGGAAATTGCTCAACACAAAGACGAACTGCTGAGTCTGTCGGTATCTTTTGGTCAGGGACTGCAAATGACCAATATATTAAAAGACATATGGGATGACGCAGAGCGTGGCGTTTGCTGGTTGCCCCAGGATATTTTTACCGAAACAGGATTCGATTTAAAAGAACTGACGCCGGAAACCCATTCAGAAAACTTCAGAGCAGGTTTGGAACACTTGATCGGTATCGCTCACCATCATTTACATAACGCGCTAAAGTACACACAGTTGATTCCCGCTCATGAAACCGGCCTTCGTAATTTTTGTCTCTGGGCGTTGGGAATGGCCGTTCTAACCTTGAAGAAAATCAAACAAAATCTGGACTTCCATAATTCCAGCCAAGTCAAAATTACTCGCAATAGCGTTAAAGCGACCATTCTTACGACCCGACTAATCGGGCGCAGCAATACCCTGCTGAGCTTGCTTTTCAATTTAACAAGTCGCGAACTGAAAACGCCAGACTGGACATATTCAACACCATCCTCAAAAGCCACGACAACCCTTTAAGGACGCCACCCATGTTTAACGAAGCCAATTCAGAGATAAATGCCGGTACCTCGAATACTGTTAATCACTACACCGCTGATCTTAATCGCGCCATCAATAAAGCTCAGGATAAATTATTAAGCCTACAGGATAAAGACGGTTATTGGGTATTCGAACTCGAAGCAGACTGTTCAATCCCCTCAGAATACATCATGATGATGCACTACCTGGGTGAAATCAATCGGCCGCTACAGGGCAAGATCGCCAACTATCTCAGATCCCGTCAAACTGAAAACGGCAGTTACCCGCTATTTACCGGCGGTGCGGGCGACCTTAGTTGCAGCGTTAAAGCCTACTTCGCCTTAAAACTGGCTGGCGATGCTGTCGACGCATCGCATATGGTCCGATTAAGACATTACATCCTCAGCCAGGGTGGTGCGGCAAAAGCCAATGTGTTTACCCGTATTGCCCTGGCAACCTTCAAGCAATTACCGTGGCGCGGCGTTCCCTATATTCCTGTTGAAATCATGCTGTTTCCCAGCTGGTTTCCTTTCCATTTGGATAAAGTATCCTACTGGTCAAGAACCGTTATGGTGCCACTGTTTATTCTTTGCACTTTAAAAGCGACCGCCAAAAACCCCAACAATATTGATATCCTGGAACTGTTCACTACCCACCCGGATGAAGAGCAGCACTATTTTCCTGAAGGGACAACATTAAATAAAATTTTTCTGGCCCTGGATAAACTGGGTAAAGCAACACGGCCGTTAATTCCAAAAAAACTGCACAATCTGGCCATCGAAAAAGCCAAAGACTGGGTTATCGAACGACTGAACGGCGAAGACGGCCTGGGTGGAATTTCTCCGGCCATGATGGCCGCTTACGAAGCGTTACTGCTGCTTGACATGCCTAAAGATCATGAGTTGATGATTACCGCACGTAAAGCCATCGACAAATTACTGGTCATCAATGAGCATGATGCCTATTGCCAACCGTGCTTGTCGCCGGTTTGGGATACCGCCCTTGCCGCATTGGCTTTACAGGAATCCGACAAGATAGGTAACCGTCAAAGTTTGACTCGCGCCTACGACTGGCTTAAAAGCAAGCAACTGTCTGACGAACCGGGTGATTGGAGAATTTCCAAGCCTGATTTAGCCGGTGGCGGCTGGGCATTTCAATTTGAAAACCCGCATTACCCCGATGTCGATGACACGGCAGTTGTTGCTTTCGCGATGGCGGAATCAAACTTGCCCCACCTTAATGAATCGATACATCGCGCTACCCGTTGGGTAGTCGGCATGCAGTCCAAAAACGGCGGTTACGGGGCATTCGATGTCGATAATACCGACTATTACTTGAACGAAATCCCCTTTGCCGACCATGGCGCATTATTAGATCCGCCTACTTCCGATGTCAGCGCACGCTGTGCGATGCTAATGGCTAGAGTAGCTCAAAATCACGATGAATATTTGCCTGCATTAGAACGCACTATCGACTATATCCGCAGTGAACAGGAACAAGACGGTTCCTGGTTTGGCCGCTGGGGAACCAACTACATCTACGGCACCTGGTCGGTATTACTTGGACTTGAGCAAACCAGTCTGCCTAAAAATGATCCACTGTACACCAAAGCCGCAATATGGCTGAAAAGCGTACAGCGTGGTGACGGCGGCTGGGGCGAAGACAACTACAGCTATCACGATGCCGACCACAGTGGAAAATATCACTTTAGCACTGCATTCCAAACGGCTTGGGCGGTTTTAGGGCTCATGGCTGCCGGCGAGGCGCACAGCCCCGAAGTCAAAGCAGGTATCGATTTTATCTTGCGCAACCAGCAAGCTGATGGTGTATGGAATGACGAATGCTTTACCGCACCCGGCTTTCCTAAAGTTTTTTATCTTAAATATCACGGTTACGACAAATTCTTCCCGCTTTGGGCATTAGCGCGTTACCGTAATGAGCTCAATGGCGACCAACCGGGAGTCCCTACAATCGGCATACACGCAGTCGCTGGCTACCGCCGCACCGACTCTCTGGCGGCTTGCGACATACACACCATCCCTGGCGATCGCCACGCCGGTTCCCTACCGGCTTGCGGCATACACACCATCCCTGGCGATAAAGAGTGATTACCGGCATTATTATTGCCTTACCGGAAGAACTCAGCACCCTGACCTCAAAAAAGATTGACAAAGGGAGTTTTGTTTTTATAAGCGATACTATCGTGCTCGCTTATTCCGGCGCAGGAGCCGACAATGCACGAAAAGCATCTGAATTATTGATTGCACAAAATGCAACCCGTTTGATCAGCTGGGGGTGCGCCGCCGCCCTCAGCGAAACATTAAAACCGGGCGATCTGATCTTGGCAGATAACTTAATAGCTTCCGATAATACGCAAATTTCCATTCGCTCTGACTGGCACCGTTACACCAAAAATCTGCTGTCGAATACACTCAAAGTCCATACCGGCAGTTTGGCTGAAAGTAACAATATCGTAGCTGCCGCCCAAGATAAAAAGCATCTACACACCAAAACCGGTGCCGTTGCATTGGACATGGAAACCGTCGCGATAGCCAAAGTTGCCCGACAAAGCAATCTGCCTTTTTTAGCCATTAGGGCTATTGCCGATCCTGTCGCTATGGATTTACCCAAAGCTATCAATCATTCGCTTAATAATCAAGGCGACATTGTTTTAAGTCAACTGTTGTTATATGTCACACGACACCCTGCTGAACTGCCAGGACTGATAAAACTTGGTCTGCATTTCAATGCCGCAAAAAACACGTTAAAATTGATCGCCGCTCAACTCAACAATGTGACCGCACTAGCAAACCAAGGCTAATAAGCAGCATGTCATCTTTTTCCAACACCCTTATTAGCTGGTGCGAACGACAAATCATCCATTATCCGTGGACGCTGTTATTGCTGTCGCTATTACTGTGCGGCGCAACCTTGCCCTACACCCTTAAAAATCTGGAGATTAACACCAACACTGCTGAAATGTTATCTCCCGACTTGCCTTTCCAGCAAAATCAGGCCCGTTTAAATCAGGCATTTCCTCAAGATGCCAATACCATTATTTTTGTGGTTGATGCCGCAACACCGGAAGAAACCTCCCAAGCTGCCGGCAAACTTGCCCAACAGTTAGATAATGCCAAAGACCGTTTCGACTCCGTCTATATCCCCACTGATAATGATTTTTTCAAGCAACAGGCCCTGCTTTATCTCGATCAGCATGACCTGGATGACTTAGCCAAAAAACTCACCGACGCCCAACCCTTTATCGGCCACCTGGCTCAGAATTATCATCTTGAAGGCCTGCTCGGCATTATCGGCCAGGCGCTTAACCGGCATGACAATAGCCTGCCTATGGATTTAAACCCGATACTCACTGCCATCGACAAAAGCCTCAAAAATCAGTTAAGCGGTCAAACACGCTATTTATCCTGGCAAAACATATTGGCCGAGAACAAACCCAATACCGACGACTACAAAGATGCAGGAGCACAGACCAAATTCAACCGGACTATCGTCATCGCCAAGCCTAAAATGCATTTTGATGAAATGCTGCCTGCCGATGTCGCGCTGTCGGCAGCGCGGGAAATCAGTCGCGCCATCATGGCTGAAAACCCGTCACTGAGCATACGGATAACCGGCGAGACTGCACTGGAACACGAAGAACTTGAGAGCGTCGGCAAAGGCGCAGCTTTTGCCGGCTTGTTGTCACTGATTTTAGTCTGTGTCATTCAATGGATAGCCCTGCGTTCAATAAAACTACTGATCGCCACCTCTTTGGCTCTGATCATGGGCTTGATCTTTACCGCCGGTTTTGCCGCTATCAGCGTAGGGCATTTAAATGTCATCTCCATTGCCTTTGCCTGTTTATATATCGGACTGGGGGTGGATTACGCGATACATATCTGCCTGCATTACCGCGAAGGCAGAGCAACAGGCCTGCCCAATAGCAAAGCCATCCTGGTCAGTATCCGCGATGTCGGCTCTTCGTTGCTCTTGTGCGCCCTGTCCACAGCAATTGGTTTTCTTGCCTTTATACCGACCGATTATGCGGGCGTATCCGAATTAGGCATTATTTCAGGCGGAGGTATTTTTATCGGCCTGATAATTTCACTGACCGTATTGCCGGCCTTATTTTGCATTTTTCCAGTCAATGATGTTCAGCCGATCCGCTCACCATTAAGCTCGGCATTTATCATCGCCTTCCCTTTTCGTTTTGCAACCGGCATCAAAGTGGTCTCTTTATTGCTGGGCATCGGTGCCTGCTTTGTATTAACCCAGCTTACCTTTGATAACAACCCGATTAATCTCAGAGACCCGAACAGCGAATCGGTTTCAACCATTAAAGAATTATTAAAGTCCAAAACCGAATCCCCGTTTGCCCTGACCGCATTGGCAAACAATCCGGAAGCTGCCGATAAAATGACCATGCAACTGGAGCAGTTGTCATCTGTGCATGAAGTCATCACCTTGGCAAGTTTTGTGGCTCTTGATCAGAAACAGAAACTGAATACTATTGACGATTTGAACTTGATGCTGGGCGGGCAACTTGACAATTTTGATGACACCCTCAATAGCACCAGTCAGCAGGCCGCTTTGATTACATTTAATGAAATACTGAAAAAAGTCATTCTTGAAAAATCGCCTGATGTACCGCAACAAATTTTAGAGCAATTACATCAGCGTATCGAAGCGTTCATGAAACAGACGGACGCTACTCAAACGCCAACAGCCGGCTACATACAACTGGAAAAAAATATTTTGGGTCTACTGCCGTTTACCCTGGAACGACTCCGAACCAGCCTGACGGCTGTGCCTTTTGGGCTGAAAGATTTACCGAGCTACATCAGCGCTCACTGGGTCAGTGCTGACGGTCTGTACAGAGTCCTGATCACACCTGAAAAAAACCAGAACACTCCTGAAAATTTGGAGGAATTTGTTACCCAGGTGCAGGCCATTAACAAAAACACCACCGGTCTGCCCATCTTCAATCAGGCTGGCGGTGACGCGGTAGTCGAGGCATTTATTCAAGCCTTTAGTGGTGCTTTGATTGCTATTGTGATGTTATTATTACTGATGTACAGAAGCGTTAGAAAAACCTTGCTGGTTATCATGCCATTATTACTGGCCGCATTGCTAACCGGTGCAACTAACGTATTACTGGATAATCCATTCAATTTCGCCAACATCATCGCCCTGCCGTTACTACTGGGCATGGGTATCGATAGCAGCATCCTGATCATGCACAGGCACCACTCTACAGGCAAGGATGAAAATTTACTGCAAAGCAGCACCAGCCGAGGCATTATTTTCAGCTCCGTAACGACCTTATGCAGCTTTTCCAGCCTGGCTTTTACTGCGCATCAGGGCATGGCCAGCATGGGTTTACTTTTGGCCATAGGCCTTACTTTCACAGTGATGTGTTCTTTAATAGTCCTGCCTGCTTTCAGCGGCAAAAGCATTTAATTTTTTTGAGGTATCTAATGTCATTCAGCATCGCCGAACTTTTTTCTCAACACAGTACTGATAAATTTGATCTGCACGAACAGCATTTAAACAATCAAATGGTCAGAGTGTTAAAGACCATCGGTTATGACCGTCATTATAAAAAGGCTATAGGACAATATCTCTACGACCAGGAAGGCACCGAGTATCTGGACTTGCTCAGCGGTTTCGGCGTGTTTGCCATCGGCCGTAATCACCCGGCCGTGATCAGCGCCTTAACCGAAACCTTAACCTTGGAACTGCCCAACCTGGTACAAATGGATGTGTCGGTACTCAGCGGCTTGCTGGCGCAGGAAATCCTGAAAACCACGCCGGACAACCTGAACAAGATGTTCTTTTGCAATTCCGGCACCGAATCTGTCGAAGCGGCGATCAAGTTTGCCCGCTACACCACCAAACGCGAAAAAATCGTCTTTTGCGAACACGGCTATCACGGACTGACTCTGGGTTCGTTGTCATTAAACGGCGAAAATATTTTCCGCGAGGGTTTCGGCCCGCTGCTGCCCGGATGCAGCGCCATTCCCTTCAACGATCTTGTCGCTCTTGAAAAAGCGCTAAGCAACAAAGATGTTGCCGCTTTTGTCGTCGAACCGATTCAGGGCAAAGGCGTTAATGTGCCGGACGAACATTATTTGCCGGAAGTCGAACGCTTATGCAAAAAATACGGCACCTTGTTTGTTGCCGACGAAGTCCAGACCGGCTTAGGCCGTACCGGAAAATTCTGGGCTATCGATCACTGGAACGTCAAACCCGATATGATTTGCATGGCTAAAGCCCTGTCAGGCGGTTTTGTTCCGGTCGGTGCGGTCGCCATGACCCAGAAAATCATGGATACCGTTTATAACCGCATGGATCGCGCTGTCGTGCATGGTTCCACCTTTTCCAAAAACAATATGGCGATGGCCGCCGGTCTTGCTACGCTGCATGTCATGGAAGAAGAAAAACTGGTAGAAAACAGCATGAAAGTCGGCACCGACATTATCGACAGCCTGAACGCAATGGCCGGAAAATTTGAATTTCTGAAAGAAGCGCGCGGCAAAGGCATGATGATAGCCATTGAATTCCAATCGCCAAAAAGCCTAAAACTTAAAGCCGCTTGGGCGATGCTGGAAGCCGCCAATAAAGGCTTATTCTGTCAGATGATCACCATTCCTTTATTTAAAGAGCACCACATATTAACGCAGGTCGCCGGGCACGGCATGAACGTGGTCAAACTGTTGCCGCCGTTAAACTTAACGCAAAAAGACCGTGACACGATAGTCAATTCATTCGATAAAGCCATCGCCGATACCCATCAAATTCCCGGCTCCATTTGGGACTTAGGCAAGAACCTGGCCGGCCATGCCTTGAAGGGCAAAAAATAGTCAAAGCTAGAGAAATAGAACGCGGATTCTGCTGATAACCGCAGATAATCACAAAAATCTTATTTAATCATAATTATCAGCGTCATCAGTGTTCTATTATTAATATCTGCATCTGCAAATAGTTACAAACTGGAAAAAAACAATGAAAAAAATTATTTCAATGTGTTTATTATTCTTAACATTGTGTCAAGCTCATTGGGCCGTTGCTCATGCGGTGATAACCGACTATTCTCTGAAAATCGCGCCTATTCATGCCAACAGCCCGGCAAAAGTCGAACTGTCGTTTAATTCTCGGATAGAACTCGGCTTGTCGCAAATTTTCCTGGTCAGCAAAGGCGATAAACATCAATTATTAACAGCCGCCAACGGCAGCAAACAAGGCCAAGTTATCGTCCAGATTCCAGCACTGGAATCCGGTGACTATGCACTCAGATTTAAGGTCTTTGCTGCTGATGGTCATTTAACCGAAGACCTTATTCATTTTTCCGTTTTCAAATAAAATACGCAATGGCCGGTATAGCTGATTTTCTCGATTCTCTGATTGGTGGGTTTGACCTGATTTGCTATGCGTTAGCAATCGGCAGTCTGTTCTGGGGGCTTTTTGTATTACGTCCCTGGCAATACCAAGACGGATACTCGGCGGTATTACTGCAAAAAACCATCGCTCTTCTTTATAAAGGCGCTTTCTGGCTGGCTGCCGCCCAACTTTTCAAAATCATCCTTAAAGTATGGTTAATGACCGCCGTCCTTGAGCGCTCACCGTTTCCCGAATTCGCCGAAACCACGCAATTCATGGGCGGCATAGTACGCACGATACTGACTGTATTTTTAGCGACATACTGCTATCAATACCTCAGCAAAAATCCATTTTCCAAACAGCACTGGGTAACTGCCGGCATTGTCGCTTTGCCGATGATTATTTCCGGCGCCTGGCTGGTACATGGCGCCGGGCGCTTTGAAAATAAATCACTATTAATGTCGCTGACAGTCATCCATCAGCTGGCTGCGGCGGCCTGGATCGGCGGGGTTTTTCAGCTGCTCAACCTTTGGCTGTTGCGCAGCAGCCATCAGGTAGACGCCCGATTATGGCCTTTATTGCTTAAGCGTTTCTCTACGTTCGGCATAGCCTCGGTTACGATAATCCTGATCTCGGGTTTGCCGATTTCCTGGCAATACGTCGACAGCTGGAACGGCTTGATCGGTACCGGCTACGGCAATTTATTACTGGTAAAAATAACCTTACTCGCTATCGCTTTGGGCTTTGCCTGGTTAAACAAAAGCGCCGTTGTGACATTCAGGTTTTCCGGCAATAGTCATGCACTGAATAACCGCGTTCCTTATTATATTGAAGCGGAAACTTTTGTTCTGGTCACCTTGTTATTTACCGCTGCCAGCTTGGCATCTCAGCCTCCGGCTATCGACATTCCAAACCTGACCGCAAGCTGGCAGGAAGTCTTGGGCACCTTTATCCCGCAAATTCCCCAAACAAGTTCGCCAACGCATACCGATTTAATTGCAGGTGAAGCCGGACGTGTTGCCATTGTCGGCCAAGTGCCTTCGCTGGCGGCAACCGAATGGTCGAACTATAACCATAACATTGCCGGTATTTTCCTGACGGTAATGAGTTTCTTTGCGATGCTATCTTATATTAAGAAACCCGGATTCGAACATTTCAAATACTGGCCGCTGGGCTTTGTCGGACTGGGTATATTCCTGTTTTTCCGTAGCGACGCAGAAACCTGGCCATTAGGGCCGATAGGTTTCTGGGAAAGTACGTTTAATAACGGTGAAGTGTTACAGCATAGAATTGCCACTTTACTGGTATTTGTGCTCGGTATTATGGAACTGAGCGCCAGAATAACAAAAAAACCGGACAGCAAGCTCCCCTTTGTTTTTCCGCTACTGGCAGCTTTTGGCGGTTTAATGCTACTGACCCATTCACATGTCGGCTTTCAAGCCAAAAGTGCTTTCCTTATCCAGGTCGGACATACCACAATGGGAATTTTTTCTCTGATTCTGGCTTGTGGTCGCTGGCTGGAATTAAAATTGGATAACCCAAACAAAGATATCGCCAGGGATGGCGTGTATGCCGCAAGCCTGTCGGGAACAAGCGCGGCGATCGCCAGGGATGGTGTGTATGCCGCAAGCCTGTCGGGAACAAGCGACCGCATCGATTCCCTGCCGATTTCGGCACTTCCGACCGCCAAAGGGAATGCCGACGACTACCGGGAGAAGGCGCGGCCGCCATCCCTGGCAGTCGCAAAGATTGCCGGTTTTATTTCTGTTGCTGCTCTGTTTCAGATTGGCATCATCCTGATGTTTTATCGCGAACCGCTTTACTAATATGTTTCAGTCCACACCCGCCGACAGATAAAGGTCGGCGGATTGTTCCTCCCCCGTGAACGAGGAGGTCACCAAAAAACACAATAATGCTAGTGCATTATTATCAAGCTCAAATAATCCCCCTAAATGGGGATATTTCAGACTAGCAAGGAAATTTGATGAATACCATACATAACTACCCACTGCTTAAAGATATCAACACCCCAGCCGATGTGCGCAAACTGTCGAAAAGCCAGCTTAAACCTCTAGCAAAAGAACTACGCGATTTTTTAACCCATACCGTGAGTATTTCCGGCGGTCATTTTTCCGCAGGTTTAGGTACCGTTGAGTTAACCATAGCCTTGCATTACGTGTTCGACACGCCATCCGATCAGCTGGTTTGGGATGTCGGCCATCAGGCCTATCCGCACAAGATTCTGACCGGCCGTAAAGAACGGATGACCACCATTCGCACCCGGGACGGGGTCTCGGCGTTTCCCAATCGCGCGGAGAGCGAATACGATGCGTTCGGCGTCGGCCATTCCAGCACCTCGATCAGCGCGGCATTAGGCATGGCGATTGCGTCCGAGTTAAAAGGCGAAGACAAGAAAATGGTGGCGATTATCGGCGACGGCAGTATCACCGGCGGCATGGCTTTTGAAGCGATGAACCATGCGGGCGCTCTGGATGCCAATCTACTGGTGATCCTGAACGATAACGATATGTCGATCTCACCGCCGGTCGGCGCAATGAATAATTATCTGACCAAAGTTTTATCCAGTAAATTTTATTCATCGATGCGCGAAAACAGCAAAAAAGCCTTAAGCAGCATGCCCAGCGTCTGGGAACTGGCAAGGCGCACCGAAGAACACATGAAAGGCATGGTGGTACCCGGCACTCTATTTGAAGAGCTGGGCTTTAATTATATCGGTCCGATAGACGGACATGACCTGGACATGCTGGTATCGACACTGGAAAACCTGAAAGACATAAGCGGCCCCCGTTTTTTGCATATCGTCACCCAAAAAGGCAAAGGTTATCCGCCTGCCGAGAAAGACCCGTTGGCCTATCACGGCGTACCGGCATTCGATCCCAGCAAAGATTGCCTGCCTAAATCAGCGCCCTCCCCGCACCCGACTTACACCCAAGTATTTGGTGACTGGCTCTGCGATATGGCAGCCCTTGACGAACGCTTATTGGGCATTACTCCCGCTATGCGCGAGGGTTCGGGACTGGTCAAATTTTCAGAATGCTACCCGAAACGCTATTTCGATGTCGCCATTGCCGAGCAACACGCGGTAACGCTGGCCGCAGGACAAGCCTGTCAGGGCGCAAAACCGGTGGTGGCGATTTATTCGACCTTTTTGCAACGGGCTTACGACCAAATGATCCACGATGTTGCCATTCAGAATCTGGATGTGTTGTTCGCCCTGGATCGCGCAGGTTTAGTCGGCCCCGATGGCCCGACCCACGCCGGCAGTTTCGATTACAGCTACATGCGCTGCATCCCCAACATGCTGGTGATGGCCCCTGCCGACGAAAACGAATGCCGACAAATGCTCTATACCGGCTTTCTGCACGAAGGCCCGGCTTCGGTACGTTATCCGCGCGGCAAAGGCCCCGGCGTTGCCGTCAACAACACCATGACAGCATTGCCGATAGGTAAAGCCGAAATTCGTCATCAAGGCAGCCGCATCGCGATACTGGCCTGGGGCAGCATGGTAACCCCGGCACTGGAAGTGGGAAAACAGCTGGATGCAACTGTAGTCAATATGCGCTTTGTTAAACCTATTGATGCCGAACTGATACTCGAGTTAGCCAAGAGCCACGACGTACTGATCACTGTCGAAGAAAACGTACTCGCCGGTGGTGCAGGCAGTGCCGTCAACGACTTCCTGCAAACTCAACAAATCCTGATGCCGGTGCTGAATATCGGCCTGCCGGATAGTTTTGTCGAACAAGGTACCAGAGAGGAATTGCTGTCATTATGCAACCTGGATAGACACGGAATCCTTACTCAAGTTGAGAAATTCTGCGCATAAAAAGTGAGCATAATAACGGTAAATTCTTAAAAAACTGTAGATCGGGCTTCTATTTACGCCCGACTTGCTCATTAGTAGTATTAAATATTTACGGCTTCATCAACATTTATTCTTCCATTTTTGATAAAGGTTTATGCCGATGAAAAATAGCACTACATGGATCCTGGTTCTGAGTTTATGCTCTTTCAATGCCCTAGCTGCAATGCGATGCGGACAAAGGCTAATTAATTTGGGCGATCATAAAAGCTATGTACTGGCCCGGTGCGGCGAACCCGAACCCGAATCCGTTCAAACCCGGACCAAAATAACGGGCAGTACGCTACATCATCCACGCAGAACTCTTGATATTCATGAATATGAAGAAATTCTGATAGAAGAGTGGGTGTACAATTTCGGCCCTTACCGTTTACAGCATTACCTCCGTTTTGAAAATGGTGAATTACAAGAAATCAGAAGCTTAGGGAAAGGCCATTAAAACGCGGTCTTCCCGCATATCCAAAATACCCAGCATACTGATGTTGCCTGGCACTTAAGACCACCGATATTGTGAGGACTTAAAAACATGTTGACCATTCTGCAACTCCCGGTCTTAAATGATAATTACATTTATCTGCTTCACGACGCCGCATCGGGCGACACAGCGGCGGTCGACCCCGCTGTTGCCCAGCCGGTACTGGATGTTCTGGCAAAAAATAACTGGCGCTTAAGCCATATTCTGAACACCCATCATCACGGCGATCATGTCGGCGGCAATCTGGAGCTGAAACAACTGACCGGCTGCACGGTGATTGCGGCGCTTGCCGACCAGCAGCGCATCCCCGGCATCGATCGCGGCGTTGTTGATGGCGATGTAGTAATGCTTGGCAAGCATACAGCTAAAATCATATCGACTCCCGGCCATACCAGCGGTCATATTGTTTATCACTTTATTGACGACAACGCGCTGTTTTGCGGGGACACCTTGTTTGTGATGGGCTGCGGCCGCTTGTTTGAAGGCACAGCGGAACAGATGTGGCGCTCGCTGCAGATATTAAAAGCGCTACCGGCATCGACCCAAATCTATTGCGCGCATGAATACACGCAAGCCAATGGCCGGTTTGCGTTAACGGTGGAACCCGAAAACCTGCAGTTACAGCAACGCATGGCGCTTATCAATCAGCTAAGGGCAAAGAATCTGCCGACAGTGCCATCGACGATAGAACAGGAATTGGCGACCAATCCGTTTTTCAGGGAAGACAGTTTGGGATTGCAGGAAACTATACAGATGGTGGGCAAAAAGCCGCTGGATATTTTTGCCCAAGTCAGAAGGTTGAAGGACGAGTTTTGATGAGACAGCGGAAGCAATGATGTGGGAGCGACGCCCACGTCGCGAATCGCGACGTGGGCGTCGCTCCCACACTCGTAATCAACCCTTAGGCCGCATATGCGGAAACAGCAACACATCGCGGATTGACGGCGCATCGGCAAACAGCATGACCAGACGGTCGATACCGATGCCCTCGCCTGCCGTCGGCGGCATCCCGTGTTCCAGTGCGACAATATAGTCGGCGTCGAAATGCATGGCTTCAATATCACCGGCCTCTTTTTCTTCGACCTGTTTTTGGAAACGGGCGGCCTGATCCTCGGCATCGTTCAACTCGGTAAAACCGTTGGCTATTTCCCGTCCGCCGACAAAAAACTCGAAACGGTCGGTGACATGCGGATCGTCATCATTGCGTCTTGCCAATGGCGACACTTCAACCGGATAAGCGGTAATGAAGGTCGGATTCATCAAGCGGCTTTCGACGGTTTTTTCGAATATCTCGATCTGGATTTTGCCCAGACCGTAACCGTCCTTGACCGGAATATTCAGCTTGTTGGCGACCTCAACAGCAGTTTCGCGGCTGGCAAGATTTTCCGCCGTCAACTCGGGGTTAAAATGCAGGATCGAATCGACCACAGTCATACGGTCGAACGGTTTGCCGAAATCGTATTGCTCGCCTTGATAGGTGATTTCGGTTTGCCCCAAGACTTCAAGCGCCACGCCGCGCAGCATCGCTTCGGTCAAATCCATCAAATCGCCATATTCGGCATAAGCCTGATAAAACTCCAGCATGGTGAATTCGGGGTTATGGCGCGTCGATAAACCTTCGTTGCGAAAGTTGCGGTTGATCTCAAACACCCGCTCAAAACCGCCGACTACCAGACGCTTCAGATACAATTCCGGCGCGATGCGCAAGTACAGCTCCATATCCAGCGCGTTATGGAAAGTGGTAAAAGGCCGCGCCGTTGCTCCGCCGGGAATCATTTGCATCATCGGCGTTTCGACTTCCAGGAAATTGCGCTCAATCAAAAATTGACGGATATAAGCGACCACCTTGGAACGGATCAAAAAAGTATTTCGCGATTGCTCGCTCATAATCAAATCCAGATAACGCTGGCGGTATTTGATTTCCTGATCGGCAATGCCGTGAAATTTTTCCGGCAGCGGTCGCAAGGCTTTGGTCAGCAAGCGAATATCGTCAACCTTGACGCTAAGCTCGCCGGTCTGGGTCTTAAACAACACGCCTTCCGCGCCGACAATATCGCCAATGTCCCACTTTTTGAACTGCTCGTTGTAAAAACTTTCGGGCAATGCATCGCGGGTCACATACAACTGCATCTTGCCGGACATATCCTGAATATGCGCAAAACTGGCTTTACCCATCACCCGCCGGGTCATCATTCGCCCAGCCAGTTTTACCCGCAAGGGTTCTGCTTCGAGCTCTTCCTTGGATTTTTCGCCGTATTCGGCCAGCAGTTCGCCTGCAACGACATTACGGCGAAAATCGGTAGGAAACGCAATACCGCCGTTTTCGCGCAACTCGTTTAATTTGCTGCGGCGTTGTTTGATTTGTTCTTGTTCGTCGTGCTCAAATTCTGACATGTTATTTGTTTACTCTTTTATTTGTATTAATCTTTACAAACCGCTCTTCAAGCTGGCCTCGATAAACTGATCCAGATCGCCGTCCAGAACCGCTTGGGTATTGCCTGTTTCTACGTTGGTGCGCAAATCCTTGATCCGCGACTGATCCAAAACATAGGATCGAATCTGGCTGCCCCAGCCTATATCCGACTTGGTGTCTTCCAATGCCTGAGCCGTTTCGCTACGTTTGCGCATTTCCAGCTCATACAATTTGGCTTTCAATTGCTTCATCGCGGTGTCGCGGTTTTTATGCTGCGAGCGGTCGCTTTGGCATTGCACGACGATGCCGGTTGGATTGTGGGTCATCCGCACCGCCGATTCGGTTTTGTTGATATGCTGACCGCCCGCGCCGCTGGCACGATAAACATCGATTCGAATATCTGCGGGATTGATGTCAATGTCGATATCGTCGTCGATTTCCGGCGATACGAATACCGACGCAAACGAGGTATGACGGCGATTGCCTGAATCGAACGGCGATTTTCTGACTAAGCGATGTACGCCGGTTTCAGTGCGTAACCAGCCGAACGCATATTCGCCTTCAAACTTGATCGTAGCACTTTTAATCCCGGCCACGTCGCCTTGAGATTCTTCAATCAATTCGGTTTTAAAGCCTTTTTGTTCACCCCAACGCAAATACATACGCTCGATAATCGATGCCCAATCCTGAGCTTCGGTGCCGCCGGAGCCGGACTGTATGTCCAAAAAGGCATTATTGGCATCCATTTGCCCGGAAAACATGCGGCGAAACTCCAATTCTGCGACTCTTTTTTCAAAGTGCTTCAGATCTTCAACGACAGTTTCAACGGTGTCTTCATCATCTTCTTCGACCGCCATCAACAACAGTTCTTCGGCATCGGCAAGGCCGTGCTCCAAGTCATTAATGGTATTAACGATAACTTCTAGCTGGCCGCGTTCCTTGCCTAAAGCCTGCGCTTCTTCGGGGTTATCCCAGATTTTTGGGTTTTCCAGTTCCCGTAAAACTTCGACTAAACGCTCGCTCTTAACGTCGAAGTCAAAGATACCTCCTAAGGGCATCGCCACGGCTTTTTAAGTCGGCTATTGTGTTTTTAATCGGATTTATTTCTTGCATGGGGTATATTTAACCAATGACAGTCAAGACCAACTTATGAAAGCCGGTCGATGAATACTTTAAACAGGGAGTGATTATAAACCATAAGCCGAGGCTGTTCATCCCGAGTTATCGGCTTAATCAATTTTCCTTGCTGGTTTTAGACCTCGGCCTTCAGGCCGAAAGGAGCGCCCGCAACGAGTGAAGCGAAGTGGCTTTCTTGGGCGCGGATTGGTAAGGGGGTGCAGACCTCTTCACAATCATTGGCTTCATCCCGCAGGGATGTTTCCTTATTGCTCGACTGAAAAACCGACCCGCATTCCCAGTTCCAAATCCAGTTGCTGTTCTGCATGACCTTTATTCACTGCAACTTCGACTAGGCCACTGGAATTTTTATACCAGAAAGCCCGCTGTTTTTGAACGGAACCGAAGGTATCGGCCTGCTTGATTGCAACCTCGTTCACGATTAAAGTCTTGCCCGCATAGGTTTCGTGGTAGCGCAGGCCGGTCATGGCATTGCCGTAATGATCGAAATAAATTACTTCAGCTAAGTCGCAAGACCAAGCGCTTAAATCATTCCGCTCAAAAGGCTGCAATAAATGGTCGACTGCATTGATAGCCAACTTTGCGGCAATCGAGGCGAAAATATCACGACCGTGAAAGCTTATCGAGCACTGTTCCGGTCTCCAGATAATTTCCGACCATTGCGCATTTTCAGCCTGAACGGCGACAGTGTTCAACAAGCCGTTATCCGGCCCGACAAAGCTTTGTCCGTCGGCCCTCAGCACTACAGCTCTGCGTCCGCCGCCGACACCCGGGTCAACGACGGCAAGGAAAATGCTGTTGACCGGAAAACTGTGCCGTAATGCGGCCAATAAATAGGCACTTAAGCGGGGATTGGCGATTGGCGCATTGCTCAGCAGGTTGATAACCGGCACAGTCGGCGCTGTCTGCCTTAATACCGATTCCATTTGCCCAAGATAAGGGCCGGATGCCCCAAAATCGGTAAACAGAATAATTTGACTCACTGCGCTAACACGTCCAAACCGGCATTCGCTGCGTCAGCTCCCGACTGGCTAGAGGCATACACACCATCCGTGGCGATCGCCGAACCTGCTCCCGGCAGGTTTTCGGCATACACACCATCCCTGGCGTTAAAGGACATTGCCTGCTCTTCGGCTTGTAGGCTGCGCGTTAGTCCGGCAAAGTCAAATAACTGGGTATCGGCCAACTGCGAGGGCGCTACATTTTTCAGACTGGTAAAAATGGTTTCCAAGCGCCCCGGGAACTGTTTATCCCAGCCGTTTAACATCATTTTCATGGCTTGGCGTTGCAGGTTTTCCTGCGAACCGCACAGGTTACACGGGATAATCGGGTAATCTTTAAATACCGCCAGACGTTCGATGTCTTTTTCGCGGGTGTACGCCAAAGGCCGAATGATAATGTTTTTCTTGTCATCGCTCAACAATTTCGGCGGCATGGCTTTTAGTTTGCCGCCGTAAAAAATATTCAGGAAAAAGGTTTCCAGAATATCGTCGCGATGATGGCCCAAGGCTATTTTGCTGACGTTATTGGCTTCGGCATAACCGTATAAAGTACCGCGCCGCAAGCGCGAACACAGCCCGCAGGTGGTGTTGCCTTCGGGGATGACCCGCTTGACCACGCTGTAGGTGTCTTTTTCGATAATATGATAGGGAACGCCGATCGATTCCAGATATGACGGCAATACATGCTCGGGGAAACCGGGCTGTTTCTGATCCAGATTGACTGCGATCAGCTCAAACTCAACCGGCGCGGTCTGTTGCAAGTGCATCAAAATATCCAGCAGGGTGAACGAATCCTTGCCGCCGGACAGGCACACCATGATTTTGTCGCCGTTTTCGATCATATTGTAGTCGGCAATGGCATCGCCGACGGTATGCCGCAATTTCTTTTGCAGCTTGTTAAACTGAGTTATGGATTTTTGATTTGGATCTGACATGGTCAGTAGATATTGTATAAATAGAACAAGGATGAAACGGATTGAACGGCTAAAATAATCCGTCCAATTCTACAATGGGGTTCGAAGGATGTGTACTTCCTACCGACAAACTTAAACAAGCTTCATTTTAACTACAAAGGGCATGAAGATTAATCTTCATGCCCTTTGTGTTCTTCGCGGTAATAGCTAAATGTTTCTACGCAACAACGTTAGCCGTTATAACGCTGAAAAATCAGTGTAGCGTTAGTGCCGCCAAAACCGAAGCTGTTCGACATAATGGTGTTTAACGTAATGTTGTCTTTACGTTCACGCACGATCGGAATGCCTTCCGCGCCCCGATCAAGCTGGGTGATGTTGGCCGATGCGCTGAGGAAGTTTTCTTCCATCATTAACAACGAATAAATCGCCTCGTTAACACCCGCCGCGCCCAATGCGTGACCTGTCAGCGATTTTGTCGAACTGACTAACGGCACGTTATCCTGGCCGAACACATTGCGCAAGGCTTCAAGCTCCCGAGTATCGCCGACCGGCGTACTGGTGCCGTGGGCATTGATATAATCAATCTTGCTGTCGCCGATAGTCGCCATGGCCTGCTGCATACAACGCACCGCGCCTTCGCCGGAAGGTTGCACCATATCGTAACCGTCGGATGTCGCGCCGTAACCGGTCAGTTCTGCATAGATCTTCGCGCCACGGGCTTTGGCGTGTTCCAGCTCCTCAATCACCAACACACCGCCGCCGCCGGAGATCACAAAACCGTCGCGGGTTTCATCATAAGGTCTTGATGCTGTGGTCGGCATGTCATTGTATTTGGATGACAACGCGCCCATCGCATCGAACAGCATCGACATGCTCCAATGCACTTCTTCGCCGCCACCGGCAAACACCACATCCTGTTTGCCCATCTGGATCAATTCCATCGCATGACCGATACAATGGGCGCTGGTTGCACAGGCGGAACTGATAGTGTAATTGACGCCTTTGATTTTATAAGGGGTCGCAAGGCACGCGGTATTGGTGCTGGACATGCTTCTGGGCACCATATAAGGGCCCACTTTTTTGATGCCTTTTTCGCGCAAAATATCGGCCGCTTCAACAATGTTCGACGTTGACGGCCCCCCCGAACCCATCACCAGACCGGTTCTGAAATTCGATACCTCTGATTCTGCTAGGCCGGAATCGTCAATCGCTTGCTGCATCGCAACATAGTTGAACGCAGCGCCGTCGCCCATAAAACGTTTAACTTTACGATCAATAAATGCGTCTAAGTCAATATCGATAGGCCCGTGAACATGACTGCGAAAACCCATGTCTTTATAAACGTCTGCAAAAACGATTCCTGAGCTGCCTTCTTTTAGGGAATCGACAACCTCTTTTCGGTTATTCCCTATACTGGAAACGATGCCTAAACCGGTGACTACGACTCTTTTCATCTATTTGTGCCTCTAAAAATCTTCTGTGGAAGTAAACAGACCAACTCGTAAATCGTTAGCCTCATAAATTACCTTACCGTCAACTTCCATAGTAGCATCAGCGATACCCATAACCAACTTACGTATAATCACTCTTTTTAAATTGATCCGGTAAATCACCTTCTTGGCAGTAGGCAAAACTTGTCCGGTAAATTTAACGTCACCCACACCTAAAGCACGGCCTTTACCGGGACCGCCCATCCAGCACAGATAAAAACCGACCAACTGCCACATCGCATCCAGCCCCAAACAACCCGGCATTACCGGATCACCCTGGAAATGACAGTTAAAAAACCATAAATCAGGCGTTATATCCAGTTCAGCAACGATCTCGCCCTTACCGTAAGCGCCGCCTTCATCGGTAATCAGGGTAATGCGATCCATCATTAACATCGGCGGCAGAGGTAATTGCGCATTTTTTGGTCCGTAAAGCTCTCCCCTGCCGGACATTAATAACTCTTCGCGAGTAAAACTGTGCTGTTTCGCCATATTCTTCATATACCTTGCGTCATTATTATTATTTTAGAAAAAATACATTATCTAACAGGCGTCAAAAAAAATCAGCTCAATTTTTAGCCCGGCAGTACATCAAGCATCAATTGCTTCATCTTTAAGCCTTCTGGGTCGACTGCAGGGGTGCAAGAGGCAGAGTAATGCATGGAGCAATTACCGGGCATGATTTTCTGATAAATAATGGCATGATAAAACACAGCGGCAACATATTTCCTGGTTTCTTTAAAAGGAATCGTTTCTATCCAAATATCGGCAGGCATGGTGTTGCCATCCGGCAGCCATCTTGCCACCCGTCCCGGTCCCGCGTTATAAGCTGCAACAGCCAAGGCAAAATGCCCCTGAAACCGGTCCAGTAATTTCTTATAATAATAAGCGCCGTATCTGACATTCACATCAGGATTAAACAGACGCTGATCCGATTGCCATTTTTCCTGCAACTCCCGTGCTATTTGCATGCCGGTTTTCGGCATGATTTGCATTAAGCCGCGCGCACCAACCGCTGACTCGGCGTCTTTATTGAAGATGCTTTCCTGCCGGATCAGACCAAAAACAAGGGACGGATCGAGATTATTATGAGTCGCATTGTTATGAATTTGATCCGAATAACTCACCGGAAAACGTAGCGCTAGGTCATCCCAATAATCCGCTTTAACCAGGGTAATAATGGCAAGCTGGTCCCAGTGCCAACGCTGCGCCAACTTGGCTGCAACCCTGCGCCGCTCTTTGCTTAACTTGTTGACTGCATACCACCATTGCCGCTTGGCCTCTGCATCCCTATTCAGTAAATTTAATTCCCGAGCCACTTTAAAATCGGTTTCATTGGCGAGACTTTCAAGTTCATTTTTTTTCAACAAAACCGGGTTATTGGCAAATCGATACGGCTTACCGACACGATCAGCCGCTAAAAAACCGTAAAAACTCCGGTCTTCTGCCGCCTTATTGTATAGTGCCTGCGCCTGCTCAGAACTCCCGTTTTTCTCCAGCGTTCTGGCTTGCCAGTATTGCCATTTGGGATCCTGCCGTTGCTCAGCCGTCAAATTCTCTAGTGCCCCGGCGATATGCGGCCAATTTTGTTCCAGCAAGGCCGCCCTGACTTTCCATTCATTGACTTCCGCATCGACAACAGGCAGTTGGCTTAAGCGGTAATAAGCCCCCGGATATCGACTGTACGCCATGCCAAGCGCGAGACGACGCTCTAAGTGTATGGAAAGCTGACTATCTATCCGAAAATCCTGCTTTCCCGCATCCCAAAGTCTGATAGCCTGGCGCAAATCGGACTTTGCCAGACGGTCTACGCCATGGACAAAAATACGCCCGGATTGTTGATTATACTTAGTTAAAAAAGTGCTATCTGCTATTAAAGCAGGCTTTTGATGCACCTGTAACCAAACATCGGCAACATCCTGATCGGCTTCACTCAACAAGCGACGCAAATACTCAGCCAAAGAAACGTTATCTTTGTTCAAGGCCAGCTCAAATCGCTGCCAAATCAATTCCGGCGTAAAGTCCGGCGAGTTCATCAATATCGACCAGAGCGGATCACAGGCTTGCGGTAGTGAACTTGCACTTACCCACAAGCGTTTAGCGGCATTTAACGCCAGCTGTTTATTGCCTGTTTTATAGATTGCCAGCTTGTGCTGACACTCAATCGCCGTATTAGAGGTCGCTTGATAATGCTGTATAAAATCGCTCCAACGCTCATTTCTAGCCAGATAATCCAGCCATGCAGACCTTAATAATCCAGCGTAACGCGTTTCTTTATAGGATCTTAAAAAAGCTAAAACCTGACTGTTTTGCTGTAAATTATCTTTTAACCAGAGATATTGTAGGTAGGGATATAAGGGATAATCGATCAAGGCAGTACTGGCATCTAAAAATGCAGCATTATTGCCTTGTGCAAGCAGCTGTTCTGCCTGTAAAAAATCATTTCGTTGCTGGTTGAGCGTATCGCCAAACACAGCACCGGAAAACAAAAACAGACACCACAATATTTTTCCACGCAGGCACTTCATAGTTCACTCACTTGTAAATATATTCCTCAACAGGGTTTCAGACAGCTATAATCAAGGACTCACAAACAGCCCCAGAAAATCTCGTGCAATCAAAACAGGCAACGCAATCTTACAACTGGAACACTATCTACCAAATTGCTTTAGAACACAAAAAAGAGCTGATCAGCTCGCATTTTATCGCCATTCTGGCCACCATTGCCAGCGTTCCAGTACCGTTACTAATGCCGCTGCTGGTCGATGAAGTGTTACTGCACCAACCCGGCATTATCACTCAAACCGTTAACCTGCTGTCTCCTGTAGCCTGGCAAAGCCCCATTCTGTATATCGGTGTTGTTTTGCTGATCAGCGTCATGCTGCGCATTATTGCGATTACTTTCAACATCATTCAGTCCCGGCAATTTTCCTGCATAGCCAAGGACATCGTGTTTCGCATCCGCACCGACCTGATCGGGCATTTGCAAAACATTTCCATGTCCGAATACGAAAGCCTGGGCACCGGCACCGTAGCCAGCCATCTAGTCAAAGATCTGGATACCCTCGATACCTTTATCGGCACCACGGTCAGCAAACTGCTGGTCGCCGGACTGACCATTATTGGAACAGCCGCCATTCTTTTATGGATGCACTGGCAACTGGGTTTATTTATCCTGCTGCTAAATCCGGTAGTCATTTATTTCACCCGCGTTATCGGCTCCAGAGTTAAAGACCTTAAATCAAAAGAAAACTCCGCTTTTGAAATTTTTCAGCAATCCTTGACCGAAACCCTGGAAGCCATCCATCAAATACGCGCCAGTAACCGCGAAAAACATTATTGTCAGCAGCTGATCGAATCGGCCCGCTCGGTCAAGGATTTTTCCACTGCTTTTGCCTGGAAAAGCGATGCCGCATCGCGTCTGAGTTTTCTGGTGTTCCTGTTCGGCTTCGACATCTTCCGCGCCTCTGCGATGCTGATGGTATTTTATTCCGATCTCAGCATCGGCCAAATGCTGGCAGTGTTCGGTTATCTCTGGTTCATGATGGCGCCGGTGCAGGAAATCCTCAGCATCCAATACGCCTTTTATGCCGCCAAGGCCGCGTTAATCCGTATCAACCGGCTTAACGCGCTGAAACAGGAACCGCATTATCCTCACCTTGAAAATCCGTTTTTAAACAAAAAAACCGTGTCCCTGCGCGTGGAAAATCTGCATTTCAGTTACAGGACAGCCCCGCATGAAAAAATCCTCGACGGCATCCAACTGAAAATCAAAGCCGGTGACAAAGTGGCGTTGGTCGGAGCCAGCGGCGGCGGCAAATCAACCTTAATTCAAACGCTGATCGGTCTGTACCCGCCGGATCACGGCCAGATTTATTACGATGAAGTCGCCATAGACCGCATCGGTCTGGAAGTGGTCAGGGAAAACGTGGTTACCGTGCTGCAGCACCCTGTACTGTTTAACGACAGCATCCGCGCCAATCTGACCATGGGTAAACCGGCTAGCGATGCTATATTATGGAACGCGCTGGCTATCGCCCAATTAAACGATGTCGTAGACGATCTGCCTCAAGGACTGGATACCATCATCGGACGACTGGGCATGCGGCTTTCCGGCGGCCAGCGGCAACGCATGGCCATCGCCAGAATGATCGTCGCCGATCCGAAAGTGGTGATACTGGATGAAGCCACCTCGGCGCTGGACAGCGAAACAGAACATAAACTGCACCAGGCGCTGGCCGCATTTTTACAAGGCCGAACCACCATCATTATCGCCCATCGCCTGAGCGCCGTTAAACAGGCCGACCATGTTTATGTTTTTGAACAAGGTCAAATCTGCGAACACGGACAACATGAAACGCTCATTAGCCAAAAGGGTCTTTATGCCAAACTTTATGGCGAGTATCAATGAGGCAGCAAGGTTAAAAATACCTCGAACACACCTAAAGATTGCCACCTTAACCCGACAAAAGCCAATGACTGAAAACTACGATTTACATTGCCACTCCACTGCCTCCGACGGCACCTTATCGCCCACCGCATTAGTACAACGTGCCCACGAATGCGGCGTTACCGCGCTGGCTTTAACCGATCACGATACCGTCGCCGGACTCAGCGAGGCGCAAGCTGCGGCAACTGCCACAGACATTCATTTAATCCCCGGCATTGAATTATCAACCAGCTGGCAGAATAAATGTTTTCATATTGTCGGACTGGGCATTAATCCCGACTATCCGCCGTTGCGTGAGGCTACCCATAATCTGCAAATCATGCGCACCGAACGCGCCGAAAAAATCGCGGCTAAGTTGGAGAAAAAACGCATACCCGGCGCGCTGGAAGCGGTTAAAAAAGCGGCCGGCGACGGCATGATTACCCGCAGCCATTTCGCCGATTTTCTGTTGTCGCAATTTCATGTTTCCACCCAGCAGGAAGCTTTCGACCGCTATCTGGGTGCCGGGAAATCCGCTTTTGTGCCGACGACTTGGTCCGACCTGGAACTGGCGGTAAGCTGGATTACCGGGTCCGGCGGCGTTGCGGTATTGGCGCATCCTTTGCGCTATAAACTGACAGCCAGCTGGATGAAACGCCTGCTAGCCGCATTCAAGGAAGTCGGCGGACTGGGTATTGAAGTCGTTACCGGCAGGTATAATGCCGATGAAATAAAAACCGTTACCGCATACGCAACACGCTTTGAATTAGCCGGTTCCGTCGGTTCCGATTTTCATAATCCGGCCAACCCCTGGGTAGAATTAGGGCGACTTGCGCCGTTGCCTGAAAACATCAAACCGGTTTGGGAGTTACTTCGTTAATACCCAACAATAACGCCAGCCTGCTAATCCTTGAAAAATCAATTGATCCGCGAAAAATACAAAAAGCACGAAAATTTTCAATGCAATACCAATGTGTAGATCGTCTCCCACTCCCAAAGTGTGAAGGATTTAACCCATCTTATATTTCGTATTTTTCGTGCACTGACCGCCGTTTTTAGAGTATTGAGAACCACCATGAGCTTTTGGAAAACTAAAAAACTAGCCGAAATGACCACCGAAGAATGGGAGTCGTTATGCGATAACTGCGGCAAATGCTGCCTGCACAAACTCGAAGACGAAGACACCGGCGACATCTACTTTACCAGTGTCGTCTGTAACTTGATTGACCTGGATACCTGCCGCTGCACCCGTTATAACGAACGCACCAAACTAGTCCCCGAATGTCTGGACTTAAAACAACATGACTTTGCCGAATACAACTGGCTACCGGCAACCTGTGCTTACCGCTTATTAAGCGATGGCGAGCCGCTTCCGGACTGGCATCCGCTGCTATCAGGAAGCCACGATAGCGTTCAGGACGCCGGTGTTTCCATCAGCAGTTATGCGATGAAAGAAGCTGAGATCGATGACTTGGAAGACCACATTATTGAATGGCTGGATTGACATCCTCTCGGATCTGATCAGGGTATGACAATATCACTTAAAGTATTCAAGATATCGCTTCGGGATTCGATCAATTCATCGCCTTGCAGTTGGATGAAAAGTGCGGGGATTTTTGCTGTATTCGCCGCCAACATGCCTTCTTTCTGCCCCAGACACAGCAAGGTAGTAGACCAGGCATCGGCAAGCGTCGGATCATCCAATAACACCGTAACGGAAACCAGATTATGGATAACCGGCCTGCCGTTACGGGCATCAAGGACATGACTGTAACGCTGCCCATGGTCATCGAAATAATGCCGGTAAGTACCGGAGGTCATCACCGCGACCGGCGAATTCTTAGGCATGGTAATGACTTTATGCATCACCCGTTCTTCGGGCAGCGGTCTTTCCAGAGCGATACGCCAAGGTTGGAGATCCGGTTTGTAGCCGTTGGTTTTGAGTTCGCCGCCAATCTCGACCAGATAATGCACTATGCCTTTTTGCTCCAGAACCTGACTAAGCCGTTCCACGCTATAGCCTTGCGAAATGGACGATAAAGCCAGTTTCAGATCGGCCTGTTTTTTACGCAGATGCGTTTCATCGACCACTTCCAGCTTGTCCATGCCGATTTGTTTCAGCGTGGCTGCAATGGCTGAATCTTGGGGAACAGTTGGCGCATCGCCCTGAAAGCCCCATAAATCGAACAACGGTTTGATCGTTAAATCATAGCAACCCTGACCGGCTTGATTGATGATTTTTGCAATCTTAACCAGCGACACGATGTCAGCACCGACTTCCTGGCTATCGGTGTTCTCGGTGTTGTTGAAGATTTCTATGGTCGAATCGGGGCGATAATCGGACAGCAGTTTATCGATGGCCGCTAATTCGTTTTCGATGCGACCTTTAATGTCTTTAGCATCCACCGCAGCTTCGGACCAGTAGCTGATATGGTAGGTTGTGCCCTGAGTTGGGCCCTCAAGTTTTTCAACAGCAGGTTCCGAACAAGCCGTCAGCACCCCTAAAAACAGGCCGCCAACGGCAACTAACATCAGGCGTTGCAGGCGATTGCCTTGTCTATAATCCGATAATGTCATTTTAATACCAGCTCCCCACTAACACTGCCCTCTGCCACGGCCGTTACCACGCAATCAAGCGTCCGATTTTCCACCGACATATCGCCATCAATCACACAAGCAACCCGAAGATAATTCGGCGTATAGCCGAAAACCCGTTGCTTGCCATCATCCAAAGCTTCGCTATAGCCTTCCCATAACACCGGAAATTCAAGACCTACATTATCGGCAAAAAACGTCTGCTTCATGTCGTCAGCCAGTTCATGCAACTGCCTGCTGCGCTGTTTTTTGGTGTCATTGCTCAGTTGATCCGGCAAGCCGGCGGCTTTGGTGCCTTCCCGACTGGAATAGGTAAAGATATGGATATGGCCGAAACCGGTCTGTTTGATGAAGTCAAAACTGTCCTGCCATTCCTGTTCGGTTTCGCCGGGGAAGCCGACGATAATATCGGTGGTGATATTAAAATGCGGAATTTGCGCTCGCAGCTGGCTGACGATAGCCGCAAATTCCTCGGTTTTACAGCGTCTTGCCATACGGCGGAGCACGGTGTCGGAGCCGCTTTGCAAAGGCAGATGCAAATGCGGCATCAGGCGCGGATTGCTGAACAGCTCGAAAAAATCGCCCGGCAATTCCCACGGTTCCAGCGAGCCTAATCTCAGTCTCGGGATGCTGGTTTCCGCCAAAATCGCTTTGACCAAATCGGATAGATTATTGCCCAAGTCACTGCCGTAGCCGCCCAAATGTACGCCGGTTAAAATGACTTCGGTGATGCCTTGCCGGTACAGGGCATTGATTTCGTCGATGACCGCCTGTATCGGACGACTGTTTTCTTCGCCACGCGCCACGGTGACGATGCAAAATGTGCAGCGATAGCGGCAGCCGTCCTGCACTTTAACGAAAGCACGTTGCCTGCCTCGGGTGAACAGCGATATTTCCCCTGGCTCGGTGGATAAAGCCGGCATGCTGTCCATGTTCAATTCAGTCAGGGTTTTTTCGACCAGTTGATCTTTATCCTTGTTGCTGACCACCAGATCAACGCCGAGCAAAGACGCGGCCTCATCTTCATTCAAGGTGGCGTAACAGCCGCTGACCACGAGCTTGGCTTGCGGATTATCGCGATGAATGCGCCGTATCAGCTGGCGCGATTTTCTGGCCGCATCCTGGGTTACCGCGCAGGAATTAAGCACGATAAGATGGGCCGCTTCGGCTTGCCGGGTGATTTGATGGCCGGATTGTTGAAAAGCCTGAGCCCAGGTTTCCAGCTCCGCTTCATTAAGGCGACAGCCGAGTGTTTTAAGGTGTATTAACATTTATCCAAAGAACCAGTATGCAATAAAAATGGACGCAACAATGCCCGAAAAATCGGCTATTATCCCACACGCGGCCGCATGGCGGATATGTTTGATGCCGACCGAACCGAAGTAAATCGCCAGGACATAAAAGGTGGTTTCGGTGCTGCCTTGCACGATCGACGACAAGCGCCCGGCAAACGAATCTGCACCCAGGGTCTTCATGGTGTCGATCATCATCGCCCTGGCCCCGCTGCCGCTGAACGGTTTGATCAATGCGGTGGGCAGCGCATCGACAAAGCGGTCGTCGAGCATGAAGTAATGCACGATAATCCGCGCTAAATCGGCCAGCAAATCCAGTGCGCCGCTGGCTCTGAACACGCCAATCGCAACCAGCATCGCGACCAAGTAAGGGATAATGGTGATTGCGGTATCAAAACCTTCCTTGGCGCCTTCAATGAAGGCGTCATAAGCGTTAATCTCCTTGTTGATCGCGCCGAGAATAAAGGTAATGACCAGAGAAAACAGGATGAAATTGCTGATCATCGCGGATTGCTCCAGCATCTGCTGCTGCGGCAAGCTGGAAAAATACGCAAGTATGCCGCCGACTGCCAACGTAAAGCCGCCCAGATAGGCCAGGACAACCTTATCCAGCAGGTTGATTTTTTGCACAAAGGCGACCGCAAGCAAACCAGCCAGCGTGGACATGTACGTGGCGATTAAAATCGGGATGAACACGTCGGTCGGGTTGGCCGCCCCCAGTTGGGCGCGATAGGTGAATATCGTTACCGGAAACAGCGTCACGCTGGAGGTGTTGAGCACCAGAAACAGGATTTGCGCGTTGCTGGCGGTTTCGGGATTGGGGTTAAGGGCTTGCAATTCCTGCATCGCTTTGATGCCCAACGGCGTTGCGGCATTGTCCAGGCCGAGCGCATTGGCGGAAATATTCATCACCATAGCGCCCAAAGCCGGATGGCCTTTGGGCACATCGGGCATTAACCGGCTGAATAACGGTGTCAGTCCTTGGGTTAATAAATGGATAAAGCCGCTTTTTTCGCCGATGCGCATAATGCCCAGCCATAAGGCCAGTACGCCGGTCAGGCCTAAGGCTATTTCAAAAGCCGATTTCGACAGCGCAAACATGGCTGCCATGATTTGCGCAAAAACCTGTTGGTCGCCCAAGAAAACCAATTTGAATAGCGCCGTGCAAAAAGCGGCCAGGAAAAAGCTTATCCAGATGATATTTAGCACGATGGGAATAATTAGAGTTGAATGCCGTGGGCGCGAATTTATTCGCGCAACAGGTGTTAAAAAGCGCGAATAAATTCGAGCCCACAATAATATTCAATCCTTTGATTTAATGGCAGTGAAGCGCCCAGAAGCAACAAAATCTTCACGTGTGTCCTTCCAGAACGCACAATAATCCTCGCAGCACCAAATCCGGGGCAACAATAGCCTCAACATTAAGCTGTCCGGCAATAAGTTCGGCATCGCCGCCGGTTAAAATCAATTGCCTATCGTCTGCTTGCGTTGCCAGCACTTGCTTAATCAAACCCACAGCCGCCATTAAGGTGCCGCTGTAGATTGCGGCTTCGGTATGGTCGGCCAGCCCGAACACGTGATTTGTTTCGCTAAAAGGCAGCGCTTCGGTTCCCTGCCCCAGAGATTGCTTCATCAGCGTCAAACCCGGGCTAATCAGGCCGCCTTGATGCCTGCCGTCGGCATTAATTAAATCCACGGTAATCGCTGTTCCGCAATCGACGATACAGGCCGACCGCTGATATTGTTGCCAAACCGCTATTAAAGACAGCCAACGATCAACGCCCAATTTTTCCGGCTGTCGGTAAGCGTTAATCACCCCAAACGCCTGGGCTTGAGATTTAACCAAGATAATATCCACATCCAGCCAAAGCTCACCTGCTACCGACTGCACCAGCTCGAGTAACTGATTTGCGCTGACGCAGGAAATGGCGATCCGCCTGGGGCGATAGCGGCCTTGCCAGAGCCGAATAAGCTCCTCCCGATTAATCCGGCTATTAACCAGCGGCAATCCGATCATAATTTGACCGGCAGTCGTAACCGCCCATTTTAACCGGGAATTACCCATATCAATCAGCAGATTCATGGCGACGCAGAAGCGTTAAAACTAACCTCGCCGGAAGCAAAGGTCTGTATACTGCCATCCGGACGTTCAATCAACAACATGCCGTTATCGTCGATGCCTCGCACCATGCCTTCAAATTGTTGCTGGCCGACAAACAAGGTCGCAGCTTGGCCGGACAGGCAATCATAATCGCGCCATTCATCGAGATACGCGTGAATACCGATACCTTCATACTCGGCAATGACCGGCAGCAAATGGTTTAACAACGTGCCCGCCAACTTATTTCTGAACAGCCGTTTTTGCCCAGTGATTTTAGTTAAATCGGTCCAGGCTTGAGTAATGCCTTGAGCTTTGGCTTCCGGTAAAAACAAATTGAGTCCCAGACCGATTACTGCGCTGCATGGGCCGTCAGTCTCACCCGAGACTTCAACCAGGATACCGCCCAGTTTTTTACCCTGGCTGTAAATGTCATTTGGCCATTTAAGACCAATATCAGCTACTTGATGTTGCTTTAACGCCCTGATAACCGCCACGCCGATAGCCAGACTTAAACCTGAAATGGCCGCAGGCCCCTGCTGAAAACGCCACAGTATCGACAAATAGATGTTACAGCCGTAAGGCGAAACCCATTGCCGTCCTCGCCTGCCTTTACCGTCTGTTTGATACTCGGCAAAACAAACAGAACCCGACAGCCCGTTATTTTGAGAACGTTCGACTAAATAGCGGTTGGTCGAGTCGATTTGATCATGAATTTCCAGCGATGACATTAACGCGCCAGCTTGGTCGTTAACGACCGCATTAATTTTTGATGCTACCAACAACTCCAGCGAATTTTCCAGCCGGTAACCTTTGCCGCTGACTGCCGAATGCTGCAATCCCAATTCAGTCAAGCCGTTCAGCTGCTTCCAAACGGCTGATCGGCTGATACCCAAGGCAATAGCCAACTCGGTGCCGGAATGGAACTCGCCGTCAGCCAATAGACTAAGGATTTTCTTTTGTTTATCTGAAATATTCACAAATCAATTGATATTTATTGATCATCTATTGCTTCTCTCTGATCTGTTGCATTTGCTTTTTAACCACATACTGAATCAGTAATTCCTGATCCTCATCTTTCATATTGGTAAAACTAACGCGGACAAGATAAGGCAGTTGACTATCGTTAGCTTTACTGTTTTTGCAAGAAACAACTTTGGCGTAAGTCACGATAACCGACATGGTAGATACCAGCAGCATCTTAATTTCCAAATAATCGCCTTCCGTAAATATTTGCTCGCAATTAAAAGCCATGCCGGATGCACTGATATTAACGTTACGGGTATCATTCTCCTTGAATTGATGGCCCTGCATCAGTATGGCTTGAGTAAGGAGATCGATTTTGGCGTCAATTAACCTTAAGTAATCCGTCACGTCCGGCAGGATTTTTTCCAACCTGCGTAACAGTATTGCCGAATCCTGCGACACTACTTCAAGAGCGGTAGACAATGAACAGCTATTCAAAATATTATCGGGCACATGGTGCGGTTCGGTCACCTGTTTCTCGTCTATTTTTCTGTAAGACAGATTAACTTGATCATCAATGCGGAAAAAACCTCTTCGCTCTTCAGTGTTTATCATGTCGATGACATCCATAATCTTTAACCCCTACACCTTGCTATTTCTATCATTCCATTATGTTCATCACATTTTTAATTCTGTAACTTTGTCGCCTGCATTGCGCTACTATCTGCCTTTGCTAGAGAGGCTGTTCCGCAGAACCGGAAAACCCGGATAGCACTTGCGCATGTTCTCCATGTGCGAACCTTCCCAATAGATTCGTCGGCAATCGGCGCATTGATAAAAATCCTCATAGTAAAGTCGGGTCTTGGGTTCGAGATAATCTAGAATATCAGCTTTGCTAACTGACGTCAGTACACCGTTACAAACCAGACATCGAGAAAAAGGCTTAATCAAGTCGTACAGATCGAAACGTTGCAGGATCTCATCAATCTGAGTTTCGACATCAACGCTACGTACCCAGTAACCGTGGCTGATTTGCTTGGCATACAAGAGACGACGATCCCTAGTCAGTACAATACGTTGAGTACAATACGTTGCTCGCTCGCCGCAATATGTACCACCTCAGCATCCCGATAATTGTTGCGATACAGACTATCGAAACCCAATAACCGCATAAATTTAGCAAGCTTACCCAGATTCACGTCCAGAATGAAGCGTGGATTATTAAGTAGTGATTTTTTGCGCAGTTTGACCAAGGAACTGATGTTCAGACATTTAAAAACCGGGTAGACCGCGACACGATCACCGGCTTGCAGTTGATAATTGAATCCCACTGACTGACCATTGACCACAATGAGATCTACCTCGGTATGAGGCACGCCGAAAACTTCAATGGGATCCTTGATTCCCGGATGGCCGCTGAAATAATAGAGAATCGTTCTTACGTTGTTGCTGCGGGAGAAAATCGTTCAGCTCCTCATAGAAACGAAATTCAGCGGTGTATTCCCGCTTCATATTATGACGCCTGTCGATGACAGCCATTCGGCGAACAGCGGAAAACTGATGTCCGCAAGTCAATTCAATCTTAACTCGTTTACATTAAATTTCTTGGATGCAAAAAAACATGAAATCAGACCAGACCCAATTGATGTCGCCATAAATCAGCATATATTAACTGAAATCAATCGAATCTGAGCTGTTTGGGTTGCCATGCTTTAGCTGTACTGAAAGAACTTATTCAAAATAATCCCACGGATACTCGGGTGTTAAAATGGGTCGAAAACCTGCCGGAACCGGAAAAGGTGCCGTCAGAAACTCATAAACACCAACTAACTCACGGGTTACTGTCATTCCCAAGCCGATAGCAAGGCCGACAGGAAAACCAACCGCCCCTTTAGCCTTAGTCTCCTTAACGATATTGCCCGGTATTTCAAGAAAACCGCAGGTCATTCCCGCCAAACCTCTGCCGAATTTCTGTGCCGCTGTCTGCGCATAAGCATTAGGAAACGAAAATAACGCTAAAATCGTAAAGGATATCAACATATAAATACGCAATTTTTTCATCTTCATAATCATCCGCCTTTATTTCGTTTTAAATGAAAAGTGCATATTAACCGATGATAAGGATATTAATAATTGATTTTTTTGCTGTTTAATTTTAACACTGTTAACGGGTAGGCATTCGACGTTACATAACATCCTTTTTTGTTCAACAATTGCTGTCGGTACGGCGGCTCGTCGAAACGGTGATCGGTCAATTGACTGAACGTTTTAATATCGAAAAGGTTCGAGCCAGCGACCTCTGGCATTTGGCCAATCGGTTTGTTCGAAAATTGCTAGCTCATACCATGGCAGTTTTTTTCAATCATGGTTTACATCGGCAGCCTTTGCAATTTGAAGGATTAGTCCAAACTTAAAGTTGAGCATCGCGTATGTTTTACCTTTTTGGCGCTATAGAAACCAACGCTGTTCCACGCCGGAATTTATGCAACGATTAATCCTTAATGTTCAATTTTCTGAGCTTATAAAGCAGCAGGAAAATAAATAAGGTGATCTATTAGAATGAACTACTTTGATGATATAAAGAGCCTTGGCTCTCTATAATTTGAATGTAATTTGCTAAATTACTTGCAAAACCCAACATGTTTAAGAATGTGGGTTGAGTGGTGGGTTAACCGCCAATTATTGCCACATTCTTATTCTGAAAATTGATTTTATATTTAAAATCAATGCTTTATATGGCGGAGAGTGAGGGATTCGAACCCTCGATGGGCGATAAAACCCATACTCCCTTAGCAGGGGAGCGCCTTCAGCCTCTCGGCCAACTCTCCAAATAGATGATTATATCTTTAAGCGACAGCCTTGTGCCTTGAGATAACGTTAAGAGCTAAGCTCTTAAAAACTAACATAATTCCTTTTTTTCTAATGATGTTAAGGTGTAACGACTAAATAATCCCGCAAAATATATTTTGCGAAACACTTTACACCCCAGTTAACTCACAAGCACATCAAACCAGTGAATCCGAATGGTCTTTTAAAAATTTACTTTGATTTTATTCTTCAGATCCAGTCAAGCCAGTCGGTCCATCATGCTCTTGCTGTTCTTTTTTAATCCTTTCATAAATCTCTTCTCTATGGACAGAGACTTCCTTGGGTGCGTTAACACCGATGCGAACCTGATTTCCTTTGACCCCAAGAACAGTGACTGTCACTTCATCACCAATCATCAAAGTCTCCCCTACCCGACGAGTCAAGATAAGCATGGCTACTCCCTATATATGTTAAAAACGTACTGTTCTTAAACAGCATCCAACCAAGACGGGCAATTATAGCAGCTTTTTATTATAAATAAAGCCTAGGATTCTATTTCTTGATCTAATTTAAATGCGGCATGCAATGCCCTGACTGCAAGCTCTAGATATTTTTCATCAACAACAACTGATATTTTAATCTCTGATGTTGCTATCATCCTGATATTAATACCTTCGTCCGCCAATGCCTTAAACATGGTACTGGCAATGCCTGCATGAGAGCGCATACCTACACCGACAATCGACACTTTTACGATCCTGTCGTCAGCGGTTACATTTCTGGCGCCCAGTTCGGCACAGGTCTTATCCAGCAAAGCTTTCGCCTGCTGAAAGTCATTGCGATGTATCGTAAAAGTAAAATCAGTGGTCGCATCGTCTGCAATATTCTGAATAATCATATCGATTTCGATATTAGCGTCGGCAATCGGCCCCAAAATTTTAAACGCAACTCCTGGCAAATCAGGCACACCGGTTATGGTTAATTTAGCCTCATCCCGATTGAATGCGATTCCTGAAATTAAAGCACTTTCCACTTGTGATTCCTCGTAGGTAATGAGTGTACCCTTACCTTCTGTAAATGATGATAATACGCGTAACGCAACATTATATTTTCCGGCAAATTCCACCGATCTGATCTGCAATACTTTTGAGCCTAAACTGGCCATTTCCAGCATTTCTTCAAACGTGATTTTATCCAGCCTGCGGGCTTTCGGCTCTACCCGGGGATCGGTGGTGTAAACGCCGTCGACATCGGTATAAATATGGCATTCATCGGCTTTTAACGCCGCCGCCAGCGCCACTGCAGTGGTATCGGAACCGCCGCGCCCCAACGTGGTGATATTGCCGTGCTCGTCTACGCCTTGAAAACCTGCGACCACCACCACTTTTCCCTCGTTAAGATGAGCTCGGATACGCGTATCGTCAATCTTGCGGATCCTCGCCTTGGTGTGAGTGCTGTCGGTCAGGATTTTCACTTGGCTGCCGGTATAAGAACAGACATCGCAACCTTGCTCATGCAAAGCCATACTTAACAGCGCAACGGTGACCTGCTCGCCGGTCGACAGCAACACGTCCATTTCCCGCTCGTTAGGATGCTGCTGTATTTCTTTCGCCATTGCAACCAGACGATTGGTTTCGCCGCTCATCGCAGAAACCACGACAATAATCTGGTCACCCAGATCGTGGGCTTTTTTAACTTTTTCGGCGACCGCCTTAATGCGCTCGACCGTACCTACCGAGGTGCCGCCGAATTTATATACGTATAATGCCATTTAATAAAACCTTGGTATTCCCAGAAGTTAATAAACTTCGTTATGACTGCCTATATCGACTAAGACAATCGTTTCATCTTGTATTAAAAAAATACAAATAATCCGGTAGTCATGGGTTAGGCTGCACGAATAAAATTCTTTCAGCTCTCCCTTTAACTTATGTGTTTGTAATGACGAGTCAAACGGATTAATTTTAAGCTTAGTTAATACCTCTACATATTTATCAACCAGGTGAGAATGTTTTTTAAAAAACTTCCATTCTTTACGTTGATAATTCTCGTCCTTAACTAATCTCATTTCTTAGATTCTGGATGTGTGAATTCACATCATCGATTTCACTAAATCCCGAAAAATCACCCTGTTTTATTTTTTTCAAGGTGTTCAAACACAATGTCTTATCTATTTCAAAATTCTCTTCTTGAGAAGATTGTTTTGCAACTTCGCAGTTAAGTCCGAGCCTAAAATAATGAATAAGATCGTACAGTTCTATCAGCTTGGCTTCGGGAATATATTGTAATTCGTTAATAATATCATCCCGAATCATAATAAAAACCTCATGAAATCAATATAAATACCGTGACCACGAACATCAAGCCACACTCGTTAGACACCTTCAATCTCAAGCGATACGCATGCTGAGCGCCGAAACTTTCGATCAACAAGTCTACTACCACTCATAAACCCACCGGAAATAATTTGGCCGGTTATACAAAATTGATCTCGAACCGAAACACCAATTGGACTTTCATATTCAACAACAAGAAATTTCTCGACTGCGTTAGAAGAACCAACTATCCACAAGAACCCCATTAAAACAGACTGACTTGGTGAAAAAAATAAATTCTTTTCAATATTCTTATCTCCATCGTCCCAATAAATTTCAGAATTGAATGCTGGTACACGACTGATGGTTAATGAGATGTACTTCAAATTTAAATCTATCACCAACATTAACTATAGTATCCAGAAAAGCAGCTTCAACTTTAATATCAAAAAACGGAAAAACATTATTCTGTATAGCCTCAACCAGACGTTCTGGAAGAATCCGCTTTTCAAAGTGCTTAGTAATTGCCGCCTTCAAGTCGATAGAGCTGGTGAATGTGGAATACCAGTTTGAAGTTTCTGAATTAACTTCAAGTTTTTCATGTTTATCCAGTAACTCAAAAAGCCCTACGTCCTTGACCCATGAAAGCTTTACAGAACTCGTTGTTCGCCCATTGCGCCTCCAAATTGCAAAATCAGCCTCAAGACGGTCACGAACATAAACTCGAACGGGTATTTTCTTTTCTATCGCACGTTGATATTCAAGATGCGTAGCGGAAACCTTCTCATAACCAAACTTCTCTAAAGTAGGCCCATACGTTGATCCAAAATCAAAAGAAACTCATCGCATGAGTCTACATTTACAAGACATGTTTCGATTGAATTAACATCATGTTGAACACGAAAATCAGAAAGTTTATCGTCCGACAAAACCGGCGTAATACCGATAGCTCTCAACTGTTCCGCAAGCTCGGCACGAATGTCGATTAAATCATATACGCTCGAGCTTATGAATACACGCATAGCAGTAAGCTATCTGTTTACTTAGCCAACTGCTCTTTCACCCAGATCGGAACCTCGGCCAATGCATCAGCCAATCCGAACGGATCATTACCCCCGGCCTGAGCCATATCGGGCCGACCGCCACCTTTTCCGCCAACTTTAGTGGCGACAAAATTCACCAAATCACCGGCTTTTATCCGTCCCATCCGGTCTTTAGTGACACCGGCAATCAGACTGACCTTGTCGCCCTCGACGACTGCCAACACAATTGCGGCGCTGCCTAGTTTATTTTTTAACTGATCGACCATGTCTTTCAGGGATTTGGGATCAACACCCTCCAGCTTGACCGCCAATACCTTGATGCCATCGACATCGACCGCCTGAGCGCCCAGCTCGTTACCTGCGGAACTGGCCATTTTTGCATTCAAGCGTTCCAGCTGTTTTTCCAACAGCCGGTTTTTCTCTATCAACTGCTCGACTTTTTCCGGCGCTTTTTCCGGTGCAGTTTTTACCATTCCGGCAATACTAGCCAACGCTTGATCGCGACCGGCGATAAAATCAAAACAACCGCCGCCGGTTACCGCTTCGATACGTCTGACACCTGACGCCACGCCGGTTTCGTTAATAATTTTAAAGCAACCTATGTCCCCTGCCCGCTCGACATGGGTGCCGCCGCACAGCTCGGTGGAAAACTCGCCGATTTTCAACACCCTGACTTCATCGCCGTATTTTTCGCCGAACAATGCCATCGCACCGGCCTTAACCGCGTCATCCTTGGCCATGACTTGCGAGATAACCGGATTGTTTGCCCGGATCTGCTCATTGACAATCCGCTCAACGGTGCTGATTTCGACAGCCGTGACCGGCTCAAAATGAGAAAAGTCAAAGCGCAAGCGTTCAGGATTAACCAGTGAACCTTTCTGCGCGACATGATCACCCAGAACCTGCCGTAAGGCGGCGTGCAACAGATGGGTCGCCGAATGGTTAAGCTCGGTCGCCTTTCTGTCCGCCGCGCTAACCCGGGCATCGCACAACTGACCGTTAATCAGAATTCCTGATATTAATTTACCTTTATGCAAAAACAGATTGCCGCCCTGTTTTTGGGTATCGGTGACTTCAAATATCGCGCCATCCGCTTCGATTTTGCCGCAGTCGCCGATCTGGCCGCCGGATTCGGCATAGAACGGGGTTTTATCCAAAACAACAACGCCCTCTTCGCCATCCTGCAAGCTGATTACCGGCTGGCCTTTTTTGAAAAGGCCGATGATATGCACCTGATCGTCAAGATGCTCGTAACCGGTAAATTCAGTCTGCACATCAAGCTTTATATCCTGGTCGTAATCCGCGCCGAAACTGCTCGCAGACCGCGCCCGGTCGCGCTGTGCGGTCATCGCCGTTTCAAATCCGGCATGATCGACAGTCAGCTGATGTTCACGGGCAAAATCGGCGGTCAAGTCAACGGGAAATCCATAAGTATCGTAAAGCTGGAATACGGTATCGCCGGGGATCACCGAGCCTTCCATCTTGGCGACGCAAGCCTCCAGAATCTTCATGCCTTGCTCTAAGGTTTCGGCAAAACGTTCTTCTTCTTTTTTCAGTACCCGCTCAATTTGGGCTTGTGCGGCTTTAAGCTCGGGGAAAGCCTCGCCCATTTCCTCAGCTAACGGCGCAACCAATTTATAAAAGAACACGTCGCGGATACCCAAACGATAGCCGTGCCGAATGGCGCGGCGGATGATGCGGCGCACGACATAACCGCGTCCTTCGTTAGACGGCATCACACCATCCGCAATCAGGAAGGCGCAAGAACGGATATGGTCGGCAATTACCCGCAATGAACTTTGGGTCAAATCCTCAGTACCGGCCAGCTCGGCCGCTGCTTTCAACAGTTTATGGAATAAATCGACTTCGTAATTGCTATGCACCCCCTGCAACACCGCCGCGATGCGCTCCAACCCCATACCGGTATCGACCGAGGGTTTCGGCAACGGCGTTAACGAGCCGTCAGCAGCACGGTCGTATTGCATGAATACCAGATTCCAGATTTCGATATAGCGGTCGCCGTCTTCATCCGGCGATCCCGGCGGCCCACCGGCAATGTCCGCACCGTGATCGTAGAATATTTCAGTGCAAGGCCCGCAAGGCCCAACATCGCCCATCGACCAGAAGTTATCTTTGGCACCGATTCTTGAGAATCGGTCTGGCGAAATACCGACATCATCCAGCCAGATCTTCTCCGCTTCCGAATCTTCGTCAAAAACGGTAATCCATAATTTTTCCGCCGGAATTTCCAGTTCCTTGGTTAAAAAATCCCAGGCGTAATGGATCGCTTCTTTTTTAAAATAATCGCCGAAGCTGAAATTGCCCAGCATTTCAAAAAAGGTATGATGCCTAGCGGTATAGCCGACGTTTTCCAAGTCGTTATGTTTACCGCCCGCCCGCACACAACGCTGACTGGTCGCGGCCTTGTTATAGTCGCGGTGTTCACGACCCAAAAACACATCCTTGAACGGCACCATGCCGGCATTGGTGAACAACAAGGTCGGATCATTCCCTGGAATCAGGGAGCTTGATGGTTGTACAAAATGCCCTCGTTCGCGGAAAAATTCCAGAAAGGCGGTGCGCAACTCGGCGCTAGTCATCTTTTTCATAATAAATAAATGCTTTTAAAATAAACGGGTTACGCTAACCCTGCCTACAACTTAGAGAAATCTAATATCCAACTGATCAAACAATGCGCCGATCATTGCGCCGGAAAACCCGCGATGCAACAAAAAACGACTGCGTTTTGCCCACTCATTGCGTTCCAACAGCATGTCATGGTTATATTTTTTACGGTACACCTGCTCCAACAACGCCATCCAACCACCGACCTCAATTTGCACGATGGCGTCAAGATCAAGCGCCGCTATGCCGTTTTGCGAAAGCTCGTAGCTCACCCGAATCGGCCCGTAGCCTTTCAGGATACGAAACCTGGCATAGCTTTCCGCATAGCGTAGATCGTCCTGCCAACCTTGTTCGACCAGTTCGTCAATAACCGGCAGCACCTTATCCCTGTCAAAACCCCTTAAGGTTAATTTAGCCAATAATTCTTTTTGACTGTGCTCTCTTCGCGCCAACAGCCGTAGACAAACTTCCTTGATTTCCTTGGCAACATGAGGTTGTTCAATCAAAACGGATTACTCGCCCTCTTCAACCGCAGGCGCTTCAATCAGCGCCACTTTCTTAGCAAAAGCCTCGGCTCTTATTTTGACTTCAATTTCTTTGGCTTTTTCGGGATGTTCTCTTAAGAAAGCTTTGACATTATCCTTGCCTTGGCCGATTTTTTCATCGCCGTAACTGTACCAAGAACCGGCTTTCTGGATAAAGCCGTAAGTGACACCCAGATCCACTATTTCGCCCAAAAAGGAAATACCTTCTCCGTATAAAATCTCAAACTCAGCCTGTCTAAAAGGCGGCGCGACTTTATTTTTAACGACTTTTACCCGGGTTTCATTACCGATAATTTCATCGCCTTTTTTAATCGAACCGATACGCCGAATATCCAGACGCACCGAGGCGTAAAATTTCAACGCATTACCGCCGGTGGTGGTTTCAGGACTGCCGAACATCACCCCGATTTTCATCCTGATTTGGTTGATAAAAATAACTAAGGTATTGGAACGCTTAATGTTACCGGTTAATTTACGCAATGCTTGCGACATCAAACGTGCCTGTAGACCCATGTGCGAATCGCCCATATCGCCTTCAATCTCGGCTTTAGGCGTTAACGCCGCCACCGAATCGACCACCACCACGTCAACTGCACCGGAACGCACCAGCATGTCGGTAATTTCCAGGGCCTGCTCGCCGGTATCCGGCTGGGAAACCAGCAAGTCGTCGACATTAACGCCGATTTTTTCGGCATAACCGGGATCTAAAGCATGTTCGGCATCGACAAATGCCGCTGTGCCGCCGAGCTTTTGCATTTCTGCGATCACTTGCAGGGTCAATGTGGTTTTACCGGATGATTCAGGACCGTAGATTTCAACCACACGACCGCGAGGCAAACCGCCGCAGCCCAGCGCAATATCCAAGCCTAAAGAACCGGTAGAAACCACATCGATGTCACGCGAAGCGGCCACATCGCCCATGCGCATCACCGAGCCTTTGCCGAATTGCTTTTCAATCTGCATCAGCGCCGCGCCTAGCGCTTTCTTTTTGTTCTCATCCATTATGTCGTGCCCTTTACGCCCTGCGGCTGTGTCAGTTAGAAAAAAAATATCGCCAAAATCCAATTAATTATTATCACATACAGGTCGGCCTTCGGATAGTGTTGATTTATCGAAAAGCGTTAAGGAGGAGAATGAAAAGCGCTGTAAATGAAGCGCTGAGAATAAAATCCAGGAATTAGCTGATTTATTTTGAGAATAATTGCAGTGATCCTGATCTCGATTGGGAGGAATTTAAGCTATCCTGCTTGAGAAAACGCTCTCGCAGGCGCGGCATTGCAGGCAGTTATACAGATACCTGCATTACCCGGCATCGGGAATATACGGCCCCTATGCTATCGGTTAGCCGGTGCTGAATGCGACCCAACCCAGAGATTTGCGCAAGTTCGGCTTTATCCCCGAATTTATCGGCCATTTTCCGGTACTGGCGCCGCTGGATGTCGGCGCCTTGATTTCGGGTGCTGACCGAACCTAAAAATGCGCTGGCGCGCCAGTATCGGCAGCTGTTCGCTTACGAAAGCGTGGAGTTGAAGTTCGAGCAGGATGCGCTGGTTGAAATCACCAAAAAAGCCATCGAGCGAGAAACCGGCGCGCGCGGTTTGCGCAGCATCATGGAACATATCTTGCAAAAAGCCATGTTCGATATTCCGTCTACAGACGATGTTGAGCAATGTATTATTGATGCCGATGCGGTTAAAGGGAAAGGCGAAAAAATCAGGCGGCAGGCTGGGTAGATATTTTGGGAGCGACTTGTGGGAGCGACGCCTACGTCGCGATTAGCAGTTAGTCGCGACGTAGGCGTCGCTCCCACAGCCGCTCTTTCTCCCACAAAGCTAAACTAAACCGACAAAAACGAGAAACTTTATGACAACCGAAAAAAGCCGAAGCCGCAAACGACGCACATTAACCACGGATTAATTAACCGATGTTATGCGCATACCGATAAAAAATCGCAGCCCACGAAAAACAAACGGGTGCATAAAAGCCTGTCTAATGGTGTATCCTGATGACAATAAATCTTAGCTAGCAGGGTCATCCCGGTATAAATGCCAGTCACGTTGATACGGATCAATACTTTGGCATGACACTGTAAGCCAAGAAAACAGGGCTTTACATTGCTTTGTGGCTTTCCTGCTTTTCGTGATCATCAGTTAAGAAGAGGTTGATTTGATCAAAACAAGAATTTTGACATTACTGCTGCTGCTTTTTGCTCTGGTTACCGATATTGGACCAATTCCGACCGTCAGTCTTATTTGCCTTTATGCAGTGATTTTCAGACCGCTATGGTTTAAACGGCTTGTGGATGAGGTTTATCGATGAGAACAAGAATAACGACAGCGCTGATACTGCTTGTTTTGGCCATAATAGGCATTGGCCCTATCCCAACAACCAGTGTTATTGCTATTTATGTGGTAATTTTCAGACCGCGTTGGTTTAAGCATTTGGTTGATACTATTTACCGATAATAATCTTTTGAGCACCAAGGACTCTCGCTGCCAAAACCTACGCGGGACGACCCACTATCTTGCCTGTTTAATGAAGAAGACGATTATCATCGTCTGAATAATTATTTCCAGTCTATATTCAATATAAAACATCACAGTCTTTGGCCAAAGCCGATGCTGAAAAACTGATGCGTACATTTGCCCGTCGCCCAACGGTCACCTACATAGAGCCCGATGTCCTGTTAACAGCTAATTTTACGCCAGCAGATGCTTTATATGGCTATCAATAGCATTATTTTGAACCGACAGGCCGCTTAAATTTACCGGGTGCATGGGGATAAGCAGCACCGAAAATAATAGTGTTGTAGCGGTACCTTTACCACCGCAGTAAGCGCATGTCAAGGTAATAAAAAATGCTAGGGGTATTCGGACTGGGCGGCATAAGGCAAAAAAACCGAACTTCATAGGCGACTGATGTTTCTTGTTTTTTCCAGCGGCTGAGTGTAATCGCTCAGCCGCCTCTAAACCCTACGCACATCAAAACTCCCAAGCGGGATGCGGCTTATAACCCCGTTGCTAACGTTTCCGTTATCTCTGAGCCGAATATTGCGGATCGAGCAGCAACCCCATCACCCTGGAAAGCCTAACAAGGCAAACGCCTCTTCTTCTTTCCACATATGATTTTTAGCCCTATAAAGCCTACCTTGCAATTCCCAAGAAAAATCCGGACTATTTCAATAGCCCTTGGTTGACTGTATTCTATTATAATAACTGGTTATCGTTTTCACTCTACTCCAGTAATACTGAATATAACATCTACAACACTATACCCATGATTTCTATGGGAGTTGCACCCTAAACTAAAAGTTGGAATCTATTAAATAATGACTAGCGAAAACCCTAGGCCCTCCTGGCAAAGTTATCTTGAGTTATGCAAACCCAAAGTGGTTGCCCTGATCGTTTTTACCGCTATAGCGGGCATGTTATTAGCCGTTCCCGGCATACCGCCTGTCGGCCTGTTCATCTACAGCAGCGTCGGCATTGCTTTGGCCGCCGCCTCAGCCGCCGCAATCAACCATTATATCGACCGCGAAGCCGATGCGCTGATGGATCGCAATAAAAACCGTCCTTTGCCTACAGGCGAATTAAGCTCCACCAATGTCATCGTTTTTGCATTGCTGCTGGGCCTTATCTCGATGGTATTGCTGATCGTTATGGTCAACCCCCTGACCGCATTACTGACTTTTTTGTCGGCGCTGGGTTACGCGATTATCTATACGGTCTACCTTAAGCGTATGACGCCGCAAAACATCGTTATTGCGGGCGCTTTCGGCGCCACACCGCCGCTGCTGGGCTGGTGCGCGATGACCGGCGAAGTGCATCCTTATTCCATGCTGTTGTTTTTGATTATTTTCGTGTGGACGCCGCCGCATTTCTGGCCACTGTCTATTGCCAAGCGCAAAGAATTCGCCAAAGTCGGTATCCCGATGATGCCGGTCACCCACGGCGTTGAATATACCCGGCTGCATATTCTGCTTTATTCGCTGTTGCTATTGATTGTTACCCTGCTGCCCTATCTGACCGGCATGAGCGGCCTGATTTATTTGTCTGCGGTAGTGCCGTTGGGTCTCGGCTTTATTTATTACGCCATTTTGATGATGCGCCGAAAAGACGATAAAACCGCGATGCAAACCTTTTTCTATTCACTGATGTATCTAACCGGCGTATTTATCGCTTTGTTAGTCGATCATTATTTTAAATTTACCTTATGACATTCACTCATCACCAGCAAACGCCCTACCCTGAGCATCCGTTTGCAGAAATTATCCGCATCCTGGGCAAAGGCAAAAAAGGCTCAAGACCCTTAACTCAGGATGAAGCCTACCGCGCGATGCACATGATCCTGACCGATCAGGTGCTGCCGGTTCAGCTGGGTGCATTCCTGATGCTGATGCGCGTTAAGGAAGAAACGCCGGAAGAATTGGCCGGTTTTGTCCAGGCGGCGCGGGAGTCATTTGCTATTGCCGATAATACCGTAACAGTCGATCTGGACTGGTCGTCTTACGCCGGAAAGCGTCGGCATTTGCCCTGGTTTTTACTGTCAGCTTTGCTGCTGGCCGAAAACGGCATCACCGTCTTTATGCACGGTGCCGGCGGCCATAGCGCAGGCAGACTCTATACCGAAAATATGCTGGGGTATTTAAACATTCAATGCGCCGACTCTATTACGGATGCCAAACAACAACTGGAACAACAGCATTTCAGTTATTTATCGCTGGCACATTTTTGCCCAAAATTGCATGAAATTATCGAACTGCGCCCGATACTGGGTTTACGCTCACCAGTACACACACTGGTACGATTGTTAAACCCGTTTAATGCGCTATACAGCATTCAGGGCATCTTCCATCCCGGTTATCGTCCGGTACATCAGCAAGCCGCCGCCCTGTTAAACCAGGCGCATATGGCGGTATTAAAAGGCGAAGGCGGCGAGACCGAGCGCAATCCCGACATGGAATGCCTGGTGCAAAGCGTGCACAACGGCGAATTATCCGACGAACACTGGCCCGCTTTATTTGCTCGCCGCCACGTCAAACCCGAACTGCTTGAACCGGAACAACTGGCGCTAATCTGGCAGGGCAAGGTTGAAGACGAGTTTGCACAAGCCTCGATTATCGGCACGGCGGCCATTGCGCTTAAGCTGCTAGGCAAAGCTGAGACGCAAGAACAGGCTCAGCAGCTGGCGAGTGATTACTGGTTGGGCCGGGACAAACAAAAGTACACAGGCACTTAACTATCAAACCGATGCTTTCACTACTGCTGACCTACCTGCTGCTCCTGCTGATCGTTTTTCTGTTCCAGCGAAAAATAATCTATTTCCCGGATACCTATTCGCTTGAGCATCAACAACAACGCGCCGATCAAGCTAACCTCAAACTCTGGCCGTCAACCGATAATTATCGGGGACTAATCTCCAAAACATCCAACACAACAAGCAAGGGTACGGTTATCGTTTTTCACGGCAATGCGGGATCGGCAACCGACCGGACTTATTATCCAGATGCATTGGAATATCTGGGGTACAAGGTAATCCTGGCCGAATATCCAGGCTATGGAGCCAGAAACGGCACGCCATCGGAATCGGCGTTGATTGCCGACGGCATCGACACCGTACAACAGGCTTTGAACGATTTTGGCGAACCTGTTTTTCTGTGGGGTGAATCACTCGGCAGCGGCGTGGTCGGCGGCATCGTGCACAGCGGACAGGTTCCGGTTAAAGGCATTGTCCTGGTCACGCCGTTTAGCAGCATGGCCGATGTTGCCCAACACCATTACTGGTTTTTCCTGAGAAAATGGCTGATCAAAGACACATTCGACAACATGACTAATCTGCAAAATTACTCGGGAAACACCGCGATATTACTAGCCGAAAAAGATAAAATCATTCCCAATAAGCACAGTGTAAAGCTGTTCGCGGCGCTGCATTGTCCTAAGCGAACCTGGTCGTTTAAGGACGCAGACCATAACACCCTGCCGCTACATCAGCAGCTTTCCTGGTGGCGAGAGGTTATGCAGTTTGTTAGCGCGAAAAACGCGGTATCCCCTTAATCGCTGTTTTTTCGATATACATATATTCCAAACCGAGCAACGTTCTGCCGTCGGCGATATGTTCAACCCATATCACTTTGATTTCACCGTCCAAACCCAGCTTCTCGAATTCAAATATTGTTATATATCCCGGTTCGACAGCAACGGATTCGGCAACACTGATCATTATTCCCTCCACTGAAACATTGACCGCAGTAAAATCCGAATACTGACCATTCAGCAGAATTTTACCTGGAGCCGTCATATTTTTTCTATACACATTTCTTTTGTAAAACTGATTATCGACATCATAAACAACATTTTTAAATTCCAATGCGAGCACAATATAATTATCGAACATATCAACCCTGACCACCTCGGCTTCGCCGGCCAAACGCATTTCAGGGAGATATAAATCTATCGTAGCCGATGCTGACAGCATATTAAAAATATCTTTGATATCGCTACTTTCCGGCTCACATCTCGATTCTACCAGCACACCGGTTAACGAAAGGTTTTTAACGGTGATTTCCCGCTCTTGTCCTCCCATATAAATCAAACCATGCGATATTAAGTTTTTTCTATAGGGCCGGTTTACATCTACATCTAAAACCATCTCACTTTCCTCTCTAATTATCCGTGTTATGCTGTTGTTCAACATACACCATACAAGGCTACTAAAAAGCCATTATAGTGCCTGCGTTATATTTTTTATTTTCTATTGAAATTATTTTTATCGCCTATATCGTTTTAATCTTAATAGCGTCCTATTACTCATGAAAAAGCCGTTAATCCTGATTTTGTTACTCGCTTTAGAGGCCTGCACGGCACTCCCGCCTAAAAATAGTAACAATATATGCGCGACTTTCAGGGAAAAAGAAGATTGGTATGATGATACCAAAAACGCATTTGAAAAATGGGGAATACCTATCCACGTTCAAATGGCGATCATGCATCAGGAATCACGCTTTGTTGCCGATGCACAACCGCCACGCCCTTGGCTGCTGGGGTTCATTCCGCTGCCCAGAGCCAGTAGCGCTTACGGCTATGCCCAAGCTAAAGATGAAACCTGGGGTGATTATCAGAGCAAAGTCGGCAGCTGGGGAGCGAACCGCGATGACTTTGCCGATGCTACCGATTTTATCGGCTGGTATTGCAACATCAGCCACACTCGCTTAGGCATATCGAAACGGGATACCAAAAATTTATACCTCGCCTACCATGAAGGACATGGCGGCTTTCATCGCAAAAGTTTCTTGAAAAAAACCTGGTTACAGCAAGTTGCTGTCAAAGTCGCCAAGCGGGCAACATTATTTCAACGTCAACTAGGTGCCTGTGAAAAGGAATTACAAAGCGAAAGCTGGTTTTTTTGGTAAACTGTTACTTTTTTACGTACACAGAGGGCAACAATCGTGAAAAAAATTCAAACTCAAGTTCTTTCAATCGTCACCGTTATTCTTATAGGATTTACTATGTTTTCAATGGCCAATGCCACGACACCTGAAGAAAATAAAGCCGCCGGCACCGCTTTTCTTGCAGAAAATACTAAAAAACCCGATATCGTAACGACAGCAACCGGCTTGCAATACCAAATATTAACACCGGGAACAGGCGCTATCTCACCTTCCGCTACTGATCGCGTTACCGTACATTACAAAGGCACAACCCTTGATGGCGAAGAGTTTGACAGTTCTTACAGCCGAGGCGAACCGGCCACATTCCCGCTAAATCGGGTAATAGCCGGCTGGACTGAAGGCGTACAACTCATGCAAGAAGGCGCAAAATACCGCTTTTATATTCCGTCAGAACTTGCTTATGGCGAGCAAGGCGCAGGCCGGGCAATCGGCCCGAATGCCACATTAATCTTTGATGTTGAACTGATCAAGATTCAGTAAATCAGATTAAAGGTACAAGGTGAAAGGCACAAGGACAGCGAGCCTCGTGCCTTTCTTTTTTCCTTGAGCCTTGCACCTTGAACCTTTCCCCTAAGCTCTTATGCCCACTTATCAATTATTTGCTACCACCCCTAAAGCGATGGAAACCATGCTGAGCGATGAACTCCGCGCACTCGGCATAAACCCTATCAAGGCCACCCTGGCCGGGGTCGCTTTTCAGGGCAATCTCGAAACAGCATATCGCGCCTGTCTGTGGTCGAGAACCGCCAATCGCATCTTACTGGTGCTGAGCTCTTTCGAAGTAAAATCCCAGGAAGACCTTTATAACGGCATACAAAAAATTGACTGGATTGAGCATATCAATCCTGAAGACAGTTTTGCGGTCTCATTCAGCGCAAAAAACTCAGAAGCAATCAACAATACCCATTTCGGCGCGTTAAAAGTTAAAGATGCGATCGTCGACCAGATGCGGGCAAAATTCCAGACCCGACCCAGTATCAATACCGAACAGCCCCATATTCGCATCAATGTTTACCTGAACGGCGAAAACGCCCAACTCAGTCTGGATCTTTCCGGTGAAAGTCTGCATCGTCGCGGTTACCGGGACGTCAACATCAAAGCCCCGATGAAGGAAAACCTGGCGGCGGCGATGCTGCTGCGTAGCGGCTGGCCGCAAATCGCCAAGCAACAGGGCTCGTTAATCGATCCGATGTGCGGCTCAGGAACACTGCTGTTGGAAGGCGCGATGATCGCCGCCGATTACGCCCCCGGTTTGTTGCGCGACTATTTCGGTTTTATTGGCTGGAAAAAACACGATGCCGAATGCTGGAAAAAACTCCGTGCTGAAGCCGAACAACGTAAAAAAATCGGTATGGAAAAACTGCCGGTTATCGTCGGCTTCGATCAAAACCGCCAGACCGTCAACACCGCTTTAGCGCATATCGCCAATGCCGGCCTGCAACATAAAATCCATGTCGAACGCCGCGATATTGAGGACGCCGAACCCGCCGAAAGCTGGAAACCGGGCCTATTAATCTGCAACCCGCCTTATGGCGAACGGCTAGGCGACGAACAAGAAACCGCCGAGCTCTACAAAAAATTCGGTAACACACTGAAGGCGCATTTTATCGGCTGGAAAGCGGCCATGATCATCAGCAACCCGGAACTGGGCTTTCGCTTAGGCATCCGCTCACAAAAGCCGATTACCCTGTTTAACGGCGCGCTGGAATGCAAACTGTTACGTCTGGATATTGAAGAAAGCAATTTCTTCATCCCTAAGACCAGAACGCAGGAAGAACGTATTGCTCAAGTGACCGAGATCAGCAAAGCCCAGGAACAACGGATTGCTCAAGTAACCGAGACCCGCCCTGCTCCGCAAGCTGAGACTACCGGCACCGATATGCCCACCGACAACGAAGCCGTTATAAGTGTTGCTAACAACGATACAGTTGAGCCTGCCGCAGCAGAAATGTTTGCCTACAGGGATGTAGGCAAGGGGCGTGAACTGGGAGCGGTAAGCTTCGCCAACCGGCTCAAAAAGAACCTGAAAAAACTGTCCAAATGGGCCAAGCAAAATCACATCTTTTGCTATCGGGTTTATGATGCCGATTTGCCGGAATACGCGGTCGCGGTTGATATTTATCAGGGCGCTCAAACCTGGATCATTGTTCAGGAATACCAACCGCCCAAAAGCATCGACCAACACAAAGCCGATCAGCGTCTGGCCGGGCTGTTGGCCGAAATACCTGGAGTACTTAATATCACTAGCGATCAGGTTTTTTTAAAAATACGTCGTAAACAAAAAAGTACCGACCAATACGAAAAACACGGCGACCAAGGGATCTTTCACACCGTTGAAGAAGGCGGCTGCAAACTGCTGGTGAATTTTGAAGATTATCTGGATACCGGATTATTCCTCGATCACCGGCCTATACGGATGATGATTCAGCAACAGGCCAAAGGCAAAAGCTTTTTAAACCTGTTCGCCTATACCGGCAGCGCGACAGTCCATGCGGCAATAGGCGGCGCCGCATCGACGACCACCGTCGATATGTCCAACACCTATATCAATTGGGCAAAAAACAACATGGCGCTGAATGTCACTCAGGGCCGCCATGAATTTATCCAGGCCGATTGCCTGGAATGGCTGACCACTGAAGCTGAGCAGCCCAGTAAACACTACGATTTGATTTTCCTGGATCCGCCGACTTTTTCCAATTCGAAACGGATGGATGCCGTGTTCGACATACAAACCGACCATGTACAACTGATAAATAACGCCGTTTCCTTGTTGTCGCCGGGAGGTGTTCTCTACTTTTCGACCAACTTCAGACGTTTTAAAATCGACAAACAGGCCTTATCCGACTTGATTGTAGAAGACATCAGTGCGGCAACAATACCGGAAGATTTTTCCCGTAACCCGAAAATCCATTATTGCTGGAGAATTAAAGAGTGATACGCAAAGTCAAAATCCTGGTTTCCGGTCGTGTTCAGGGCGTTTACTTTCGGCTGTTCACCCATAACAAGGCCAAACATTTTGCCATAAAAGGCAGCGCCAAAAATCTGTCTGACGGTCGGGTTGAAATTATCGCCGAGGCGGAAGATATCGTTATTGAAAAATTCATTAAATGGTGCCGCAAAGGGCCGATAACCGCCCGGGTCGATCATGTTGAAGTCTCAGAACTTGAGCATGATGAATTATTAACGGATTTTGAAATACAGTAAATCGGGCTAAAGGCTACAATTATTTTTCACCACCGGGAAAATCAAAGTGAAACCTCGGTTTTCCCGGTGATGATATATTGAGTTTTTCTACGCGTTTTTTGTGGATTTCTCTATTATTAATGAAGCGTTTCTTCCAGCAATAAACCGCCGTCCGTATTGTCAATAAAATACCGATCACCCCCGCATAAATCAACGGCTCGGTATAATCCGCCTTTACCAACCAAAAATAATGCAGCAAAGCCGTTAACCCGGCCAGATACACCAAACGATGCAATTTCAACCAATTTCGCCCCAATCTTTTCTGCATGTTTTTGGTTGAAGTTACGGCCAGAGGAATGAGCAACAAATACGTCAGCAGACCCATCAGAATATAAGGACTTTTGGGCACCTCGTCTTTAAATACTTCCCAGGACAACGACAAATCAAGCAGGATATAAACCAGAAAATGCAGGCTGGCATAAAAGAAAGTAAACAAGCCCATCATGCGCCGAAAGCGCATCGGCCAAACCCGCCCTGTAACCATTTTAATCGGGGTCAGCGCCAAACTGATACACAAAAACCGCAAAGTCCAGTCGCCAAAACCGAAATGCAAAGTTTCTATCGGATTAGCGCCCAGTCGATCATTGATTGCGTCATTAACCATCAACAAAAACGGCATCAGACTCAGTAAAAAAATCATTATTTTTATGGCTGCCCAATGTTTTTTGCCGAATAACATCAAAAATACCGTTTTAGATCCATGCCGGAATAAAGCTCAGCGACTTCCGCGCCATAGCCGTTAAATTTTTCTGTCTTACGCTTTTTGGTAAAAATACTGCTGCCCAGCATCCGCTCGCGGCTTTGACTCCATCTGGGATGAGATACGTCAGGATTAACATTGGCATAAAAGCCATATTCGTTAGGCGCGCTTTTATGCCAGGCCGTTTCCGGCATAGCTTCCACAAAACGTATTTTAACAATTGCCTTGATGCTCTTGAATCCGTATTTCCACGGCACAATCAAGCGCAACGGCGCGCCGTTCTGATTGGGCAGTTCATCGCCATACATGCCGGTCACCATCATCGTTAACGGATGCATCGCTTCATCGATGCGCAAGCCTTCCACGTAAGGCCAGTCCAAACCTGCGGAACGCTGGCCCACCATGATTTCCGGATTGTAAATCGTAGTAAACTCGATAAACTTGGCTTTCGAAGTCGGCTTAAAGCGCTTGAGCATATCGCCCAACGGAAAGCCTATCCACGGCACCACCATAGACCAGGCTTCCACACAACGGAACCGGTAAATACGCTCCTGCAGCGGATTGTCCTTTAAAATATCTTCCAGATTGTAAACGCCCAGTTTTTCTGTTTCGCCAGCAACTTCCACGCTCCATGGCTTGGTTTTTAACGCTCCGGCCAAAACCGTCGAATCTTTTTTATTGCTAGAGAATTCGTAATAGTTGGTGTAGTTGGCGACATCCTCGCGGTCGGTAACCGGCAATTCGGCCGAATACGGCCCGACCGGCACATCGGCGTATTTCCCCGTTGCTGCCTGCCCCAGGCTCGGCAGCATAAGCCCCGCCGACAGCGCAGTCGCCGCCTTAATAAACTCCCGCCGGGATTCGAAAACCGCCCGGTCGGTGATTTCGCTGCTTAAGATATTTGCTTTGGTTTTGATTAACATGTTCAGCCCCTGGGTTATATGCGATTATCCTGCGACGTTTAAATCATACCGCAAACTGTTTTGGCATTGTTAATATTGACAGCCGGGAAATTGAATTTGGTTATCGGAAGTGTTAGTCAAATAGCCAGGGCATCCGGTGGAACCGCGTATGTTGAGGTTGTATGCTGTCAGAGGCTAACGCTTAAGTTTATGGCTCTTACTGGATTCCAGGGAGCTAGCTTATAATCAATTTCAACAGCGAACTCAATAACGCTTTGCCACGTTTTTTTTTGCGTTATGCACAAACTCAAAAAATCCCAAATAAATGGGCAAATAAGTTTGAAAAATTCCGCGATGTGGACGTAACCAGGAACGCAGTAGCGACCAAAAACCTTCCTCATGTGTTCACATGAACCTCATAAAAGCCGTCGCCATCCTCGTCGCGGGCATATTCTCACCGGCATCATGACAAACGCTTTTTCGTGAATACCCCCATTGCTCCAGTCGATCATAAATAGCATATTCATCGGTATAAATGAACGTGCCGGGCGCTATCGTACTTTGAATCAGGGGCTTGCTGAACATTTGCCAGCATTGGAATCGCCACTTGTCCACCACGTTGGATCATACCAAAAATCAGTGGCTTTCTTTTTCCAACGTACCTCGCCATCGTGCGCCTTTTAACCGGTTTCGACGACCTAAGCTACCTTTTTTTTAACGGCATCCGGTTGCCCTTTGTGATCGGCAACGACTAAAACCTGCCGCGTTCGCCAGCAGTCGCCTTGGATTTATTTGGCGGAAGTCATTCGTCAAAGGCGGTCGGGGTTTTCTGTGCCAAAGCTGCCTTTAAGTTAAGGGGGCTGAATAATTACCAAAAAAGCAGGCTGAATCGCAAACCCTAAACTGGTACACTTTTAACTAAAATTTCGGCGTTTGTTTTTATCGGGTCTGACTCTGTGACCTTAAAACAACCCTTTTCCATTATAAGGATATTTATATCTTAAAAATTCATTCCATGACTTCTCAAACCATCGGTTTTATCCGGAATCCATATCTCTGGCTATTTTTATTTTGCTTGCTGGCGCCGTTGTCTCAGGCCCAGTCTCCGGTCACGCCCCAGACCACAGCATCCGAAGATAACGGAGAAATCAAAACGCTCGAGCAAGCCATCGAAGTGATAACGCTTCGCAGGAAAGCGCTAGAAGACAAACGGGAAGAAATTGCCCAGCGCTTGGCGCAGGCATCGACTGTCGAAGCAGAAATATTGCAACAGCAACTCACACTTTTGGATCAAACCATAACGGTTCTTACGGCACAAATTAACCAATGGAATCGGAGCCAGGAACTCAGTGCTAAAAAAGCACTGGATTTACAAGAGATTGCTCGACTCCAAAAAAAGCCGCAAGCTGATAAGTCCTTCACAGTACTGGATTTGGATCGTGCACGCGAACAGCTTACCGCTGAATCCACACAGGTGAAAATGATGCGCACCAGGGTCGACTTGGCCGAGAAAGCGTTGGAACAGGCACAAAGTACACTCAAGCAAAAACAAGAACAACTGACTCAGGTGCAAAGCTCAAACGGAGATGCGGGACCTGCAAAGCTCAAAACTGCAACACTGGAACAGGATCTCGCTGAGCAACAACAAGCGCTTTACGAACTGAAACTGAAAAACGAGCAAAAAGCGTTTTCCGTCTATGAAACCCATCTTCATCTGCTGCGCCAAAAACTTGAATTCCTGCAGAAACATGCCCGCTTCGACGGCTCGGTATTGAAAGCACAGATCGAAAGCATCAACAAGCAGGAGTTTGAACTCAAGCGCAAGTTGACCCGGATTAAAGATCAGTCACTCAAGGCGCAAAGTCTGTTGAATAGAGCCAGACAACGGCTGGAAGCTACCTCTTTCGAGGATAAGAAGATTATTGAAGAAGCGGAAGCGCGACGTCTGCAGCTAGAAGCCTTGAAATCGAAAACCGACGCCACACAACGCGAACTAGAGCTGCTCGCGGAACAAAAGGCGTTATGGCAAAAGCGTCACGACATTTTCAATCACTCCGTCGAACATAAGAACTTACCGGAATGGCGCTCGCAAGCTAACGTGGATATCGCGCAACTCGACCAGGAGCAAGCGACGATCAAGCTTTGGCTCAGCGACTGGCAGAGCCGTCTGAACGCTGTCAACAGAAAAGTCGCTTCTTCGACTCCGGATATAGCCGCATGGCAAACCCAGCAGAGCGAACAGATACAAAGCATCATCGATACATTGACGGATTTGAATGCCGCATTGGATAAAAACCGCCGTCTGCAGAACCACTTAATTAATGATATTAATGTCAGAACCTCTCAATATAGCTTTAGCGACCGGCTCAGAAGTTTGGCCGCTTTTAAGATCAATCACAATTCTCTACTGGACTGGGTTTGTGCTTTTGCGGTTGCTTCTTTATCCTTCATACTACTGTATATTCTGCGTTGGTTTCTGATCCGCAGCTTGAAGAAAATAGCCGAAAACAATCAATTTTCTCAAGCAAACCAAGTTCTTATTACTGTCAAACGCGCCAATCTTATTTTCTTTCTGGTCATTGCGGCATTTTTCGCTTCCTTGTTATTGACACTCGCTCCCACCACTGACGCGACGATTGCCAAGATAACCAAAGCCGTCATTGTGGTGCAAATCGCGATTTGGTTGAGCGGATTTTTGCGTGCCTGGATTTTCCGTATTCTGTCGCATAAAACCAAACGCGACGGCGCCAGCATGGGCGCGTTGGCCGTCCTCAACTTCATCAGTCAGATCGTGCTATGGTCGGTTGCGCTGCTGCTGATCCTACAGAACATCGGCATCGATATCACCGCGCTGGTTGCCGGTCTTGGTATCGGCGGTATCGCGGTGGCTTTGTCACTGCAACGTATCCTCAACGATTTGTTCGCATCATTGTCGATCGTTCTCGACAAACCTTTTGTGATCGGTGATTTCGTTATGTTCGACGACTTTCTCGGTACGATTGAACATATCGGCATTAAAACAACCCGGCTACGCAGTCTCACCGGCGAACAGATTATCTGTGCTAACGGCGAATTACTCAACACCCGCATTCGCAACTTCAAGCGCATGCAGGAACGGCGGGTCGTGTTCAACATCGGCGTGATCTACGATACCTCCTATGAAAAACTGCAACGCATTCCAGCGATGCTCAAAGCGATTGTCGAAGCTCTCGACAACACCCGCTTCGATCGCGCTCATTTTTTTGAGTACGGGGATTTCTCGCTCAATTTCGAAATCGTCTACTATGTGCTAAGCGCTGACTATAATTTATACATGGACGCCCAACAAGCCATTAATCTCGAAATTTATCAGCAATTTCAACAAGAAGAAATCGAATTCGCGTATCCGACTCAATCGCTGTACGTATATAATAAGACAGTTTCGCCGCATGAATTAACGGGAAAAGAGTCGTCGAGTTAATTGCTTGACCGGAAAAGGGGCGGCGAGTATATTTTGGAATAAATAGCAGTCGCTTCACGATTCGACAAAGGGCCTCCTAATTTAAGCCGGGACAGCCATTTAAAATTTGGGTAATGGGTCAAACCTGTAACTTGGTATGAATATCGACGCCAAACTCTACCTTATTGATAAGCAGTCCAATGACAGTATCAGGCATCAAAGCTGACTTGGAAAAACAGATGGTTTTCCTTGTCAACCGTTTGATCCAG
>JAGXGY010000016.1 GCA_024636505.1 Methylobacter sp. | reverse complement strand
GGTAGACACTGTGTTTTTAATCTTCATGTTCATTTGGTCTTTGTCACCAAATACCGCCGTGGCGTATTCACCCAACGCGTAATTGATGATCTACGCGGCATCTTCACCCAGGTTTGTGCCGACTTTGAAGCGGAATTAATGGAATTTGACGGCGAGGACGATCATGTTCATCTGTTGGTGAATTACCCGCCCAAAGTTTCAATATCATCCTTGGTGAACAGCCTTAAAGGGGTATCAAGCCGCATGATCCGCAAGCAGGATTACCCTGACGTTAAAAAGAAATTGTGGGACGGCGCATTATGGTCGCCCAGTTACTTTGCCGGGAGTTGCGGCGGTGCGCCTATCGCCATTATTCGACAATACATTGAACAACAAAGAACGCCAAAATAGGTTGTTTTGCTAACTGTGCCGCTTACATAAACGCCATCGGTCGCGAATAAAAAAATGTCGCCCTGATTAACCGCTAAAGTTTGATAATCAATTTCAAGACGGGAATCCATTCCCAAGGCACGACTCAGATAGCTTTTATCCTGCGAAATTCAAAGCCGATGATCGTTGGTGAGCTGTTCCAGATCATGGTCGCGTAACCGGTAGATCCGCGCATCGCCCACATGGAAAATATGCGCGGCGGTGGATTTGATCACCATCGCGCTTAAGGTACAGACATAGCCCCTGTCCCTATCATAACAATAGCGGCTTTGCTTGGTTTGCGCATGCAACCAGGAGTTGCTTGCTATTAAAACCCGTTGCACCGACTTCTTGACCGACCAGGCTTCCGAGGTACAAAAATAATCTTCCAAAAAGCCGGTTACAGCGGCTTGACTGGCAATATGGCTGACATCGCTGCTGCTGATCCCGTCGGCCAGGGCAATGGCAATGCCTTTTGAACTCAACTGCGGTTCTTTCGGGATATAGACGCCGTGAAAATCCTGATTAATTTCCTTGCGGCCTTTATCGGAATATTGGCCTGCGGCGATTGTTAATTGGCCGGACATTTTTTCATATCGAATGAATCGCAGTCATTCACCGGGCCGAAACTCAGTAACTCTTGTAAGGAAGAAACTTACCGCTCATCACGATCTTGACGCGGTCTCCCTTGGGGTCGGGTTCGCGCTGAAGGTCCATGCTGAAATCGATGGCGCTCATAATGCCGTCACCGAACTCTTCGTGAATCAATGCCTTAAAGGTGCTGCCGTAGACGCTGACCAGCTCGTAAAAACGGTAAATCAACGGATCGGTCGGCACCGCAGTGGCTAGCGAGCCCTTGCAGGGGACAACTTGCAATTGTTCGATAGCCTCGGCGGGCAGCTCCAACAAAGCACCGACCTTGGCGGCCTGTTCGGCGCTGAGCGTCATCTGCCCGAGCAGCGCGGCTGTGGTCCACTCCTTGCTACGGCCGATGGCGTCGGCGAGTTGAGGCCATGTCAGCTGTTTACGCAGCTTGTGGATGATAATCAATTCGGTGACTTGGTTGCGTGTCATGATAAATTCCTTTGCAAATTAAAGGGTAATGATTAAAAGCCCTATCCACTTATCGACTGAGGCTCTATTTTTATAATTCGGGTAGTTAAAAGGTACGTTTAGGCGCGGTTTTTATATGCGTGGAATATAGGGTCAATCCGGTAAACGCAAGCCCGCCAATCAGATTGCCCAAAACAGTCGGAATCTCATTCCAGATAAAATAATCCATAATCGAAAAATTTCCTCCCATGATCAAACCGGCCGGAAACAAAAACATGTTAACCACCGAGTGCTCGAAAGCCATGCTAAAGAACAGCATGATCGGCATCCACATGGCAATCACCTTGCCGCTAACGGACGTGGAAATCATCGCCCCGACCACACCGGTGGATACCATCCAGTTACACAGCATGCCCCGGATAAAGATCGTAAACCAGCCGGCTGTACCATATTTTGCATAACCCAGCGTCCGCGCTTCACCGATGCCGGCCAGCTTTTTGCCCACATCATTAGGCTCAACGGAAAAACCGTAGGTGTAGACAATCGACATCATAACCGCCACGGTTAACGCTCCCAGAAAATTGCCGGCAAAGACCAGGCCCCAGTTCCTGAAAATACCGTTGATGGTCACGCCCGGACGTTTATCAAGCAGCGCCAGCGGCGTTAACACAAAAACGCCGGTCAGAAGGTCGAAACCCAGTAAATACAGCATACAAAAACCGACCGGGAATAAGATTGCACCGAAAATCGGCGAATGCGTCTGCACAGTAACAGCGACCGCAAATACCGCAGCCAACGCCAGAATCGCACCGGCCATATAAGCCCTGATCAAGGTATCTCGGGTTGACATGAAGATTTTGGATTCACCCGCATCGACCATCTTTGTGACAAATTCTGAAGGGATCAGATAGGACATAACTCACCTTTAAAAAGTTAGATAAAAACGAATTGAGGTGCCGGATCAAAAACACCTTGATTCGTTTTTAATTGAGCCTGCTTTTACAAGCTATTATCCCTCTTGAAACCAGCATTTTTTAGTCAGTCATTTTTAAAACAAGCGATTTTTCAACGCTACTGCCTAAGAGGAGAGAAGGTGCGCCGTTGCACCCTCATTGCTTACAGCACAGATTATGCCAATCAGCTTAAGCCAGCGGCTTTGGGTCGTTTAGTTCAAGCTTAGCGAAGCCGCACCTCATTTTTGCACCGAAATGCATTTCGTATGCACCGAAACGGGACAGTTTTAATCCGGCAAAAACAGTCAGTCCGGTTATTTTGAACGACGATCAGCAATGGCATTATCAGTACGCTGGAAAAAGCAATATCGCTTCGCTTGTTGTGGGGCGATACGGCTGATGTATCGTCAATGATGTGCTTCACGTTGTTCAGCACAGGGCGACCTCGGCAACGACTTCTGCGATGCTCTCTACCCCAGCGGTACCGCCTGCATAATCCAAGGGGAAGGGGATGTGGTAAATGCAGTCGTAAGGCGTGCTGCCGAGGATCGTTCCCTACCCTGTACGCACAACGGGAAAAGAAAATATGGCCTGAACGGCGGGGTTTTAGGCTACTTAGCGATAAAGATCGCATGACTATCGAGAAAGATTACGCGCTCAATCAACCGGTCGAATGTTATACAGGAGAACTCAACCACGTTTTTATCAATATTCTCGGCAATGCAATACAAGCCATTGCCGGTAAAGGCCGTATTTTCATCACCACTGCCAGGATGAATGGCCAAGCGGTCATGCGTATCGCCGATACCAGCACCGGGATGCCGGATGAAGTCAAAAACAAAATCTTCGAGCCTTTTTTAAAGAGGCTGGGCCGGACTTGGTCTGTCGATTTGTCACGGTATTATTGAAAAACACCATGACATGCTTACAGTCGAATCTGAATTGAATCGTGGGACGCGCTTTATTATTGCCGTGGCTGTTCGTTTAACCGGCTCATAACCGCCCACGAATCCGTCGTACCGGCAAGCGAAAATCCGCCTTATAAAATCGCCAGCGCACTGTCGTAATCCGGCTCATTGGCGATTTCATCGACCAATTGCGTGTAGATGACTTTGTCATGCTCATCGATAACCACGATCGCACGGGCGGTTAAACCGCGCAGAAAGGTATCGACAAGGGTTACGCCGTAATCGTCGGCAAAACCGGAGCGGAAGGTAGACAGCGGGATAACGTCTTTTAAGCCTTCCGATTCGCAAAAACGGCTTTGAGCAAAAGGCAGATCGGCGGAAATAACTAACACCACGGTGTTGTCCAGATGCGAGGCTTTTTGGTTGAATTTGCGCGTTGATGCGGCGCAGGTTGGGGTGTCCAGACTGGGCACAATGTTTAGTACTTTGCGTTTACCGGCATAGCTTGCCAGGGTGACATCGACTAACTCGCGACTGGTCAGGGAAAATGTCGGCGCGTCGCTGCCGACTGTCGGCAGTTCGCCTGATGTGTTGAGGGGTTTTCCTTGAAAGGTGATGGTAGCCATGGTGGTTTCCTGTAATGTTGGTTTAATAGCTTTTGCGCAATGGGTGGGCGACCAAGCGGTCGTCCTACGAATTTATTAATCCTTCTTCTTGCTTTTTACACGTTTCATTAAGCGTTCGCGCTTCTTTACCTGCCATTCGGTCATTTTTCTCTTTTGCCCGTGAAAGGGATTAACCGGCGATTTGAACACTAAGCGTATCGGCGTGCCGACCAAACTCATTTTGTCCCGGTAGTAGTTCATTAAATACCGTTTGTAAGACTCGGGCAGAACATCGGTTTGTACGCCATGAATCACCACAACAGGCGGGTTTCTGCCGCCCTGATGTGCGTATTTGAGTTTAATACGCCGGGTATTCACTATCGGCGGTTGATGCGCGGTTGTCGCTTCTTTTAAGATTCGGGTCAACACCGGCGTAGACATATCGAGCATTGCCGCTGCATACAATTGCTGCACGACATCAAACATTTTGCCGACACCACTGCCATGCAACGCAGAAATCGGGTGCTTTTCGGCAAATTCCAGAAAAGACAGTTTGATGTCGAGTTGCCGGTTAATGGTGACTTTTTGCTCGGCAGTGATGCCGTCCCATTTGTTCAGGCCGATAATCAAGGCTCTTCCGGCTTCCAATACCAGACCTAATAAATGCGCATCCTGGTCGGTGATACCTTCTTGAGCATCAATCAGGTAGATGACAACATTGGATTTTTCAATCGCCTGTAACGATTTAATCACGCTGAATTTTTCAATCGTTTCGGATATTTTGGATCTTCTGCGCATTCCCGCAGTATCGACCAAGGTGAACAGCTTGCCATTGCGTTCAAAAGGAATGTAGATACTGTCGCGCGTGGTGCCCGGCTCATCATAGACGATAACCCGTTCTTCACCCAATAAGCGGTTGACCAGGGTTGACTTGCCGACATTGGGCCTTCCGACCACCGCGATGCCGATGCCGCCATGCTCTTCCTCTTGGTCACTAGCATCCGGCGGCAACAGTTCGTTAACTTTTTGCAGTAATTCAGGTATGCCTCTGCCATGAGATGCGGCAATCTGCACCGGCTCGCCCAGCGCCAGCGAATAAAAATCGGTGCTCGCGAGACTGGCATCCAAGCCGTCGACCTTATTGGTGACCAATATAATCGGTTTTTGCAGCTTTCTTAGGGTATCGGCGATCACCTTGTCGGAAGCGCTCAGGCCTTCGCGGGCGTCAACCATAAAGAATACGATGTCCGCCTCTTCTAATGCTACCTGCACCTGTTTTCTGGCAAAGCTTTCTATGCCTTCTGCGTCATCGGCGATACCGCCGGTATCGACGACCAGGCAGGGGCGGTCGCCCAGCTTTACCCGTCCGTATTGCCGATCTCGGGTTAATCCTGAAAAATCCGCAACCAGAGCATCACGGCTGCGCGTTAAATAATTAAATAATGTGGATTTGCCCACATTGGGTCGCCCTACTAGGGCTATTACAGGTAACATATCGACTCGGTAATTAGAAAAATGGAACGCTGATGACGCTGATAGTTATGATCAAATAATATCTTTTTGAATTATCTGCGTTAATCATATTCATCTGCGTCATCTGCGTTCCATGGTATTTGATGACAGGGCAGTTACTTTTTATCGGACTTTTAACGCGGCCAATGTGCCGTCTTTTGCATAAACATAAATAACATTATCTACCACGATTGGCTGAGCATCAATGGCACCGTCGGTCACTTGTATACGCCCCAGTTGCCTGCCATCGGTACTGGACAACCAGTGCACATAGCCTTCAAGATCGCCTGCCACCACATAGTTTTCATAGACGGCAGGAGCGGTTAATTTTCTTTGGTGTAAATCCTGCTGCTTCCACAAGGACGCGCCGCTGCGCTGATCGAGTTGTAGCACATGGCTTTGGGAATCTGCCAGGTACAAGTACCGATAGTCGTTAGTCAAACCGGAATGCGACGAAATGGTCTCATTACGCCACAACACATCGCCATCCACTTCCGAAATAGCCGCTATGCCGCCCTGATAACTGGCCACATAAATCACCCCGTTAATGGCGATAGGATCGACATCGAGATCAACCAGCCGTTCAATCTCAGAGCGCCCTTTGGGAATGGCAATGCTGGTTTCCCATACATATTTGCCGTCAACTAGGCGCAAGGCCATTAACTTGCCGTTGTCATAACCGCTGATCAGGTTATCCTCAACAATCAACGGCGATCCTGTTCCGCGCACACTTAAAGCCGGCACGGGGTTTTCATAGCTCCAACGCTTGCCGCCGGTCTTTTCATCCAGCGCAATCACCGCACCGTCTGTGGTACGCACGACAACAATACCCTTAGCAACAACAGGCACCGACAATACCTCGCTGGATACGGCGCTTTTCCACAATACGGCTCCGGTTTCGATATTTAAGGCGACGACTTCGGCATCGCTGGAACCCAAAATTACAGTGCCGTTGCCCAGTCCCGGTCCACCGGAAAAAGGCGCCCCGGTTTCAGTCTCCCAAAGCAAATCGCCGGTCGTCAGGCTTCTGGCTTGCACCACGCCTTCGCTATCCGCCGCCAGTATTTTTTCACTGCCGATGACCGGTATTAATCTTAAGGATTTGCCGTCAGCGCCTACGCCCACTGACTTCTTCCAGATAATGTCAACCTGAATTTCAGGGTCGTACTCTACCAAAACGCTCGGCGGATCAGCATTATCTTCCCCGCCGCTAAAGTAATCGGTAATCCCGGAAACAGATTCACCCAGCGTATCAATAGCCGTACAACCGCCTAATACGGTAATAAAAAGCAATAAAGTAAGTGTTAGACGCATTATTCTTGAGTTTCTAGCTTTTCTTGAGCGGTCAAGTCATCGATTTTCAACCGTAACAACGGTGATTGCAGTCCGGCTCGCAAGGCATTCTGATACGAAGTACGCGCCTCATCCAGACGATCCAGGGCTACATATAAATCACCGACCAATTCATCGTAATTAGCCGAATAGGCGGCTGCCGCTTTGGCATCAATGTCGTTAATGATTTGCAAACCCTGTTCATATTCACCGGTAGCCAGCATTAAACGGACCAGCCTTATCTTGGCGATATTACTCAGATGTTTACTCGACTCTGCCGCAACAGCTTTCAATATCTGCTTGGCTGCGGCAAAATCGCCTTGCCGAGTCTTTAATTTAGCTTGAAATAGACTACTGAATGCCGCATATTCGGAACCCGTAAACTGTTCGTGCATGCGTTCAGCCAGCTTGTCTACCGTATCTTTTTTATCGTCATCCAGTGCTTTAAGTAACTGTTCATACATTGCAGAGGCTTGTGTCGCCTGTTCTTTCTTATGATCCTGCCAGTAATTCCATCCCAGAATAACGACAAGACCCATGACTAAACCGACAATGATAGCGATGGCATTTTCTTTCCACCATCGCTTTAAGGCTTCAACCTGTTCTTCTTCTGTATCGTACATTTCCACTTGTTTTTCTCTTGTTTGATGTTTTAAAAAATAGGAAAGGCGAAAGGCGAAAGCTGGGAAAGGTAGATTTTTTTGCCCTTCGTCTTTGGCCTGTCATCTTTTAAATCGGTGTCATCGGTGTTCTATCAAAAATTCAACCGCCTGTTGCCGGGTCATATTCTGCTGCTCCAGCGCATTATTACGCAGCGGCTTGACACTGACCTCACCGCGACTGACTTCATCGTCGCCCAGAATGATCGCAAATTCGGCACCACTTTTGTCGGCTTTTTTAAACTGGCTCTTAAAACTGCCTCCGCCGCAATTCACCTGTAATTTCAAGTCGGGTATTTCATCCCTGATGACTTCAGCAAAACGTATGCCTTGTTGTTCCGCTGCTACGCCGACACGGATCATGTACACATCGACCGGGCTTGCCAGTTGCACATTATTCAATGTTTCCATCAAAGCCAACAAGCGCTCAATGCCCATTGCAAAACCGACCGCATGATTCGGCTTGCCGCCCAGCTGTTCTATCAATCCGTCATAACGCCCGCCGGCGCAGACCGTACCTTGCGAACCCAGTTCATCGGTGACCCATTCAAAAACAGTCTTGCTGTAATAATCCAGGCCCCGTACTAATCGCGAGTTAAGTTCGTAGCCTATGCTTAAGTCATCCAATATCGTGGTAATCGCGTTAAAATGCTGACGGCTGTCATCGCCCAGATAATCGGTCAATTCCGGCGCATTAGCGACCACTTGCTGCATCGCCGGATTTTTGGTATCGAGAATTCGCAGCGGATTGGTCTGTAGCCGACGCAAACTGTCTTCATCCAACTGTTCCAAATGACCCTGGAAATAATCGACCAGACTTTCCCGGTAAACAATCCGTTCGGCAATCGTACCCAAGGAATTAAGCTGTAGACGAACTTTATCGCGGATGCCCAGCTTTTTCCACAGCCGATCCATCAGCAAAATCAATTCCGCATCAATATCGGGGCCTGCCATGCCGTAGGTTTCGACGCCAAGTTGAAAAAACTGGCGATAACGGCCTTTTTGCGGGCGCTCATGTCGATACATCGGCCCGTAATACCATAAGCGGTGCACCTGATTATGCAGCAAGCCATGTTCAAGACAGGCTCTAAGACAACCGGCCGTACCTTCGGGACGCAAAGTTAAGGAGTCGCCGTTGCGGTCATCAAAGGTGTACATTTCTTTCTCGACGATGTCGGTTACTTCACCGATAGACCGCTTGAAAAGTTCGGTTTTTTCGACGATAGGCAGTCGTATTTCACTGTAACCATAAGCGCCAAGCACCTCTCTGATGCACTGTTCTGCATATTGCCAAAGTGGTGTCTGTTCGGGAAGCACATCGTGCATCCCGCGAATTGCTTGAATATTATTGGCCATATTTAAATAGGGTTGGTGTCACGGATTTAAATAATCTTCTCATTTAACAACAGGTAAACCTACAAAAAATGAAAAGAGACAACAGGCAAAAAACACTGCTTTCATCTTTTTATTAAAAACCGTTAAGTTCTAAGATTTTTTCTGCTTCAGTTGACAGCGGAAATTTTTCCAATAACAAGTGTTTATATTGTTTGGCAAGCTCTTTATTTCCTAGCGCCCGTTCAGCTTGCGCGGCAAACCATAAGGTTGCCGAAGTATGCCCGGCAACGCCAAGATAGCGCTGCAAAAAACCTTTTGCCGCCCAAAAATCGCTTTTTTCATAAGCCATTTTCTGCATTTCCAATAATGCGGGTGCGTAGGCTTTATTCAATTGCAACGCTTGCCTGAAATAATTCTCGGCTTGCTGTTTCTTTCCCATATCCAATTGGCAGCGCCCGGCATTAGTTAACGCCATCCACTTTCTATTGTTCAGAGGATTTGAACTCGCCTCAGACAATAATTCCATGCCGCCTTCAAGCTCGCCATGCTCACAGAGAAAGCGACCTAAATTATTTTTTACCGCCAAATCATCAGGCTTTAAATTCAGGGCCGTCTCATAATGATCTTTGGCTTTATCCGGTTGATTTAATTTTTCATACAAAAAAGCCAGCGCATTATGCGCCTGCGTATTATCCGGGTTGTTTTTTAATGCAAGCAGCAGATTTTCCTTAGCCAGCTCCAGCTTATTCATGCTGAGATAGCGCACCCCCAACTGAAAATGGATGTCACCAACAGCATTATGTTTAATGGTACTCGCTGAGCCGCCGCAGGCAACCAAGCCCGCAACGAGCAGGATCAGTGCCAATTGACTCATTTTTTTAGAGGCATCAAGCTGCACGCTCAGAACCTGCCGCCTGGATTTTCAGGTGTCGGCGACTTTTATCCTGAACTTGGCCGACCAACTGACCGCAGGCCGCATCAATATCTTCACCGCGCGTCTTTCTGATCGTGGTAATGATGCCGGCGTCAGTTAACAGCGTTTTAAATCGATTGATGGTTTCACTGTTTGAACAGCGGTAAGACGACGAGGGAAACGGGTTAAACGGTATCAAATTAACTTTTGACGGCACCGTTTTCAATAGCTTGATCAATCCGCGGGCATCCTGCAGCGAGTCATTAATGCCATCCAGCATGACGTATTCAAAAGTGACGGTACGGCGCGGCGCTATTTTCGCGTTATCCCGGCACGCTTCCATTAATTCCTTTAATGGGTATTTTTTATTGATCGGAACCAGTTGATCCCTTAATTGATCGGTCACTGCATGTAACGACACCGCAAGACTAACATCGCAGACTTCGGTTAACCGGTACATGGCCGGGACGACGCCTGAGGTGCTGACGGTTACCCGGCGCTTGGACAGTCCGAAGGTGAAATCATCCATCATCAGATTCATCGCCGCGACTGCATTGTTAAAATTAAGCAGCGGTTCGCCCATGCCCATCATCACGACGTTGGTGATACGCTTTTCAGTGCCCAAACGTTTTTGCGCAACGATTAACTGGCCGATAATTTCTGAGGTGCTCAGGTTACGATTAAAGCCTTGCTGAGCGGTCGAACAAAAGGTACAAGCCAGGGCGCAACCGATTTGCGAGGAGACGCACAAGGTGCCGCGCCCTTCTTCCGGAATAAAAACCGTTTCTATCCGGTTGCCGCAATGGGTTTGAACCACCCATTTACGGGTACCGTCTGTGGCGATTTTTTCAAGCACGATTTCCGGCGTGGCAATAGTGCAATTTTCGCTTAAATAAGTACGTAACGACTTGCTCAAATTGGTCATCAGCTCGAAATCTTCGACCTCTTCCTGATAGATCCATTTGAGCAATTGGGTCGCCCGGAACGGTTTTTCGCCTAAGCCGACAAAAAAGGCCGCAAGGCCTTTTCTATCGAAATCGAGCAAATTGATGGTTTGGCTATTAACGGGTTCTGGCACAGATTTCATTGTCTGAGAAAAAGTAAGCAATTTCCCTTTGAGCGGTTTCGACTGCATCGGATCCGTGTACAGCGTTTTCATCGATACTGCTGGCGAAATCGGCGCGGATAGTGCCTGCCGCCGCTTCTTTAGGATTGGTAGCGCCCATGATGTCGCGATGTTTAAGTACGGCGTTTTCGCCTTCCAACACTTGCATGATCACCGGACCTGAAATCATAAAGGCGACCAAATCATTAAAAAAACCGCGCTCGCTGTGTTCTGCGTAAAAACCTTCGGCTTGTTCTTTAGTCAAGTGCAGCATTTTTGCGGCAACGATTTTTAACTCGTTTTTTTCAAAACGGCTGTAAATTTCGCCGATGACGTTTTTTGCTACTGCGTCAGGTTTAATGATTGAAAAAGTGCGTTCTATCGCCATTTTTTTAAAACTCCAAATTAAGAATAAATGTTATTAAGCGGCGGATTATACCTGATCAGCCGCTGTATTTTAAAAAATACCTGAGGATTAAGGCCGTCCATCCAGTTCTGCCCCTTCTTTTACCGGAATCATCAAATCCTCCGCACTAATACCCAACAGCAAAACCATAGGACTGGCGATAAAAATAGAGGAATAGGTACCAAAAACTACGCCGAACAGCAGCGCAATGGAAAAATTATGAATCACCTGCCCGCCTAGAAAAAACAGCGAAACCAGCGCCAAAAATACCGTCAGCGAGGTAATAATAGTTCGGCTTAAAGTGACATTAACCGCGCTGTTCATAATTTCTTCAGTCGATGTATTTCTTAATTGCCTGAAATTTTCACGGATGCGGTCATAAACCACAATAGTATCGTTCAACGAATAACCGATCAACGCCAAAATAGCCGCCAATACTGTCAGGTCGAACTCCAACCCTAACACGGAAAATAATCCCAAGGTGATAATCACATCATGAAATGTCGCTATGATCGCGCCGACAGCAAATTTCCATTCAAAACGCCAAGCCACATAAATCAAAATACCTATCGCTGAATACAACAACGCCAAAAAGCCATCCTCAGCCAAATCGTCTCCCACCTGAGGCCCAACAAATTCAACACGATGAATAATTGCCGGCTCTTTAGTCGTTTTGTTAATCGCATCAAGCACTTTAGCGCTTAAATCAGCGCTACTCACCTTTTCATCAGATCTCAAGCGAATCAGTACATCTTTTGCGGTACCGAAATTCTGCACCGTGGCATCGGCATATCCGGCAGTATCCAGAGTATGACGAAGTGCGGTTAAATCGGCCGGTTGTTGATAGCCGACTTCAATCAAGGTGCCGCCGGTAAAATCGATACCCATTTCCAGGCCGCGTACAGCCAGCGATGCTATCGCGATAATCGATAACACAGCGGAAAATATCAGCGCTATGTTGCGGTTACCGATAAAATTTATATTGTTTTTTAACATAATTTAATCTTCTAAAAGTACGACTGCTAAATAGATAATTTCTCAACCCTGCGGTTACCGTATACCCAGTTCATAATCATCCGTGTGCCGGTAATGGCGGTAAACATCGACGACAAAATACCGATAATCAGGGTCACCGCAAAACCTTTGACCGAGCCGGTACCGAAACCGAATAACATCACGGCAACCAATAGCGTGGTGATGTTGGAGTCGAGAATGGTGGCAAAGGCTTTTTCAAAACCGACGTAGATAGCCGATTGCGGCGTATTGCCATTCCTGATTTCTTCCTTAATCCGCTCAAAAATTAATACGTTAGCATCAACCGACATACCCACGGTCAGAATGATCCCGGCAATACCGGGCAAGGTCAGCGTCGCCTGCAACATCGACAAAACCGCCAGAATAATAACGACATTAAATATCAGCGCAATATTGGCAAATACACCGCAAAGCCGGTAGTACACCATCATAAACAGGGCGACCAGCGCAAAACCTACCAGAAAAGATAACATGCCTTTATTGATATTATCTTGCCCCAGACTTGGGCCTACAGTGCGCTCTTCAACAATTTCAACGGGAGCTGCCAGCGCTCCAGCTCTTAGCAACAACGACAGATTGCGCGCTTCCTGAGGACTGTCTAATCCGGTAGTCTGAAATCGATGACTGAAAACACCCTGGATAGTCGCCACATTGATCACTTTTTCAACCTTCTGTTTGTGACGAACTTTTTTGCCGTTAACCAATTTGGTTTCAACTTTATACTCGATGAATACCACCGCCATCGGCTTGCCGACATTGGCCTGGGTCAGTTTCCCCATTTTGCTTGCGCCGACACCGTTCAGGGAAATATTCACTGACGGTCTGCCGTCCTGATCAACGCCGGAAGACGCGTCAACGATTTGATCGCCGGTAACAATAACCCGCCGATCCAGCAAGATAGGGTTGCCGTTTCTTTCATAATACAAACGACTGCCAACCGGAACATGACCTTGAACCGCTCTTTGCACGTCATGCTCCACATCAACCAGACGATATTCCAGCGTGGCTGTCGTGCCTAAAATCTCTTTGGCGCGGGTAGTATCCTGTACTCCCGGCAACTGCACTACGATACGGTTTTCACCTTGTTGCTGAATCACCGGTTCCGCCACGCCTAATTCGTTAACACGATTACGCAAGGTGGTCATATTCTGTGCAACCGCAAATTTTTTAATATCGCGAATTTCTTTATCAGACAGTTTCAACCAGACCTGATCCTGCTCGTTCGGCTCGGTAACATCCAGAGCGCGAAAATCTTTACTCAACAGCGCCAACACTGCGGGCTTACCCTCCGCCGAGTTCAGCTTAATTTTAATAAATCCGCTGTCTTTTGAAACCGATTGATAACGTATTTTTTCACTTCTTAAAGCCAGACGCACATCGTCGTTGTAACGCTCTTCAGCCTGTTTAACGGCAGCGTCCATGTCGACTTCCAGCAGAAAATGCACCCCGCCGCGCAAATCCAGACCCAGATACATAGCTTCCGCACCCAGGGATCTTAGCCACGCAGGCGTGGTAGGCGCCAGATTCAACGCAACGTTATAGTCATCACCCATTTGATCCCTGAGCAAATCCGCCACTTTAAGCTGATCATCAGCACTATTGAGCCGGGCTAAAACCAGGCCGTCTGTAAACTCAAATGCTTTTACATCAAACCCGCCAGTCTTGATCGCAGACTCGATTTGATTAGCCTGTTCCTGCACCAGCTTAGCCGGACGTGTCGATGACACCTGAACCGAAGGATCGTCACCGTACAAATTCGGCAACGCATAAATAATCCCGAGCGCAAAAATAATCAGGACCAGGAGATTTTTCCAAAGTGGGAAACTGTTTTGCATGTGCTATTCCAATAATTGAAGCATGTCAGGATGAGTCGCAGGATGGCTGAAGGCTGCTGGCCCCACTCATCCTGCGCGCAGCGCGCTATGACATTAAACTTTAGAGACTTTTTTAGTGATCGCCTTGTAAGTTCCTTTCGGCATCATGCTCTCAATACTATGACGCTGTACCTGAATAAAGGTATTGTCGCTGATTTCAATTTTGACAAAGTTATCATCCATATCAACAACCTTGCCCAAAATACCGCCCGAAGTAACGACTTCAGAGCCTTTGTTTATAGCCGCAACCATTTCCTTCTTTTCTTTAGCGCGCTTGGATTGCGGACGCAGAAACAAAAAATAAAAAAACACTAATATACCCAGTGGAAACAGCATACCTTCAATGCCGGGTGATTGGGCTGCGGGTTCGGCTGCGGCAACAGCATCAGAAATAAAAAAGCTCATGATTATCCTCGGTTCTTATTGTAATAAAAAAATTTCGCCATTATGCCACAGTCGGCACGGCTTTTCCTCGTTGCTGGTAAAATTGCTTGACAAAAATATCCAGTTCTTTGCATGCAATCGCGTCGCGCAAGCCCTGCATCAGACTCAGATAATAATACAGATTGTGCAGGGTATTGAGTCGGGAGCCCAGCATTTCCTTACATTTATCCAGATGACGCAGATAGGCTCTGGAATAATTCCGGCAGGTGTAACAACCGCAGGACTCATCCAATGGCCCGGTATCAAACTCATATTGACTGTTTCGGATTTTGACCACCCCGAAGCTGGTAAATAAATGACCGTTGCGGGCATTACGGGTCGGCATCACGCAATCGAACATATCGATGCCGCGTCTGACGCCCTCCACCAAATCTTCCGGCGTACCCACACCCATCAGATAGCGCGGTTTATCGACCGGCATCCTGGCATGCATTCCATCGAGCGTCGCCATCATTTCTTCTTTCGGTTCGCCGACCGACAAACCGCCAATCGCGTAACCGTCAAAACCAATATCCACCAAACCGGCTATCGATTCCTGACGCAAATGCTCATACATGCCGCCTTGCACGATACCGAACAAAGCCGAGGCATTGCCTTCGTGAGCCGCTTTACTGCGCGCCGCCCAACGCAACGATAAGCGCATCGAATCGGCCGCCTGGTGAACTGTCGCAGGATACGGGGTGCATTCATCGAAAATCATCACGATGTCAGAACCCAAATCGCGCTGCACCTGCATCGATTCTTCCGGCCCCATAAAAATTTTGCTGCCGTTAATCGGCGATTTGAAAGTCACACCTTGCTCGGTAATTTTCCGTAACGCGCCCAGACTGAACACCTGAAAGCCGCCGGAGTCGGTCAAGATGGGTTTGTCCCAATGCATAAAATCATGCAAGTCGCCGTGCGCCTTGACCACATTGGTACCGGGACGCAGCATTAAATGAAAGGTATTGCCCAGAATAATTTGCGCGCCGATACCGGTTAACTCTTCGGGCGTCAGCGATTTAACCGTCCCATAAGTGCCTACCGGCATAAAAATGGGCGTTTCCACAACGCCCCTGGCAAAGGTCAGCCGACCACGCCGCGCATGGCCGTCGGTATTGATTAATTTGAAGTCCATAGAAACTTGAGTGCATTGATTAAGGCCGGTAATTATCCCGGCTTTTTAAATCAATGTATATGTGAACAATTAATTGGAATCCGCTTACAAACTGACCGCCTCGCTCCAGGCGAGCGCTATCAGTTAAATTGGTACGAGTTTCACAGAAGCCGGTTTTGACAAATACTTCAGGTCGTTCCGTTTATGTACTTCTCCACTCTAGGCTCTCCCAGCCTATTAGCAGTTGGTTTGCTCAAGGCAAGTTGCAACCACAGAATAAATATAGACTTAATTGGCGTGTTATAACAATGATATTTTTAGATAAATGTCGCAAAAAAAGGCCGGATATTCTCCGGCCTTTTTCGTTTGCTTAAATGCTTAGTGCAGCAAACCCTGCAATAAGCCATTCAGCTTATGCACAAAGGCCGCCGGATCATCCAGTTGTCCACCTTCGCTTAAGATAGCTTGATCGAACAGAATATGGGTCAGATCGGCAAAGCGACTGTCGTCTTGCTCTTCTTTCATTTTAACCACCAACGGATGAGTCGGGTTAAGTTCAAAGATCGGCTTTTTACCCATGCCCATGCCTAAGCCTTGTCCGGCATCTTTCATGATTCTTTCCATGTTCAGGCTCATGCCGTATACATCGGCAACCAGACAAGCGGGAGATTCGGTCAAACGATGGCTCAAACGCACTTCGCTGACTTTATCGGCCAACACGTCTTTAATCTGCTTGAGTACCGATTCAAAGTCTTTGCTCACTTCTTCCTGAGCGGCTTTGTCTTCTTCGGCATCCAAATCGCCTAAGTCTAAATCGCCTTTAGCGACAGACTGTAAATGCTTACCGTCAAACTCGTCCAGGTTAGACACCAGCCATTCGTCAATACGATCCGACAACAACAGGACTTCAATGCCTTTCTTACGGAAAATTTCCAGATGCGGACTGTTTTTTGCCGCCGAGAAGCTGTCTGCCGTTACATAATAGATCTTGTCCTGGCCTTCTTTCATACGACTGACATACGTTTCCAGCGAAACTTCCTGTTTGTCGGTATCGGCATGGGTTGACGCAAAACGCAGCAATTTGGCGACACGTTCTTTATTACCGTGATCTTCAATCGGGCCTTCTTTAATGACTTGGCCAAACTGAGCCCAGAAAGTCTCGTATTTTTCCGGCTCGGTCTTAGCCAAGTCTTCCAGCATACCCAGCACTTTTTTAACGGCTCCCGATTTGATCGCGCTAATCTGCTTGCTTTGTTGCAGAATTTCCCGCGATACGTTCAGCGGCAGCGAGTTGGCATCAATAATGCCTCTGGTAAAACGCAGGTAGCGCGGCATTAACTGCTCGGCATCATCAGTGATAAACACTTTGCGGATGTACAGCTTTACCCCGTGCTTGGTGTCTCTGTCCCACATATCAAACGGTGCGCGTGACGGTACGTAAAGCAGCAGGGTGTATTCATTGGAACCTTCGACTTTGCTGTGTACATGGCTCAGCGGATCCTGGAAATCGTGACCTACATGTTTGTAAAATTCGTTATAAGCTTCTTCAGAAATCTCCTGACGGGCTTTGGTCCATAAGGCTGATGCCGAATTGATGGTCTCTTCGACGATTTCAACCGGTTTTTCCTCCTCGCCCTCTTCGCCCATAGACGGCATGACTTCTTTGTCCATCAAGATAGGCAGGGAAATATGATCGGAAAACTTTCTGACGATCCCGCGGATACGGTAACCGTCCAGAAACTCGCCTTCAGACTCTTTCATATGCAGAACGATTTCGGTGCCGCGCTGGGCTTTTTCTACGGATTCCAGTGTGTAATCGCCTTCACCTGCCGACTCCCAGCGTACGCCTTCGCTTTTGTCGGCACCGGCCTTACGGGTGGTTAAGGTCACTTTATCGGCAACGATGAATGCTGAATAAAAGCCCACGCCGAACTGGCCGATCAATTCGCTGTCTTTAGCCTGATCACCCGTTAAGGCCTGGAAAAACTGCTTGGTACCGGATTTTGCAATGGTGCCGATATGCTCCTGAACTTCCGCCCGGTTCATACCGATACCATTATCGATTATGGTAATGGTGCGCTGATCTTTATCGTATTCCAGACGGATTTTCAGCTCGCTGTCGCCCTCATACAAGCCATCATTGGACAGCGCTTCAAAGCGCAATTTATCTGCCGCATCCGACGCATTGGAAATCAATTCCCGTAAGAAAATTTCCTTGTTGCTATATAATGAATGAATCATTAAATGCAGCAGATGTTTAACTTCAGTTTCAAAGCCTAAGGTTTCTTTTTTTGCTTCAACAGTCATCTTTTATTAATCCTGATTGGTTATAAGGTTAACGCCGATGTGGGGACGCATTGGTTTTTTTCAAGCCCAAAAACTAAGGTTAACATTCATCCTTTATGACAATAAACCTTGCTTCAAAAAAAATATTAGTCGTTGAAGACCAGGCAATCATGCGCGAAACGATTAAGCATATACTGGGTTCATTTGGCGCCCGGCTTATTATTGAGGCAGAATCCGGCCTCAACGCAATAACTGCAATGAGAATGGACAAGTTTGATATTGTGCTCTGCGATTACAATCTGCTCAGGGGAAAAAACGGCCAGCAAGTTCTAGAAGAGGCCAAATATCTCAAGCTGTTACCCGTTCATTGCATTTTTATCATGGTCACTTGTGAACAAAATCAGCAAATGGTTCTTAACGCCATTGACAATAAACCCGATGACTACCTGATTAAACCGTTTAACCGGCAGCAACTGTTAAATCGTATTCAAAGGTGCTATACCCGCAAGCAATATTTGGCCAGCATAGAGAATGAAATAGACAACGGTAATCTTTACCAAGCCATACATAATTGCAAACAGCTACTTCAGCAGAATGATAAAAAAATGCGGCTGCCATTATTAAAACTGCATGCCGAACTGGCCATTAAGATTGGCGACTTTACGACAGCCGAGGTTATTTACGCGGACATTCTACACGAAAGAGAGCTGCCCTGGGCCAAACTGGGCTTGGGCGTTACGGCTTTTTCTCTCGGCTATTACGATCAAGCCGTCAAGGCTTTTCAGGAGCTGATCGAACAGCATCCGGCAATGCTGGATGCTTATGATTGGCTGGTAAAAACATATGAATTGATGGGCAACGACGAATACGCTGTGTCCTCACTTAATTCAGCCGTCACCCTTTCGCCTCTTTCTATCTTAAGGCAAAAGAAACTGGCCTTGCTAGCCGAAAAGACTGAAAACTTCCCTGTTGCAAAAAAAGCTTACGCCGCGACTATTAAACTGGGCAAAAACTCTATACACCGGTCATCCGGCGACTATTCGGGCTTGGCTAATATCCATTTAAAAAGTAACGCCGCTAACGAAGCGCTGAAAGTATTGTATGAGCTGAATCAGCAGTTCCACGATGAACCTGAAGCTGAACTCAGGTCGGCCCTGTTAGAAACCGAAATTCATCAGGCAAAAGGCAACAAGGCTCTGGCTCAGCAAGCCTATGGAAAAGCCTTTAAACTTAACGAACAGTTTAGCAAACAGCTATCCAGGGAACTGCGCCTGGACATGGCAAAGACTTTTTATCTGAACGGAAACAGCGAGACTTGCAATGACATTCTTAATGATTTGGTCAAAACCAATATTGATGACAATCTTTTTATTAAAGGCATCGTCACTCTATGCAATACCATTATCGGCGGAAACTATGCGGAAACACTGCTTCAGCAGATAAAAAAAGAATTGGTCGATATCAACAATAAAGGTGTTCGCCTGTTTCAGGAAGGTAATATCAGGGGAGCTCTTGCTGTTTTTGAACAGGCTATAATAAAAACGCCTGATAACCACACCATTATTTTAAATATGGCTAAAATTATTATTCATGACATTAAGACATCCAAACCCGACCCTGAAAAAATCATGAACGCCCAATTCTACATCAACAAGGCCATTCAAATAGGCATACCCCACAGTCAAATCAGCAGCCTTCAGACAGAGCTGGATACTATTCAATATAAAACCATCCCATAACATCTAATATGCCTATGCTTACCATCGACTTCCCCGCCATCCTGGCCTCGTCAGTACATGACATAAAGAACTCACTGACAACTCTTCGGGCACTGATCGGTCAGCTGGAAAATACTCACCAAGACCCAAAGCCTGCTGCATTTAAACAATTAGAATTTGAAACCAATCGCATGAACAATAGTCTCATGCAGTTACTGACGCTGTATAGAATTGATCTGTCCCAATTTAATCTGGCTATAGACGAGCATAGCGCCACAGAGATATTGGAAGATGTGGTCGCACAGCAATCTACCTTATTATCCTTAGGCAATGTTCAACTCATTACCCAATGCGATGACGACCTGCTTTGTTATTGCGACAATACCTTGATCAGTAACGCCCTCTGCACACTCGTCAATAATTCACAGCGCTATTGCAAAAGTAAAATCCTGCTTTCTGTAAGCCAGGAAGATGATTATATTGTTTTTTGCATAGAAGATGATGGTGAAGGCTACCCCGAAAACTGCATGCTGTCCGATCGCAAACAACTCCCCCGGATTGACCTGACTAACGGCAACACCGGATTGGGCTTGTTTTTTACCGAGACCATTACACAATTACATAGTAAAGGCGAGAACCGGGGATTTATTACCACCGACAATCATAGTCAGTTTGGCGGAGCCCGATTTAAACTGTATTTGCCATAGATTAAAGCCCGCAGACCGAGGGCGAAAAAACCAAACGTCAAACTCCGCCGCCTTTAACCCTTTTGCGCAAACATCAGACAAACGGCGAGCAACGTTTCCCAGGACTCCCCTTGCTGTTGACCTTTAATCTGCCGATCGGCCTTCGCACTCAACATTAATATACTATTGAGATCCCCTTCGCTTAACCTGCTCAACGCATCACTGACCAGTTGTTGACGCTTGTCCCGGATTTGATTGTTTTTAAAAGCCTGCGCCCTATTCTGCCCAGAAGACAGCGCCAACTTAATCTTGATTAAGATTCGAGCTTCCCGCGTCAAAGCCCATAATACTACCGGAGCCGCAACGCCTTCCGCCTGCAAGCCGGACAATATCTTTAATATCCGCCCGACTCGACCCGCCAGTATACTATCGATCAGCTTAAATACATCGAATCTGGAACTGTCAGCTACCACGTCGAATATTTGCTGTTTGCTAAGGCGCCCTTCACCGTACAACACATAAAGCTTTTCTATTTCCTGGGCAGCCGCCAACAGATTGCCTTCAATTCGGGACGCCAGTACACGGATACTTTCTGTTTCGGCCTGCAATCCGCGCCGCTGCATTCTTTGCTGCAACCAACGCATCAAATCCGGGCCTTCCAACGGCCAGACCTGAATCACACACCCGGCCTTATCCAAGGCTTGAAACCAGCGCGATTTTAATGAAGCCCCGGCGATCTTTGCGGCAGTAATCAGCAGCAGTGTATCTTCAGGCGGACGCTCACAATAAGCGATTAAAGCCTTAGAACCCTCAGCACCCGGGGTAGCGGCGGGCAACCTTAAATCGATAATTTTTTTATCCGCAAAAATCGATAAAGAGCCTGCCGACTCAGTCAGGTCGTGCCATGAAAATCCGGCATCCGCAACCAGAATTTCGCGGCTATCGTAACCTGCTTTTCGTGCCGCCCCCCTGACCGCATCAGCCATTTCACCTAACTGCAACGGTTCATCGCCGCTAATGCAATAAATCGGCGACAAAGCTTTTTGCAATGCCGCCGCTAGCTGTTCAGGCCTGAGTCGCATATTATTTTGCGTCTGCCTCTAATACGACTCTGGCACGATTAATGATGGTATTTACCACTTGCCGATACATTTCATCACGGATCATGGCTTCTTCCTTATCTTTGGCAATAACAAACTGCTGATCGTTGAAATAATCACGCCTGATGTCAACCGTCTGCCGCCCCATCAACAAGCCATCGTCGGCATTGGCCAATTCATAGTCCAGGCGATAGTTAAGTTCAAACTCGTTAGACTTGCCTCGGGCACTCAACGACAAAACCCGCCGATTAAACGTCTCGTTAAATATTTTGACAACAACGCCCGCTCCCTGACGAGAACTGGCAAGTCGACTGGAGGATGACTTCATGACTTGACGGAATTGCTCAAGCAGCGGCCCGGACCCGCCTTCTACATAGATATTTTTCATGTTTTCAGGCAATTGAAAAGCGCCCCGTAAATGATAGCCGCAAGCACTCAATAATAAAGCCATAATGAACACGACTGTTTTTTTTGTTAACACGGTTTTCCTCATAATAAATAGAACACGGTTGATCAAGACAACATTTTTCACCTAAACAACAATATTGACCAATTTATTCGGCACCACTATCACCTTTCTAACCGGCTTGCCTTCAATAAAACGCTTAACATACTCATCATTCAACGCCATTGCCTCTATGTCATCTTTAGACGCCTTAACCGATACCGACATCTTGCTGCGCAACTTACCGTTGACCTGCAGCACCAGCTCCAAAGTATCCTGCGCCAAAGCCGTGGTATCGACCTTCGGCCATGACGCGCCGACTACGGCTTGCTGATACCCTAAATCCAGCCATAACTGATGGCAGATATGCGGAACGATCGGCGACAACATCAATACTATGGCTTCTAACGCTTCCTGCCTGATCGCCTTGCCGTTATCGGAATCATCGACAAATTTGGCCAAGGTGTTGATCAGTTCCATATTCGAGGCAATAACGGTATTAAAAGTATAGCGTCGGCCAAAATCATCGGTCACTTTCTGGATAGTCAGATGTAGTGATCGACGTACCGTCTGTTGCTGTTCGGTTAATGCCTGTTTATCGAGCGGCACCGTAGAACCGCCGGCCTCACAATGCTGGTAAGCCTGTTTCCACAGCCGTTTCAGGAACCGGAATGCGCCCTCTACGCCACTGTCAGACCATTCCAGCGATTGCTCCGGAGGCGCGGCAAACATAATAAACAACCGCACGGTATCGGCGCCGTATTGATCGATCAGACCTTGCGGATCGACGGTGTTGCCTTTGGATTTGGACATTTTGCTGCCGTCTTTGAGCACCATGCCCTGAGTCAGCAGTTTTTTGAACGGCTCGTCGCAAACCAGCAGGCCTTCATCGCGCAGTAATTTAGTGTAAAAACGCGCATACAGCAAATGCAAAATAGCGTGTTCGATGCCGCCGATATAATGATCGACCGGCAGCCAGTATTTGGCGCTTTCGTCGATCATCTTGTCCGGATGATTGCCGGCGAAACGCGCAAAATACCAGGACGATTCCATAAAAGTATCGAAAGTATCGGTTTCCCGACGCGCCGCTTTGCCGCATGACGGACAAGCCGCATGCGAGAAAGTCGGATGTCCGACCAGCGGCGATTGCGAGCCGTCCAGCACCACATCTTTAGGCAATTCCACCGGTAAATCCTGTTCGGGAACCGGCACCGTGCCGCAGTCGTCGCAATAAATAACCGGAATCGGCGCGCCCCAGTAACGCTGACGGGAAACGCCCCAGTCGCGTAGGCGGAAATTGGTTTTGCGTTGGCCTTTTTGGTCTTTTTCCAGCGCTTCAGAAATGGCGGCAAAAGCCTGCTCGGATGTTAGGCCGTCAAATGCGCCGGAATTTTTTAACACGCCTTTTACGGTGTAAGCCTGCTCTGAACAATCGTCGGCGACTTCACTGTCTTTGGCGAAAATTACCTGTTTGATGGCGATGCTGTATTTCTTTGCAAACTCATAATCGCGTTGATCGTGAGCAGGAACCGACATCACCGCACCGGTGCCGTAACCCATCAACACGAAATTGGCAATCCACACCGGAACCGGTTCACCGGTAATCGGATGCAGCGCTTTGATGCCGGAATCGATGCCGCGTTTTTCCATGGTTTCCATGGCCGCTTCCGAGGTTTCCATCATCTTGCAGTCGTCGATAAAGGCGCTGATTTCAGGATTGGTTTCAGCGGCTTTCAGTGCCAGCGGATGCTCCGCCGCCACGGCCAAATATGTCACGCCCATCAAGGTGTCGGGACGCGTGGTGTAGATGCTTACCGGCTGATTCTGCTCAGGCACGGCAAAATCCATCTCCACGCCTTCGGAGCGGCCTATCCAGTTGGCCTGCATGGTTTTGACCTGTTCCGGCCAGCCGTCCAGCGTTTCCAGGGAGCTAAGCAATTCATCGGCATAGGCGGTAATTTTTAAAAACCACTGGGCGATTTCCTTGCGCTCGACTTGGGTGTCGCAACGCCAGCAGCAGCCGTCGATGACCTGCTCATTCGCCAGAACAGTCATGTCATGCGGACACCAGTTGACCGGTGCGGTTTTTTTGTAAACCAGGCCTTTTTCCAGCAGCTTCAGGAAAAACCATTGTTCCCACTTGTAATAGGACGGATCGCAGGTAGCCAGCTCGCGGTTCCAGTCATAGCCGAAACCCAGGCGTTTGAGCTGGTCGCGCATATAGTCGATGTTGCTGTAGGTCCAGTCGGCGGGATGGACGCCATGCTGCATTGCCGCATTTTCCGCAGGCAGGCCGAACGCATCCCAACCCATAGGCTGCATCACATTTTTGCCCAACATGCGCTGATAGCGGCTAATCACGTCGCCGATGGTGTAATTGCGAACATGGCCCATGTGCAATTTGCCGCTGGGATAAGGGAACATGGCTAAGCAATAATACTTGTCTTGTGCAGACGATTCCGACACATTAAATACACCTGACTCGTCCCAGACGGCCTGTACTTGTTGCTCGATTACTAGCGGCTTATAATTTTCTTGCATCCTTCTCGTCTTTTACCAGTCAAAAGCGTTAGAATACCGTACAGTTGCTTAAATCTAAAGCGTCATTTTCAGGAGTTGAACCTTATGAATAAAAACAAACTTGTCACAGCTTATACCGATTTCATGAAGCACCTCCATGAAACCATGGAAGACACGCTGCATTCTTTTGCCGAAGCGCTGGAAATATCCAAAGAAAAAACCAGGAAAGACAATGACTTGACCAGCGATGAACTGGACAAGGTTTCAGAGTTTGTTAAACGCGATATTGAGCATGCGGCACAGGGTTTATCTGCCAAGGAAGACAAAGACTCGCTGTCCGAATGGTTTAAATTCGACATTGAATTGATTGAAAATTTCACTCTGGACGCTTTTTTAAGTCTTGCCGATAAAACCCGCCTGGAATTGGCAAAACTTGAAAAACTGGCCGAAGCACACACTTATCACAGCGGCGACATTACCATACCGGGCACTTTTATCTGTGACGACTGCGGCAAGGAAATTGCGTTTAAAACACCCAGCGAAATTCCCGAATGTCCGAAATGCCATGGCAAAACCTTTATCCGCATTTGATATTAACGACTTAAGCCTTATAATGCGAACTTTAACTATTTGATTTAACGGGGATAACATGCGCAGAGTCATTTTCAACCAGAAAGGCGGCGTCGGCAAATCTACTATTACCTGCAATTTAGCCGCTATCAGTGCTGTTGAAGGCAAGCGTACCTTAGTGATCGATCTTGATGTTCAAGGCAACTCGACACAATATCTGCTCGGCAATAAAATCAGCGATAGCGATAAAACTATTGCCCACTTCTTTAAAGATTGCCTGAGTCTGTCGCTGTTTGGCGGCGCAAGCGGCTCCGGCCTTGAAGGTGCAATCCATGAAACCCAGTTCCCCAATCTGTTTGTGATTCCATCGCATCCCGAGCTTGAGCCGTTGCAAGGCCGCTTGGAATCGCGGATGAAAATCTTCAAATTAAAAGAAGCGCTGGAAAAACTGGAGGGCTTTGATGCCATTTACATGGACACGCCGCCGATTCTGAATTTTTACAGCCAATCCGCCTTAATCGCCGCCGATAAGTGTTTAATTCCCTTCGATTGCGACACTTTTGCCCGGGATGCTCTGTATTCATTGATGCAGGTGGTCGCAGAAATTAAAGCCGATCATAATCAAGGCCTTGAGATTGAAGGCATTATCGTCAACCAGTTTCAACGACAGGCCAACCTGCCCCGCCAATTAGTCGAAGAACTGATTGCCGAAGGACTGCCGGTGCTGGCGGCGATGATCTCGCCCTCGGTCAAAGTCAGGGAATCGCACTCAGAATCAAAACCGCTGGTGCATTATGTACCCACTCATAAATTGACTGACGAATATCGGGCCTTACATGCGGAGATTCATGGGAGCTGATTTGTGAACGCACCGTCGTTCATCGTTATTCTCCCATGTTCCGCTGATGCCAAAATCCCCAGACAAGGGACAAGAAACCCGGGTAAAGGTTTTTTAAGGACGTTGCCGATAGCTGGAGTGCAGGCGTCGCCTGTAAGGGTAAGCAAAGCTTGCACTCCAGCTGCAATAAGGCCGCGTTCAATAGGTAACGATGGAGGCAGGCTTACGCCAAAGCGGAGGCCGCCGGTGTATCCTTACCAAAATTGCGGAGCGTCTCTGGCAGCATATTGATCACCGCATAATCACATCCCCAACACCATGAACACTCCCACACCAACAAATCTTAAACCCTGGCTACTGCCCATCCTGTCCGGCATTTTCATCGGCACCAGTTATATCCCTTTCCCGCCCTGGGCCTCTTTATTCTGTTTTGTACCGTTGTGGATTTTCTGGAATCAGCAAACCCACCTAAAAAACGTTTTTATTGGCGGCATGATCACGGCATTCATATTCACGCTGATCGGCTTTAACTGGGTCACTTACCTGCTGCATGAATTTGCCCATCTGGACTGGCCGTTAGCGGTCGTCGGCATGGTGGTCTACGGCTTGGTTGCCCATTTGTTTGTGCCGCTGGCCGGGGTACTGTGGTTTTGGGGGCAACAAAAATTCAATTGGTCAAAGCGGCTTTCGCTGGGACTGATGGCCTTGATCACCATCCTGTGCGAAGCCTACTCGGTGACTCTATTCGACTGGAATTTCGGCTACTCCTGGTACGGCGCCGACATTCCCGTTTATCAGTGGGCGGAAGTGATCGGCTTTAGCGGACTCAGCGCCGCAACCTTACTGTGCAACCTGCCGCTTTACATAGCCTGGGAACAGCGCCAACAGAATACCGGCAAGATGATCTTAGCGACTGTCGTTACCGGTTTTATACTGCTGAATATCGGTGGCCTGTGGCTTAAAAACAGACTGCCGCAAGCGGATGCCTCGTTTAAAGCCCTGCTAGTACAGGCTTATATCGACAATGCAGAAAAAATGGCCGCAGAATTAGGCCAGGGCTTTGGCAAGGAAATATTCAACCGCTATATCACCCTGACCGATAACGCTCTCAAAGTCCATCAACACGAAAAAATCGACTTCGCCCTGTGGCCTGAAACCGCCTTTCCGGCCTTGCTGGGCGAGCAATTTAAAGCCGACGACTACCCCGTAGCGCTGGCACAATTTCTTCAGCAGCGGCAACTGCCGCTGATTACCGGCGCTTACAGCGTCGACGAACCGACCCGACTGATCACCAACTCCCTATTTGTATTGAATAAAGACGGCGACATCGTGCCGCCGCATTACAGCAAATCGATTTTGCTGGCGTTCGGCGAATACATTCCCGGCGAACAGCTTTTCCCTGAAATCCGCAACTGGCTGCCGCCCACCGGACATTTCGCCAGAGGCCACGGCCCCAGCGAATTACTGAACCTGAACGGCTACAAAATGGGCGCGCAAATCTGTTACGAAAGCCTGTTCCCAGCATTCTCGCGCTCACTGGCACAGCTCGGCGCCCAGTTCATCGTCAATGTGACCAATGATTCCTGGTACGGTACCTGGCAGGAACCCTACCAGCACATGTATATGACTTTGGCGCGCGGCGTGGAGTTTCGCCGTCCGGTATTACGGGTCACCAATACCGGTATTTCCACGGTGTCGCTGGCATCCGGAGAAATTCTGGAACGCTCGCCGATACATCAAGCCTGGACTGGCTTATACCACGTGCCTTATCTGAAGAACCCGCCAGCCACCTTCTACCAAAATTGGTTCTGGCTGGTGCCGGGTTTATTATGGGGAGTGTTGGTTTTGCTGTTAGCTATTGGCATCGTCAAGAGATTGGATTAAGCTCTGCCGGGAGAATGCCCTCGGCGCAACCTCGGACAGGCTGTAATCGGTGTTGTGGCTGATTGACGGCTTGCGTGACGAAATCACCCTACAAATTACGACCTTACTTGGTTTTTACCTTTATGGTGGCAACAGACACGACTTTACCTTCCGAATGCAGCATGACGCTCAGCAGTCCCGGGATATTCTCCCAACGCATCACATGCTCATTGCTAAAGCTCGCATCCTTTACAGGCAGCCCAAGTATTGCCAAGGTATCTTTGCTGTATGGCGCATTACCCAGACTTCCTTTTACAGTGGTTTCGCTGACCTTTCCGTCGATAAATTCAACTCTGACATTGACATCATCATCCTTGAATAAACAGTGTAAGGCGGATTTTGCCTTGACGCAGAAATCGGGAGCTCCAAGTAATGCTAATGTATCCGCTTTGGTTTTACCTTTAACCTTCTGACTGTAGGCGGGACTGCGGAACGCCCCATTTACGGTAATCCAGTCTGCTTTTTGGTCAATAAATACAATTTCAATTTCATCTTCCTGAAATGAGCAGTTCAAGGCTGACTCTGCCTTGGAGCAGAAAACAGCTTCACCAAGCAACGCCTCAACTTCCGCCTGGGTTTTTCCCGCCAGTTTCGGAATATCGAATAACACGCCTGCAGCAACGGGTTGCTGTGTTGTTACGGTTTCCGGAATATCCATGGCCTCCACCGTCGTGGCAATGGAAAACAACAGCAGAACCGCTATCGGGTACTTACTAACAGCGGTCATTAAAATGCTAACACCCAAACCATTCAAGAAAGCCCTAAAACATCCTGCATGTCGTATAAACCGCTGTCCTTATCGGCCAACCAAACCGCCGCCCTGACTGCGCCATTGGCAAAGGTCATGCGGCTGCTGGCTTTATGGGTAATTTCCATCCGCTCGCCGTCGTCGGCAAACATCACGGTATGCTCGCCGACGATGTCACCGGCTCTGATGGTTGAAAAACCGATGGTTTTTCTGTCGCGTTCACCGGTATTGCCTTCCCTGCCGTAAATCGCGCAATCCTTTAAATCGCGGCCTAAGGCCTCGGCGATCACTTCGCCCATGCGCAATGCGGTGCCGGACGGTGCATCGACTTTATGCCGGTGATGGGCTTCGATCACTTCAATATCGGTGTAATCGCCCATGACTTTGGCGGCCAAAGCCAGCAATTTAAGCGACAGATTGACGCCGACGCTCATGTTGGGCGCCATCACTATCGCCACGTCTTTAGCCGCTTCGCCGATCAGCGCCTTTTGCGCATCGCTGTAACCGGTGGTACCAATAACCAGCTTTTTTCCGGCCTGCCGACAAGTCTCGATAAAAGCCATTGACGCATCGGGGCGGGTAAAATCGATCAATACGTCGAATTGATCGACAACCGACGCCAAATCATCGCCGACTTTAATACCGACCACGCTGATGCCTGCCAATTCACCGGCATCGCGGCCTATGGCAAGACTGTCGGGACGCGACACGGCAACTGCCAACTCGGCATGTTTAGCCAGCGCCGCCGCTTTAATCAAGCAAAGTCCCATGCGGCCGGACGCACCTACTACAGCAATACGCATCATGAGTTATCCTGTTAGTTTATCGAAAAAGTTTTTTACGCCATCGGTCCATGAAGACTCCTGCGGACTATGATGCTTACCGCCGCCGGATAAGGATTCGCCGAGCTGCTCAACCAGGGCTTTTTGTTCTTTGGTCAAATGTACAGGGGTTTCAATCTGCACCTTGCATAACAAATCGCCGACCGGCCCGCCTCTGACCGGTTTGACCCCTTTGCCGCGCAACCTGAACAATTTACCGGTTTGGGTTTCAGCGGGGATTTTTAACAGCACTTTGCCATTCAAGGTTGGCACTTCCAGCTCACCGCCCAAACAGGCGGTAGGAAAACTGATCGGCACTTCGCAATATAAATTGGCACCATCACGAGTAAAAATTGCATGTTCTTTTACCTGAACCTGAACATAAAGATCGCCGGCCGGGCCGCCAAATTCTCCGGCCTCACCTTCTCCAGCCAAGCGTATGCGATCACCGGTATCGACGCCTGCCGGGATTTTTGCCGACAAGGTTTTATTTTCCTGGACACGACCCTGTCCATGGCATGAACCGCAAGGATCTTTTATCTGTTTGCCGGAACCATGACAGGTTGGGCAAGTTTGTTGAACCGAAAAGAAACCCTGTTGCATCCTGACCTGGCCGTGACCGTGACAAGTTGAACAGATAACAGGACTGGAACCTTTTTTAGCACCGGAACCGTTACACACGCCACAGGCAACCAACACCGGCACACGAATTTTAGCATCAGTACCGAAGACAGCTTCTTCCAGCGACAACTCCAGATTGTAGCGCAGATCCGAGCCGCGTTGAACGTTGCTCCGCTGCTGTTGCTGTCTGCCGCCGCCGAAAATATCGCCGAAAATATCGCTAAAACTTTCGCCGCCGCCAAAACCGCCGGAACGCCCGCCGCCCATCGAAGGATCAATCCCGGCATGGCCGAACTGATCATAAGCGGAACGTTTTTTAGGATCGGACAAAACTTCGTAAGCTTCTTTTATCTGCTTAAACTTAGCTTCCGCTTCCGCCGGATTGTCTTTATTCCTGTCAGGATGATGCTTCATCGCCTTGCTGCGATAGCTTTTCTTAATTTCTGCATCACTGGCGTTTCTGTCTACACCGAGAAGCTTGTAAAAATCTTCTTTTGCCATGGTTCAATAGTCTATTGTTAAATTTTGATGATTATCATCGTCTGATTTTGTGCGGGATACCCCTGAAGCATAGGTATCTACACAACTTAAAATGCTAAGCACGACGGAGATTTAGCCCGATCCGTAACATTTTTACGCTGCCAGAACTCAGTTGCTACACTTGACCGGCACCAAACGCTTCGAGCAGGATAACAATATACCCTGTCCAGCTTTGGTAGCTTATGCAGATAGCTATGCCCTTGGAAAGGATAAGAGACTGGTTGCTAAACCACAAAAAGAACACGAAGACACACAAAGTTTTTTCTTCTTCGTGAGCTTCGTATTCTTCATGGTTTACCGCATTAAATTAATGTCTCGGGGCAAGATACACCCCGGCTTACATTTTACTTCTTATCATCGTCTTTAACTTCTTCAAACTCAGCATCGACAACACCGTCATCCGCCTTAGCATGTTCAGAAGAAGCATGAGCTTCGGACGATTCGCCCTCGGCTGCCGACTTTTGTGCGTAAACACGTTCAGCCAGTTTACCCGATAACTCGGTTAAGTCATGCGTTTTGGCTTCAATGGCTTCTTTATCGTCGCCTTTAACCGCCGCTTTCAGCTGTTCAATCGCCTGTTCAATGCTGGTTTTTTCATCATCTGCGACTTGGTCGCCCAGTTCTTTCAGTGATTTTTCAGTCGCATGAATCATACCGTCTGCATGGTTACGCGCCCCCACCAATTCAGTCAGTTTACGATCTTCATCCGCATGGGCTTCAGCATCCTTAATCATACGATCAACTTCATCATCCGATAAGCCGCTGGAAGCTTTGATAATAATCGATTGTTTTTTACCGGTCGCTTTGTCTTTGGCTGACACGCTCAAAATACCGTTGGCATCAATATCGAAAGCAACTTCAATTTGCGGAACGCCGCGCGGTGCCGGCGGAATATCGGCAAGGTCGAAACGTCCCAGCGATTTATTCGCCGCTGCGACTTCACGCTCACCTTGCAACACATGAACGGTTACTGCGGTTTGGTTGTCATCTGCCGTAGAAAAAATCTGCGATGCATTGGTTGGAATGGTGGTATTTTTCTCAATCAGCTTGGTCATCACACCGCCCATTGTTTCGATACCCAACGATAACGGGATAACGTCCAACAACAATACGTCTTTAACTTCACCACCCAAAACGCCGGCCTGGATTGCCGCGCCCAAGGCCACCGCTTCATCCGGATTGACGTCTTTGCGCGGCTCTTTGCCGAAAATGGCTTTTACCATTTCCTGTACTTTCGGCATACGGGTTTGACCGCCGACCAAAATCACGTCATTAATATCCGATGCTGTTAACTTCGCGTCTTTCAGCGCCATTTCGCAAGGGCCTTTAGTGCGGTTAATCAGCTCGTCAACCAACGATTCCAGTTTAGCTCTAGTCAATTTAACATTTAAATGCTTAGGACCTGATGCATCGGCGGTAATGTAAGGCAGGTTGACATCGGTTTGCTGGCTTGAAGACAATTCGATCTTGGCTTTTTCAGCCGCTTCTTTCAAGCGTTGCAAGGCTAATGGGTCGTTATGTACATCAACGCCGCTTTCCTTTTTAAATTCTGCCGCCAAAAACTCAATAATTCTTGAGTCGAAATCTTCACCGCCCAGGAAAGTATCCCCATTGGTCGATAACACCTCGAACTGATGTTCGCCGTCTATCTCGGCAATTTCGATAATGGAAATATCAAAGGTACCGCCGCCTAAATCATAGACTGCAATTTTGGTGTCGCCTTTAGGCTTATCCATACCGAAGGCCAATGCAGACGCAGTCGGCTCATTGATAATACGTTTAACTTCAAGACCGGCAATACGCCCGGCATCTTTAGTTGCCTGACGTTGCGAGTCGTTAAAATAAGCCGGTACGGTAATCACCGCTTCGGTGACTTCTTCGCCTAAATAAGCTTCGGCGTCTTTTTTGAGCTTCATCAAAATACGTGCTGAAATCTCGGGAGACGCCATTTTTTTGCCGTGCACTTCAACCCAGGCATCGCCATTTTCTGCTTCAACGATTTTATAAGGCACCATTTTGATGTCTTTTTGTACGACATCGTCTTTAAAACGACGGCCGATCAAACGCTTGATCGCAAATACGGTGTTTTTGGGGTTGGTAACGGCCTGACGTTTTGCCGACTGCCCTACCAACACTTCATCATCACTGCTAAAAGCGATAATAGAAGGCGTAGTGCGCGCACCTTCGCTGTTTTCAATCACTCTTGCTACACCGTTTTCCAACACTGCAACGCATGAGTTTGTAGTTCCTAAATCTATGCCGATTATTTTAGCCATTGAGTTCTCCAGACTTGAATTTATTTAAAAAGTAATAGTTGTTACGAATATGAGGCTGCTTTATTTGATTTCAAGCCTGCTCATCGATACCGGGACTGTCCGTCGGCTTTTTTTCGGGCGCTTTGGCAACCAAAACCATGGCGGGGCGAAGCAAACGCCCGTTCAACATATAACCTTTTTGAAAAACGTTGACCACTGTATTCGGCTCTGCGCCTTCTACGACCTGCATCGCCATAGCCTGATGCTGCTCAGCATTAAACGGCTGACCGATGGGATTGATTGTTTCAATTTTAAACTTTTCAAATACTGATTCGAATTGCTTAATCGTTAATTCGCTGCCTTCACGGAACTTTTTCACGTCCTCGCTATCGCCGATTGCCGCTTGCAAACCCAACATCAGACTGTCTAATACCGGCAATAATTCTTTGGCAAAACCCGTGAGCGCAAATTTATGCGCATCTTCCAGATCCTTTTGGGTTCTTCTTTTCAGGTTTTCCATTTCCGCCTGTGCGCGAACCGCTTTGTCCCAGTTCTCCTGCGCTTTTTTCTCAGCCTGGGCCAATGCTTGCGTCAACTCATCAATCGAGAGTTCGTGTTCAACCAGCTCGGTATGCGGCGGCTCTGCAACCGTTTCGTTTGCAGTTTCAACCTGAGATTCAGGCGTTTCCTGATCAGTACTCATTATTTATAGCTCCTTTAACATTGAAATTAATATCCATGCCACGCGGCACAAAAACAGATGTTACTTATAGTGGGGTCGTTGATTTTGGATTCAAGGCGGCACCCAACAATTTTGCCGTCACATCGACAAACGGGATAATTTTCTGGTAAGCCATACGCGTCGGCCCGATAACGCCCAGCACCCCGACCACTTCATCACTGACCGAATACGATGAAGTCACCAGACTGCAATGATCGAAAGCCCGATATCCGGACTCTTCGCCGATAAAAATTTGTACGCCATCGGCTTTCATACATTGATCCAACAAATGAATAACGCCCTGCTTTTGACTGAATGCCTCAAACAGTTGTTTTAATCGCTCCATATCCGACAGATCGGAAAAATTCATCAAATTGGTTTCGCCGGTCAGCACATAATCGTCTTTTTTTTTGTCGTTATCCTGATCGAAAGCCAATTGCGCCATCTGGACCGCATTCAACATGTCTTGAGTCATGCCGGACTTTCCTGCCCGACACTCTTCGGGTAAATGCAAATCTATTCCAGACAGATTTGCCATGCGTTCCCGGTCCTTCTGCAACTCCTTTAACACGGCGTTGCGCACCGCATCGAGACTGCGACCGCCATAAATTGAATTTAAATAATTGGCTGCCTGCTGCAATTCCGCAGGGCTGAATACTTTGTAAGTGTGAATAATTTTGTTATGAACTTCCTGCTCATCGGTAACAAAAATGACCAGTACACGAGTATTGGATAAAGACAGAAACTCGATATGTCTCAGACATACCTGCTCTCTTTTAGGCAAGGTCACCACTCCGGCCATCTGCGTCAATTCCGACAGCAGCCGTGATGCGACACCGATCATATCACTGCTGTCATCGCTTAACGACAAGCCTTGATACAGCCGGGATAAATCTTTCGACTCCAACGGCTTAACCGTCAACAAGGAATCGACAAACAAGCGATAACCGCTGACTGTAGGCACCCGTCCCGCCGATGTATGCGGCGAATGCAACAGACCCAAATCTTCCAGATCGGCCATCACATTGCGAATCGTCGCCGGACTTAATTTTAAATCCGAATCTTTTGATAAAGCCCGTGAACCCACCGGCTGACCATCACTAATATAACGCTCGACCAGCGTTTTCAATAACTGTAGCGACCGCTCATTTAAAACTTGCGTATTACCCACACCAACCCCTGCATCTGACAAAGCACTCCTAAAGAAGATAGGCCGAGCGCCAGCGGGGCAAAGTATCAGCTCACCGGATTATTGTCAATAAGCCTAAAAACCGGCAAGGAAGCCTCTTACCAGAGAAGTCCGTAAAGCCCCATCCTTCAGGTCGGGAATGTAAGAATGCTGTTGATTTATCTTTGTTATCATCTATAATTTTTGTCGTTGGATGCGCTGTTGCTGCGTATCTCCTGCCATCAGGGTAACTGAGATGGTGTGAACTAAGACGACTTTCAGAGTCGTCCCCTTCGGGCATGGAGGGCTGTACTAAGGAATCTCCTTGCTTTAGCTGGGGGTGGATGTCAAAGGCTATTAGCAATGCCGACATAACTTTCAACATGAAAGCTAAGCCGCTTTTTTATTTTAATAAATGCTTGACCGCATCCCGTTCTTCTTTTAATTCAGCCTCGCTAACCCGCATTCTATGCAGGCTAAACTCGTTAATATCCAGGCCTCTTACAACAGTAAATTGATCGTCGACTACCGTTACCGGAAAGGAATAAACCAGCCCGGCTTCAATGCCGTAATCACCATTCGATAGCACTCCCATGCTCACCCAGTCGCCGGGCTCGGTACCCAAAGCCCAGGTTTTCATCTGGCCTATTGCTGCATTTGCAGCCGATGCAGCGCTGGATTGCCCTCGGGCTTTGATAATTTCCGCGCCGCGCTGCTGAACAATAGGAATAAATTCATTGACATACCAATTCTTGTCAACCAAAGACAAGGCATCCTGCCCTTTAACGTTGGCATGATGGATGTCCGGATACTGCGTCGTCGAATGATTACCCCAAACAGTCATGTTTTTTACATCAGCCGGTAAAACACCACATTTTTCCGCTAATTGACTTAAGGCCCGATTATGATCTAATCTTGACATGGCAGAAAAATTTTCCGGCTTTAAATCCGGCGCATTACTTAATGCAATCAAGGCATTGGTGTTGGCCGGATTACCTGTCACCAAAACCTTCACTTTTCTGCTGGCGACTTCATTTAACGCTTTACCTTGAACAGCAAAAATTTCCGCATTCACTTCCAATAGATCTTTGCGCTCCATGCCCGGTCCTCTTGGTCTTGCACCAACCAAAAACACATAATCGACATTTTTGAAGGCTACTTTAGGGTCGTCTGTGACTTCAATACGATGCAGTAACGGAAAAGCGCAATCTTTTAGCTCCATAACGACGCCTTGCAAGGCATTCATTGCCGGGGTTATTTCAAGCAAATGCAATATGATCGGCTGTTCCTTGCCCAATAACGCACCGGCAGCCAATCGAAACAGCAAAGAATAACTGATTTGTCCTGCGGCGCCTGTTACGGCAATGTGAATAGGTGTTTTCATCTATATTTCCTTAGTTTTTTATATTTTTGATAAAAGCCAGACAAGATAACCGGAAAATATTGCAACAGACCCATTCCCGACAACCGCATTCCAGTCATTTACGCAGGATCAGCATAGCGATCGACAGCGTCTAACAACCACAGCATAATTCCTTTTTACAAATAATAACGAAGATAAGCCTCTCCTAGCAAGCATATCAAAAAAAACACCCGTCAAGATTGCAGGCGGCGTCTAAACAGGAGGCGGGCTAAATAAGGCAGTGTTTTGTTTATCGAGTATAATGATCCGGTTTAATAATCGTCTTCACGCATACCAGACTAAACCAACCTATCACGAGCAAGTTAATGAAAAAACTGTTGTTCCAATTCGATACCGACACTCACCCTTCAGTTTTCGATACAGTTGTCGCCTATGACGGCGGAGCCGATCATGTGATCGGGCATGGCGGATTGACCCCGGAAAATATCACCGCCTTGGTGGAAGGTACGATGTTTACCCGCGCGCCCAAGGATAAAAAAAATACAGCCATTTTTGTTGGCGGCAGCGATATGGCAGCGGGACAGGCTTTATTTATTGCGGTGCAAAAACAATTTTTCCCCGGTTTTCACGTATCGGTGATGCTCGACAGCAACGGCAGCAACACCACCGCTGCCGCCGCTGTTGCCAAAATGGCATCGAGCAGCACACTGGCCGGTAAAAACGTCGTCGTGCTGGCCGGCACCGGCCCGGTCGGACAGCGCGCCGCCGCCATGTTGGCGATGGAAGGCGCCGAGGTATCGATTACCGGGCGTAAAATGGAGCGCGTCATTCAGGCCTGCAATAATATGAAAGCACGTTTTGGCGTAGAACTGACTCCGGTTGAGGCGGTCGATAATGCGGCGCGCGCCAAAGCCATTGAGCACGCCCACATCGTTTTCGCCACCGGCGCGGCAGGCGTAGAACTGCTCACCGCCAAACAATGGCAACACAACACCCGCATCGAAATGATAGCCGATGCCAACGCCACACCACCTCTGGGTATCGGCGGCACCGACGTAATGGACAAAGGCAACCTGCGCGACGGCAAAATCATCTGGGGCGCTATCGGTTTCGGCTCGTTAAAACTGGCGCTACACCGCGCCTGCATCGCCAAATTGTTTGAAGACAACAAACAGATTTTCGACGCGGAAAACATCTTTGCGCTGGCTAAGGACATGGCCTGAATCGCGCCGCATCGAGCCAATTGAAACCTTGATGAAACAAGATGCCCTCAGCATTTTTCAGGCAGGCGTAACGGCAGCCGATCCGTATCTGGCGGTTAAGCGCCATCTTGTTCCGGCGCTATTCGACCCTTACTCAAAAGTTCATCTGATCGCGTTCGGCAAGGCCGCCTGCGCGATGGCAAAAGCAGCTCAAGAAATCATTCCTGACGGAATGATGGCGGGCAGAGGCATAGCCGTTACCAACTATGAAAATATAATAAGCATCGATAATATCGACGTATTCGGTACGGGACATCCCTTACCCGATGCCGCCGGACTTAAAGCCGCGCAACTGATTGCCGAGCGAGTGCAACAGGCGCAATGCAATGAACTTATTTTGGTACTGATCAGCGGCGGCGGCTCAGCACTGATTCCCTACCCTGCCGGCCAAATCAGCCTGCAGGAAAAAATCGCCACCACCGATTTGCTGCTGGCCTCGGGCGCTGCCATCAACCAGATCAACTGCGTGCGCAAACATTTGTCGCAACTTAAAGGCGGCGGCTTGGCTAAGCTTGCGGCTCCCGCCCATTTACACGCGCTCATTTTATCCGATGTACTGGGTGATGATTTAAGCGCCATCGCCAGCGGCCCCACTGTCGCTGACGACAGCACTTACGCCGATGCGATCGATGTTCTTAAAACCAAAGGCATTTGGCAGCAGGTGCCGGACAAGGTTCGACAATACCTGCAACAAGGCCGACTGGGCGCTATCGCCGAAACACCCAAACCGGACGACGACATTTTTAAAACCACGAGACATACCTTGGTCGGCAGCAACGCCATCAGCGTCAAGGCAATGCTGCAAGCCGCCCGGAATCTGGGTTACGAGACCGAACTGTACAGCGATCGCTTATACGGCGAAGCCAGGGAAGAAGCCGAAAAACTGGCGGTTCATGCCAAAACATTAACCGCCAACAAACCGATAGCCTTATTGGCGGGCGGCGAAACCACGGTCACGCTGAAAGGCAACGGGCGCGGCGGTCGCAATCAGGAAATGGCGTTGGCTTTTGCGCTGGCCGCAGAACAACACCGCTTAACCGGCAACTGGGCCTTCCTCAGCGGCGGCACCGACGGCCGCGACGGCCCCACCGATACGGCCGGCGGCAGCGTCGATCCAGACACACTCAAACGCATGACCCAAGCGGGTATCAATCCAATCGATCTGCTTGAAAATAATGATTCCTACACCGCCCTAAAAGCGTCCGGCGACTTACTGATGACCGGCGCGACAGGCACCAATGTCGCCGACCTGCAAATATTGCTGATCCAGCCTACACTTAAAATAAAAAAATATTAATCCAGGAGAACACCATGTTTAACAAATCAATGACTATCCAAGGCTTCGACGACGAATTATTCCAGGCACTCGAACAAGAACGCCAACGCCAGGAAGACCACATCGAACTGATCGCCTCCGAAAACTATTGCAGCCCACGGGTTATGGAAGCGCAAGGCTCGCAGCTGACCAACAAATATGCCGAAGGCTATCCCGGCAAACGCTACTACGGCGGCTGCGAATTTGTCGATAAAGCCGAGCAACTGGCCATCGACCGCGCCAAAGAATTATTTGGCGCCGATTACGCCAACGTACAACCGCATTCAGGCTCGCAAGCCAACATGGCGGTGTTTATGGCCCTGATTCAACCTGGCGATACTATTCTGGGCTTAAGCCTGGCTGACGGCGGCCATTTAACCCACGGCGCAAAACCCAACTTCTCCGGCAAAATCTATAACGCTATCCAATACGGCCTGCACCCGGAAACAGGCGAAATCGATTACGCGCAAGTTGAAGCCCTGGCGCTGGAGCACCAACCTAAAGTGATCGTTGCCGGTTTTTCCGCCTACTCGCGTATCTGGGATTGGCAACGCTTCCGCGACATCGCCGATCAAGTAGGAGCTTACCTGTTTGTCGACATGGCGCATGTCGCAGGTCTTATTGCCGCCGGTTTATATCCTAACCCCGTGCCTTTTGCCGATGTGGTCACCAGCACCACGCATAAGTCCTTGAGGGGCCCGCGCGGCGGCCTGATTTTATGCAAAAGCAACCCGGAACTGGAGAAAAAATTCGACTCCAACATCTTCCCCGGCATTCAGGGCGGCCCGTTGATGCACGTGATTGCCGCCAAAGCCGTCGCCTTTAAAGAAGCCATGCAGCCGGAGTTTCGCGTTTATCAGCAACAGGTCATTAAAAACGCCCAAGCCATGGCCGCCGTATTCATGAAACGCGGTTTCGACGTAGTTTCCGGCGGCACTGACGACCACTTGATGCTGGTTTCCTTAATCGCCAAAGGCATCACCGGCAAAGCGGCCGACGCAGCCTTGGGCAAAGCGCATATCACCGTCAACAAAAACGCCGTGCCTAACGACCCGCAATCGCCGTTTGTCACCAGCGGCATCCGCGTCGGTACCCCCGCGCCGACCACACGCGGCTTTAAAGAGGCGGAAATGATCGAAATCGCCCACATGATGTGCGACGTGATGGAAAACATCGAAGACGACAGCGTAATCGCCACGGTGCGCGACAAAGTCAGCAATCTTTGTGCGCGGTTTCCGGTTTATAGTTGATTGGGTAGGTCGGGCAACTGCTTTTCGTTGCCCGACGTTTTAGCAGCATATTGGGATGTGGAATTAAAAAATCGTCATGAAAAATAACTCTCAACCATATGTTTGTTTAAATTGTATAGGTAACGAAGATTACAAAACGTTTATCAAAGAAGAAGGGATTAAACGAAAAAAGTGTGCTTACTGCAAAAAGTAACGGTAATGGGTTAAATCTGTAGTTTGTTGTATTATTAGCCGTATGACATGCTATCAAGAAATCGTCTGCCCCGAGTGCGGCAGCAGCCAAGTTACAAAGTCCGGTCGCACAGAGCAAGGAACACAACGTTATCGATGCCAGAATGAAGATTGTTTAACTAAGACATTCCTTCTTGATTATCGCTATAAGGCCTATGTGCCAGGAGTCAAACGCCAAGTGGTAGAGATGGCGATCAATGGCAGTAGTATTCGTGATACTGGGCGGGTGCTGGGGATTAACAAAAACACCGTGATCAACACGCTAAAAAAAAGCAAAACCTGCTTACACAGGTAAACCCTATTGTTAATACACTTGCTGCGTCAGGAGTTATGGAAGTTAGGCTAGAAGCCTTCTGTGAAGCCGAAATGGACGAACAATGGTCTTATGTGGTGTGGTACGCAATTGATCATGCAACCAGCACCATACTGGCGTATGTCTTTGGTAGGCGTAAAGATGAGGTCTTCAAGCAACTCAAGACATTGCTTCAACCGTTCAACATTGCCCGTTATTACACCGATGATTGGGGTGCCT
>JAGXGY010000015.1 GCA_024636505.1 Methylobacter sp. | reverse complement strand
GCTTGGAATAAGAGAGTGGACTTGTGCCGAGTGTGGCACTACGCATGATAGAGATATGAATGCGGCAAAGAACATTCTCGCGCTTGGGCATAAGCGTCTAGCAGTAGGAATCCCCGTTCTTTAGGGCGGGGAGGATGTCAACGGAAAACAGGGCTTGCCCTTTTATTATTCTTGATTGAAAATCATGAGGAAATTTAAAAAAAATATTAATCAAACCGATTTGTTGGAATTGCTGGGACAGCTGGAACAGTTGGAGCAAGTTACTTCGGAATTGACGATGATTTCCACACTGGGTGCGCTTGAATTGAATTTGGGTATTACAGCCGACAGAAGCAAAGCGGATGAACCCATCTGGGTTCAATCGTCTATAGATTCGCTGGTGGAATGGAAATAAGGCATCAGTCTTATCGCGTTAATTGACGATATTCTGCAAGATAAGCATTGCTCCAACCGGCTAGAATACCCGGCCATTCGCCAGGATTTATATTGCCGGTACGCAATCCGGCCAAAACCAGCGCCAGAATTATCAGCAGGATAGCGGTGACAGTACCGGCGTGACGGGCTTGAATATGCAGCATCGGGAATTCCTTTAGACCAGATTGAAGCGTTCGGAGTGAATCCGGTTGAGAGCGGCTCCGCGAGCGACCAGAATCGGTTCAATGATGTCCATCATAGGCGGGGGGCCGCACAAAAAGTATTCGATCGTCGGTTCGTGCCCGGGTAAGTGGCGCTCGAGTAAATCCGCATCGACGAAGCCGGTTTCCCCCGTCCCCATCTTCGGTCAAGAAATGAATACGGTAGCGGTGAAACTGTTTTATTACGACCGGGTTTGTAACCCGGTCATTAGCATTTAGATGAACCCAGATCAGCCAAAATTTTATCCCGTACCAACTGTCCCGATAAGGTCACCATCGGCATGCCGCCGCCCGGATTGACACTGCCGCCGACAAAATACAGATTGTTTAACACCTTGCTGCGCTGGGCGTTTTTAAAGCCCAGGTTTTTAAAGCGGTCGGCAACAACGCCGTAAATAGAGCCTTGATTGGAATAATATTTTTCCTGTATATCAAGCGGCGTCCAGCTTTCTTCACAGACGATATGTTGGCGTAAATCGGTCAAACCCATGCGTTCGAGTTTAAGCAACACCCGTTCGCGCATCGCGGCGTAATCTTCCGGCTGTAACGGATTTTCAGGGTCAAGATGCGGGATATGCGGCAGGATTTTAATGATTTCGCAGCCATCCGGCGCTTGCTTAGGGTCGGATTTGCACGGCGCCACCAGGTAAATGGTCGGGTCTTCCGACAAGCGATGGTCATGGAATATCGCCTTGAAATGTTCGCGCGGATGATCGGAATAAAAGAAATTATGATGCGCCAGTTGCGGGTAAATTTTATCGACGCCCAGATGCAACACCAGCCCCGAACAGCTTGGGGCAAACTTTTCTATGCGGCGGATTTCTTTGTCCATACCGGTAAAAAGCTGCTGATAAGCCGGTATCAATTCCATATTGGACACGACAATATCGCCCGCAATCACGCTATCATCGGCCAAGCGCACCGCAGTGGCGCGGCCGCCATGATGCTGAATTTCTGCAACTTCGGCATTAACCCGGATGGTCACGCCCAACTCCAGCGCCAGCTTTTGCAAGCCTTGCGCCATGCCGTACATGCCGCCTTTGATATACCACAGCCCGTAGCCGAACTGGATATACGGCAATAAATTCATCAGCGCCGGGGCATCGTATGGCGAGGAACCGACGTATTTAATAAAGTAATTCAGCACCTCGACCAACTTCGGGTCTTTAATAAAGCGCCTGACGCCCTGATCCATCGAACGAAATATATCAAATTCCTGCAAGCTTTTAACCGGGCCATAGTGCTTGAGCAATTCCCAGAACGAATCCAGGCCTTGAGCAAAATAACCTTCTTCGGTCACTTCGCACAGTTTTTTCGAATAGGCCAAAAACTGCTCGAATTCGTTAGCGGTATTCGGGCCGAGCTTGTCCAGTTGCTGTTTCATCAGCGCCGGATCAGAGCTTAAATCCAGCGTGCTGCCGTCTTCAAAGAAATTGCGCCAATGCGGTTCGACGCTTTCTATGCTGACATAATCATCCATATTTTTACCGGCGCGCTCGAACAGCTTGTGGAAAATATGCGGCATGGTCAGGATCGACGGGCCTAAATCAAAGCTGAAACCGTCTTTTTCCAGCACATTCAGCTTGCCGCCGACTTTGTCGTTTTTTTCCAGCAAATCGACGCTAAAGCCTTCGGTTGCCAGCGAAATGGCGGCGGACAAACCGCCCAGTCCGGCACCGATAACGACGATGTGGGGTTTATTGTTATTGTTCATTGAATCATCTCATTGTAGAAAGCGTAAGCCTGAGTTTATCCGGCTCAGCCGATAGATTTTTTAAATATCAGAATCAGTAAATTATGCCAGTGCTGGCGTAAATTCAACGACGCATAGCCTCGGAATGCCTGCAATTCAGGCCAATTTCCGGCAATCCGTCGATACAACAAACCGCTGCCGAACAGCACATCCATAAAACCGCGCATGTCCAAATAGCGGCGATCGGAATACGGAAACCAGTTGGGCTCGTTGTTTAGGCGACTGCGGCTGGTCATTCCGGCCACAGTGTAAGTAAATTGGCGCAAGCCTTCGGCGCCGTGGTAACGGCCAAAACCGCTGTTTTTAACGCCGCCGAACGGCAAACCGGCATGGCCGATATTTTTGATCACATCATTGACCGCCCAGTTGCCGACCTGTAATTGCCGGGCGACGCGTTCGGCCTTGTTGATGTCTTGGCTCCAAACGCTGGCGTTCAGGCCGAAATCGCTGTCATTGGCCAAGTCTACCGCCTGTTGCTCGGCATCAAACGCCATCACCGGCAACAACGGCCCGAAGGTTTCTTCACGCATGATAAGCATGTCCTGGCTCACATTCCACAACACCACCGGCTGTACATAACGGCCTTCGAGTCGCAACGACGATGACGCTTGCGCCCCTTTGGCCAGCGCATCATTATAATGAGCTTCGATGACGGCGAATTGCTGCACTGTCGTCAGTCCGCCCACATCGGAGGCCGTCACTTTGGCCACCGCCTGTTTAAGCAAATCGACAAAGGCCTGATAGCAGGCGGCTTCCACATAACAGCGTTCGACCGACACGCAGACTTGCCCGCTATTGCTGAACGCGCCATACATCGCCGCTTTCGCCGCCCGCTTCAGGTTGGCATCGGCGAACACCAGCATCGCATCCTTGCCGCCCAGTTCCAAAATCACCGGTATCGGATGTTGCGCGGCTCTTGCCATGACTGCACGGCCCGCATTGACACTGCCGGTAAAAAACACCAGATCGGGGCGGGCATCGATTAATTTTTCGCCAGTTGCCGCCAAACCGATGACCTGCTGCACCAGCGCTTCGGGCAAGGCCAAGCGGGCCAATAAGTCCATGATCAGTTCGCCGACCGGCAGGCTCAATTCGGACATTTTAAAAATACCGGCATTGCCGCTGATCAGCGCGGTCAACAGCGGACTTAAGGTCAGCTGAAACGGGAAATTCCACGGTGAAATAATCGCCGCCACGCCATAAGCGCGGCGCTCAATCATAGCGCTGGCCTGCGGAAATGACAGCGGCGAAGTCTGTACCGGACATGGGGCGAGAATGTGCGCGGCGTTTTGTCGGTAATAACGCAACAAAGCCAGCACCGGATAGATTTCACCGAGCAAGACTTCGGTTTTTACCTTGCCGGTTGCCGCCCTAATCACCTCGGTGATGTTGTCCATTTCAGCCACAATGACGCTTTCCAACTGCGCCAACTGCTTAAGCCGTTGTTTGACAGCAGTTTGCGACCAGACAGCGGCGGCGCGTTTGGCGGCAGCCATGGCCGCGTTGATGTCATCGGCGCTGCTGATCGGATAGGTTTTTAACGTCTGTTCATTCAGCGCCGAAATGGCGGTTAAAGCCTCACTCATGAGGCCAGACCAAAACTGACACCATGTTTTTGGCAAATCAGTTTCGCGGAAATATGCGCCGATTCATAAATGGTCGGCAAGCCGCTACCCGGATGAGTGCCGCCGCCGACCAGATAACACTGGCCAAGTTCTTGGAACTGGTTATGTGGTCGCCAGTACAACAGCTGGCTGAATTTATGCGACAAGCTGAAGGTCGCGCCTTTGAACACATGCTCGTCAGTTTCCCAGGTCTGCGGGGTGATGATTTTTTCGCATTCGATATGTTCGCGGATACCGGTTAAATTCAGCCGCGTTTCCAGCGTATCCAGCACTTGCTCGCGCATCTCGGCACAGACGCTTTGCCAATCAATAGCGCTGTCGTTATTGGGCATCGGCACCAGCACATACAGCGCCGATTTTCCGGTCGGCGCCAGCGTGTCATCGCTGACGCAGGCGTTTTGCACATAAAACGAGAAATCTTTGCTCAGGATTTTATTACCGAAAATATTTTTGATGTTGGTGGTGTAATCTTCAGCAAACGCGATGCTGTGATGCGGCAAATCGTAACGGGTATCCAGCCCTAGATACAGCATGAAGGTCGAGCAGGAATACTCCAGCTTTTTCACTTTTTCAGGGCTGTAGCGCTTTAATTCGGTCGGTTCGACCAGATTTGTCATCGCGTAGGCAAAATCGGCATTGACTACGACTTCATCGGCGGCAATTTCGCTGCCGTCCTGCAAACGCACGCCGCTCACCACCTTGTTTTTAATCAGCAACGATTCAACCGCCGTGCCGGTGTGAATGATCCCGCCTTGTTCGGTGATGACTTCTGCCATCGCGGCGGCAATTTTATTCAGCCCGCCTTTGACATGATAAATGCCGTATTCATGTTCCAGATAAGACAGCATGGTAAAGAGCGCCGGACAATCCCACGGCGACATGCCCAAGTATTTGGATTGAAAGGAAAATACCAGGCGCATTTTTTCTTCTTTAAAGTATTTGCCCAAATTGGAAAAAACGCTGTGATTGAGGGCAAGACACGGCAAGGCGCGCAGCAAATCCAGCGAAAAAAAGGCTTTCAGGCTACTGTAGTCGCGTTGTATGCAAGGGTACAGTTTTTCAAAGCGCTGTCCTTCCTGTTGCAAATAAGCGTCATAACCTGCGCTGCCTTCGGCAAAAGCCCCGGTTAATTCGGCGCGCATTTTGTCGCGGTCGGAATACACATTGACGGCGCGGTCGGAAAACAACAGCCGATACATCGGATCGAGTTTAATGAAGTCCAGGTAATCGGCGCTATTTTTGCCGCAGTGCGCAAACATTTCATCGAGTACGTGCTTCATCAACAAAAAAGTCGGGCCGGTATCGAAAACAAATTCGCCCAGACGAATCGGCCGGTTACGCCCGCCGACTTCGGCATTTTTATCGAAAATAGTGACGTTAAAGCCGCATCGGCTTAACAGCATTCCGGCGCACAGGCCGCCGGGTCCGGCACCGACGATGACAATATGTTTTTTTTCAGACATGGATAGGGGATTCTTAAGGTTTGACGAGTGGGGTTAGTATAGACGTAAAAAATTTTAGTAAAGCCAGGGAATCAGTTTCCGGGTACGCGCGCAATAATCGCCATAAATCGGGCCGAAATGTTCTATCAGTCCCTGTTCTTCAACCAGAATGCGCTGATTAAGCACATAGGCCAGCGGACACAGCAGCAACAGGATTGCCAGCAGATCGCCCATTGCCAATCCCGCCGCAAAAAAACCGACTAACAGGCCGGTGTAAGCCGGATGACGTATCCAATGATAAGGGCCGTGATCGATCAAAATATGCCGGGATTGGGTCATTGCGGTGGTGCTGAAAAAACGCCCCAGACTGAGGACTGCATAAAAGCGCAAGCCCAGGCCGATGGTCAATAAGCCCAGCGCGATAGCCTGACGCGGCAGATAAGCCATCGGCAACACCAACAGATGCAGTTGTTTAACTCCCAAGGCCAAAATTAGCGAGGCCGCAACAACGCCCCAAATCAACTTTTCCGAACGGTATGTTTGTTGCTCCGAGTGCTGGCACGGCACACGGGTTTTATAAACGATAGCCATTTCCAGCAGCGTCCAACTGCTGCCCAGCAGCAGCCAAAAGTATTGTATCAAGGTCATGTTGTCGGGTCGGCGATTAAAATCAGTGCGTGGTAGAATCTACCCTGTTTTTCGGATTACGCCATTATAGATGCTTCTTGCCATGTCCCCTATCATCCAACTCAGTCACGTTCATAAAGCTTATACGCTAGGGCAGATCGAACAGCCGGTTTTGCATGATATTTGCCTGACCATTAATGCCGGGGAATTTGTCGCCATCGTCGGCCCTTCCGGCAATGGCAAATCGACTTTATTGAATCTGTTGACCGGCATCGACCGGCCTTGCCGGGGAGAAGTCCTGGTCAACGGCAGCGCCTTGCACCGCTTGCGCGAAGAACAACTGTCCAAGTGGCGCGGCAGCCATGTCGGCATTGTCTTCCAGTTTTTTCAATTATTGCCCTCGCTGAACCTGTTGCAAAATATCCTGTTGCCGATGGATTTTGTCGGCACACTGCCAAAGCGCGAACGTCTGCAACGGGCGCGTTATCTGCTTGATCTGGTCGGCCTTAGCGCACAGGCCAAACAATTGCCCAGCCAAGTGTCGGGCGGACAGCAGCAGCGCGCCGCCATCGCCCGCGCCCTGGCCAATGATCCGGCGTTGATTGTTGCCGACGAACCGACCGGCAATCTCGATTCTGCCACCGCCGACGCGGTGTTCGCGCTGTTTGCCACCTTGCAGCAGCAAGGCAAAACCCTGGTGATCGTCACCCATAACGAAGAACTCGCGCAAACCGCCTCGCGCCGTATCGCCATTCATGATGGCCGTATCCATGACGACCAGTATCTAAACCCATAACAGTATGTTTCTTAACGCCAATCTTCGGCAAAAAATCAGCGCCGATTTGCTCAGCCATAAATCCCGCAGCGCGCTGGCCATCTCCAGCATTGCGATAGGCTTGTTTGTGATCGGTACCTTGCTGGGCATGATGGACTTGCAACTGGGCAGCATGGATCGCGCACACCGGCAATCGCAACCGTCGCACATTAATTTGATACTGAGACAGGACGCCGATATTACCGTTGCCAACGCCATCAAAAACATCGATGGCGTTGCCGGTATCGACACTCTGACGCAAGTTACCGCGCAATTTAAAACGTCTCCATCGGCGCAATGGCAAACCGGAACGGTGTTGTTCCGGGGCGATTATCTGGCTCAAAAATACGACCGGATGGATGTGGTGTCCGGCCATTTTCCTCGCGATAACAGTATTGCCATTGAGCGCCTGTCGGCACAATTTTCCGGGCTTAATTTTGGCGACAACATCGAATTTGCCAGTGCCAACGGCAGCACAAAGCTGGCTATCGGCGGCATTATCCGCCACCCTTTCGTTAAACCGCCCGCATTTGGCGGGCAACTGCATTTTTTTATCGCGCCGGAATTGGCACCCCTTTTCGGCATTCCGGTGCACACCTTTCGGCAATTATTAGTACAAATAACAGCGCCGTACAGCGAGGAAAAAGCCCGCGCCGTTGCCGCAAAAATCCGCGCACAACTGGCGGCATCGGGCATCGCGGTCAACGCCACCTTATTGCAACATCCCGACCGGCATTGGGGACGGGCGATTTTTTCCGGCATCCATTTGGTGTTGACGGTGATGGCGTGGGCGTCGCTGGCTTTGAGTTCGGTGCTGATTTTAAACACCGTGGCCGCATTGATTACCCAGCAAACCGACCAGATCGGCATCATGAAATCGCTGGGCGCGCCCCGTTCGACCATCGCCGGCATCTATTTGTCCGAAGTATTTATCCTGTCGTTGATCGCGTTATTAATCGCTATTCCGTTAAGCTGGGCGGGCGCTTTTTACAGCAGCCGCTGGCTATTGGATGTGTTCAATATCGAGCTGAACGGCTTTGTTTATTCCAAGCAAGCGCTGATATTGATGAGTGCAGGCGGACTCATCGCGCCGTTGCTGGCGGCATTGTGGCCGATTTGGAAAGGCGCGTCGATGTCGGTGCGCCAGGCCATTGCCAGCTACGGACTGGGCGCGGATTTTGTCAGTGGCGGCTTTGACCGCTGGCTGGAACGCAGCGTAGCCGCCTGCTTGCCGACACTTTACGCGGTCGCGCTGGGCAATTTGTTGCGCCGCAAAGCGCGTTTGCTGTGGACGCAAAGCGTGCTGATTATTGCCGGTGTGCTGTTCATCGTCATCATCAGCCTGATGGCCTCGGTTAAACTGACCCTGGATAACGAGCTGGCGCGCAGCCGCTATGCGGTCCGTATCGGCTTTGCCCAAGACCAGTCTACCGATCTGGTCAACGACATCGTGCGCACTGTCTCGCCCACCGCCGCCGTGGAATTTTGGCAGCGCCTGCCTGTCGAGCTGTTACAGGGCGAGCAGTCGATTCGGCAAGCCGGAAGCCTGGGCCTGCAAATGATCGGACTGCCCGCAGGCAGCACACTGTACCGCCCGCTGATCGTCGCCGGACGCTGGTTTGAGCCAAGCGACGACCGGCAACAGCGGCTGGTCATTAATGCCGAAACTGCCGAACTCAACGGCATACAGGTTGGCGACAGCGTTAACGCCAAATTGATGCGGCAAGCGGGCAGCGCTTGGCAGGTCATCGGTTTGTATCGCAGCTTTGCCGGTTCCGGCTATGCGGTGGAAGCGGTGTATGCGCCGTTAAGCGCCACGCAGCCGGATAGCCTGAACGGGCACAAGCATGCGTTTGCGCTACTGTCCGCCGACATTCATTCCCTGGCGGAAGAAAAAACCTATGTCGATGCGTTAAAAACCGCCTTCGGACAACAACACATCAAACTGGATTTTTACACCACGCTGGCCAAACTGGAACAACGCCGGTTTGCCGAAAACCAGTTCCGCCCGATGACCCGCATGTTGCTGGGACTGGCGGTCATGATTGCCGCTGTCGGCGGGATTGGCCTGTCAGGAACGCTGGCAATCGGCGTGTTGCAACGCACCCGGGAGATCGGCGTACTCCGCGCCATCGGCGCCAGCTCGTCAGCTATTTTTAAATTATTCATGCTCGAAGGTTTATTTCATGGTTGTTTGGCGTGGCTGATCAGCATTCCGCTCGCCTTTGCGGTCGCCGAACCGTTGGCCAAACAACTGGGCACGACGATGCTGGGCATAGAGCTGGATTTTGTTTTTTCCCTGGTATCGGTAGGATTCTGGTTAGGCTTTGTACTGATTCTGGCACTGCTGGCGGCTTATTTGCCTGCTCGACAGGCGTCCAGAATAGTCGTTAGAGCAGGGTTAGGTTATTAACGCCGGATGTCTGGAAGCGGAAGCAGCATGTAACCGGGTAGGCCGGAATAAGGCGACCTACTGCTGATTGATGTCTTTGAGCAATATCGCTCGAGAAATAGCTGAGATTATTGCCAACCCATCAGCCAACAAGATGAATCTTTAAGCGCCTGCCACTCTATTTCGTAGATATTGTTGTTGATGACGGCTTCCAACTCGCAAGCAATAATATCTGCATTTTCTGCGCGAATCAGTTTGGTCACCATAAAATGACGTTCTTTTTGCTTGGGTTTTACGACGTTAATTTGTATCAATAGGTTAAACAGCATTGACCTAAAATAAAGGCTCATGTATAAAAATGAGCCTAATAATATCGCCGCTGATAGCATCGGAAAATAACAACATTTAAGTTGAATAGTTATTTCAACGGGGAGTGGTATTGCAGTGCAAATTAAATTTTCGTTTGATTCATCCAAGCCAATTGCTGGTGAAGCGAGCATTGAGATCAACAAATCGATTCAAGATGTTTTTTCTTATATGGGTGAGCATTTTTATGACAACTACCCTAAATGGGCGGTAGAGGTTGTTGAATTTGAACCCTTGGACGGTAAAGAGGTTTTTGTCGGCTCTAAAGCCAAACAAATTCGTGAAGACAATGGCTCAAAAGTCGAATCGATTTTTGAAATAACCGATTATCAACCCTCGATGAAACTTATTTTTAAAGGTTTGACTGAGCCGTATATACACAGTTATTTATTAGAAGGTAGCGAACAACAAGCCACGCGTTTGACTTTTCGTTTTGAACTATCTGAAATTGATGTCTTTATGCGCCCATTTCAGAAACTGATACGTTCTGCGATTGAAGAGGGCGCAGAAAACACCGTTGAAAACATTAAAAATTTAGTCGACGTTGATACCTATTAACCTATAGTTTATTTGTAATTATCAAAAACATTGGAGTTTAATTATGCCTTTTATTGTTGAAAAAGATAGTGGCCTTATTCCGCAAGTACTGTCCGCTATTTTAGATGAGTGCGTTAATGGTGTAACTTTAGCTGATCCGGATTTAGACGACTCTCCCATTGTTTATGCCAATAAAGCCTTTGAACGTTTAACAGGTTATAACCAAGAAGAAATTATCGGTCACAATTGCCGGTTTCTTCAAGGCGAAGATAGAGAGCAGCCCGGACGTTATCAGATTGCCGAAGCCATGAAAAATCATGAATCTGTTGAAGTGACCTTACATAATTATAAAAAAGACGGTACATTATTTTTCAATCGTTTGAAAATAACGCCTTTGTTCGATAGAAAACATCGGGTTATTTATTATCTGGGCGTACAGTACGATATAACCGAACAGGTTAACGCTAACAATGAAATTAAAGAATTAAACGATTTGTTAAATGCCACGCCGAATAAATAACCGCTTGAATACCCCCTGATGCAATTAAAGGTACGTTTATGAGCTCGACTGAACATGTGAATACCAGTGGCGGCCTGTTTTTTAATGAGGCCTTATTCGGTCTTGCGATACTGGCTTTTATTTTATTGTTAGTCATTGAGAAGCGTCATCCTTACCGTCAATTTCCTCTGAAGGTTTACAAAGAATCGTTGGTAACCAATACCACCGCCTTTTTAGTCAATAATGTGATTCTAACGGTATTAAGAGCATCGTCATTGTTTCTTGTCGCCCAGCAATTTGCCTCTTACGGCTTATTAAGCGGTTTGGATAACGGCCCGATCAAATGGTTGCTGGCGTTCGCTTTTTTTGATCTGGCCATTTATATTTGGCACGTTGCCAGTCACAAATACGAGTACTTATGGCGATTTCATAAAGTGCATCATAGCGATAAAGGTTTTAATGTTTCTACCGGCTTTCGTTTTCACGTTTTCGATTTATTGCTGGAAGTTATTTACAAATGCGTATTTGTCGTCGTTATTGGCGTCAATGCCTATCTGGTACTTTCTATTGAGATTATTGAGCTGTTTTTCATATTTTTTCATCACGCCAATATTCGCGTTCCGAACGAAGCGGCTATTTCGCAAGTATTTATTACTCCGTCATTACACCGAACCCACCATTCGACCTTACGCCAAGAACACGATAGTAATTACGGCGTTGTTTTTTCATTCTGGGATCGTGTGTTCGGAACTCGAAAAGAACGGGTTCCTGAACATATTGGACTCGATTTAATTGAGGCTGAAAATTTTATCCAGCTGTTTTCACTGGCCTTTATTACTGAAATTAAAATCAGAAAATTATTCAGCTGGATTCCCAAGGGAAAAAGATAATAAATACCTGAGTGATGATCATTAAAACAACAAAAGATATTCCTGCCAGTGAGATTACCGACCCCTTGGTTTTTAACAAGCGCCGTCAGCTAATTAAAGCGATGTTGGCGACTACGCTTACCGGTGCGGGTATTTCGTCTGTATCGGCTAATAACAAGGAGTCGATTTGGGCGGATGTACCGAAAAGCAATTTTTCTCTCGACGCTTTAACGCCGACGCCTGCTGAGCTCATTAAAAATTACACCAACTATTATGAGTTCGCATTTAATAAAAAAGATGCCACGGTGCTGGCGCAAAATATAACCACCGATCCCTGGTCTATAGAGATAAGCGGTGAAGTCGAAAAATCGGGTAGCTATTATTTGGAAGACATTCTGCGTCAGCAGACGCTACAAGAGTCTATCTATCGTTTTCGTTGTGTCGAAGCTTGGTCTATGGTTGTACCCTGGGTCGGTTTTTCTCTGGGCAGTTTATTAAAAACGGTCAAACCTTTGTCAACGGCACGCTTTGTCAAATTTACGGCGACGTATCAACCCGACATAATGCCCAAGCAACAGCATCATGCGATGCTGGAATGGCCTTATGTCGAAAGTTTGCGTATTGATGAAGCCATGCATCCTTTGACAATATTGGCCGTTGGCATGTACGGCGATATTCTGCCAAAACAAAATGGCGCGCCCTTGCGTTTGGTGGTGCCCTGGAAATACGGCTTTAAAAGCATTAAAGCGATTGTAAAGATTGAGTTATTAAAAAGACCGCCCATCACCACCTGGAATAAATTTGCACCCCACGAATACGGCTTTTACTCTAACGTAAATCCTGCTGTTGCCCATCCACGCTGGAGCCAAAACAGCGAACGCCAATTAGGCAGCGGTTTTTTTACTCCGCGTCGACAAACTGAATTATTTAACGGCTATGGCGAGCAAGTCGCGTCATTGTATAGCGGCATGGACTTGCGGCATTTTTTCTGATGGTTCTACGACTTAACCGTTTGCGGTCGTTAACTATTGTCGCTTGCTTAATCCCCTTGCTATGGATATTGATCGACATTGCGTTTAATCATCTCGGATCAAATCCCATTCAGGCGCTGCATATTCGCCTGGGGGATTGGTCGTTACGTTTTTTATGGCTGACACTGGCTGTTACGCCGATTCAAACGATGACAAAATGGCGGGGCATGGCCAATTATCGGCAACTGTTGGGGATGTATGCTTTCTTTTATGCAACCTTGCATGTACTCGCTTATTTGCTGGTAGATCATGCCCTGGCCTGGCGTATGATCGGTATTGATATTATGGAAAGCACTTATCTCTGGTTTGGGGTGCTGGCTTACCTCATTGTTTTTTTATTGGCACTTAGCTCGCCAAAATGGGCTAAAAAGCGCATGGGTAAAACCTGGAAAAAACTCCATCGCTTTATTTATATTGCAGCGGTTGCCGCCATTATTCATTATTACTGGCAACTCAAAGGCAATCTGGCCGAACCTTTGTTTTATTTAATCATAGTGGTTTTATTATTGGGTTTTCGTCTTGCGGTCTGGTTTAAAAATTATCAGTTTAATAAAATGATGATTCCAACAGGTCAACGGGTGTTGAGCGTGCAGGCAAAACAAGTTGTCATGCCTGAATCAATCCGCGCACG